>NZ_CAMXVC010000029.1 GCF_947252345.1 uncultured Finegoldia sp.
TGGTTTTTTGTTTCGCTCACTTCGTTCGCTCAACACACTTAAGTGCACAAAAAAAGCCCTTATGTGACATTCATCACATAAGGGCGAATATATCCGCGTTACCACCTTATTTTAAAATACTATAAAAGTATTTCCTCATTGTTCAGTACGTATTCATACCTAGCACAAGATATCGGGTGCGACCGGAAAAGTTTAAAAGCAAATGCCATTCGACTTTTCTAACTCCAAGACCATTTTCAGTAACTCTTCTTTATCTCATTCCACCATACTGAGACTCTCTGTGAAAGCTTTCATTACTTACTCTTCTTATCAGTGTTAATGCTTATTTGTTTAACTTATGGATATATAATACACGCTATGATTTTTTTTGTCAAGCTTTTTTGAAAATTTTTTAAATTTTCTATCACAAATTTTATTTCTATTTGAAGTAAGGATTTCGGTGTAGATTGTCCAACAACTTTTCATAAGTTGTCCAACCGAGTCCTAAATCGGAATATTTTGCGTATGGTTTGTCGATGCTGTAATGTCCATCGCAAAATCCCTTGTTGACCAAAATAGGCTCACGAACTTTGGAATATCCCGTGTACAATTGGTTTTTGCCACGTTCAACTTCAGGAAGCTTCTCCATTATTAATTTCGGTCTGTTTTCAAAGCCGTAATTTTTAGCACCTTTATGAGAAATCGTGGAGTGCGTAAAATCCAAGAAATACATCTTGCCATTTAATTTCGCCCTGTCAATTGAGTGATTGCGATACGGATTGGACTCTTTGTCGAGAACATCGTCTGGCATTGAATCAACCCACCATATTTCAGAGTATATTCCACAGTTGTTTAGCACATCATTTGCGAGCTCACTGAATGAATTGCAAGTTCCCTCTTTGTTAAACAACAAATCGCATCCAAATGTCGATGAAAGTTGAGGGTCGTATTTGTAATCGTCAATCAACACCTTGGCCAAATTTTTAACCGTTTCGAAATCATCTTTGCCTTTTACTTTTTCAGAAAGCTGATTTAATTTGTCGATGTATTTGTACGTGAACTCCAAGCTGTAAGGATTATCTCTGAAATCTTCGTTCAAAACAGATTTTAATTTCATCGAAAAAATCGGCTTATTAATCGAGGAATTTTTTACAAAATTCAAATCTCCCACGACCAAACTGTCTTCGGCTGTTTTCTTGTCTTCATCGTCGTATTGTTTCATAAAATTTTCGACATCTTTTTTGTCATTTCCAAGAAAAATAATTTCACTCTTGCCACGAGTTTCGTGCAATTTTTTAATTACTCCTATTAATTTTTCCTTGCTGTTGACATATTCATCATAATTTATCGATGAATCAATGTCTTTTGGCTTTTTGCCATTCAAATCATCTTTTTGTACTTGTTGTGTGGTTTGTTTTGGTTGAGAGCTTTCATTTTTTTTGCTACAACCTGTTATCGTGAGCAAAAAAGACAAAGCCAAACATATTGTCAATAATTTTTTCATAACATCTCCTATGCGCTACAACTGTCGCAGTCATTTACTTCTAGTGATTTACTTCTCACATAGTAGATGGATTTGATTCCCTTCTCCCATGCTCTAATGTAGATGTTCAAAATTGTTCTCATCGTGTAATCTGTTGTGATGTAAATGTTGACCGATTGTCCTTGGTCGATGTGACGTTGTCTGATGCTTGTGGCATCAACTGTGATGTTTTGGTCTAGTTCGTGTGCATTCTCATACAACCAGAATGTTTGTGGAGTAAGCCCCGGTGCAACTCTAGGGACTATCGTTCCTTTTTTCTCTTCAAGGAAATATCTGTTCATCACAGGGTCAACTGCAGCAGTAGTTCCTGCGATTATTGATGTTGAACCAGTCGGAGCGACAGCCATCAAATATCCATTTCTCATTCCATTTTCTTTGATATCGTGGTACAGCTCATTCCATTTTTCCGAATTGTAATCTCTCAATTTGAAGTATTCGCCATTTTCCCAGTCACTTCCTTCAAAATATTCGTACGAGCCTTTTTCTCTCGCGATTTTGTTGCTTGCTTTTATCGCAAAATAATTTATCTTTTCGTACAATTTATCTGCAAATTCCAAGTGTTTTCCAACATCGGAATACATAATGTTGTTTTTAACTAAGCAATGGTGATATCCACTTGTCCCTAGACCAATTGGACGGTATTTTTTGTTAGTGTACTTCGCATATTCCAATGGATAGAAGTTCAAATCAATTACATTGTCCAAGCCCCTTACGGCTGTTTCGACAACTTCTTCCAATTCTTCATCGTTATTGACGTCTATATTTCCCAAAACGAGCGATGCTAAGTTGCACACAACAAAATCTCCCGGTTTCGTCTTCGTGACGATAATATCGTCTCCGTCTTCTGTTTCTAATGTTTCACTTATTGAATGAATTTCACTCATATTCTGCATAATTTCCGTACACAAATTTGATGAGTAAATCATACCTTTGTGTTTGTTTGGATTCATTCTGTTCACCGTGTCACGATTGAATGTGAAAGGCGTACCTGTTTCAGTCCATGATTTTATTATCAGCCTAACCAGGTCTTTTACTTTTATGACACGTCTCGAAATTCTTTCATCAAGTACGCACTCATTGTACCTCTTTTTCCATTCGTCACCGTAGTAATCTTCCAAGTTGTAACCTTTTTTAGTGCTAATTTCGTGAGGGTCAAACATATACCAATTGCCTTCGATGTCGTCACGAACCATTTCCCAGAACAAATCCGGATAGCAAACAGAAGGAAAAACATCGTGTGCCTTCATTCGGTCATCGCCGTTGTTAGTTCTCAATTGCAAAAATTCCAAGATGTCTTTGTGCCACACATCTAAGTACACCGCAACTGAACCTTGACGCACTCCCAACTGGTCGACAGCAACAGCAGTGTCATTTGCAAGTTTAATCCATCTGATTACTCCACCTGCAACGCCCTTGAAGCCTCTTATGTCGGAACCATTCGCCCTAACTTTGCCAAAGTACAATCCCATTCCTCCGCCGTGCTTGGACACTTGTGCAAAATTGTTGATGGAACGATAAATTCCCTCCAACGTATCTGGAACTGTGTCTATGAAACAGCTCGACAATTGGTTGAACGGTTTTCTGGCATTACTCATAGTAGGTGTCGCAACTGTCACTTTTAATCTGGACAAATTGTCGTAGATTTTCTTTGCCCAGTAAATTCTGTCCTTTTCCTTCAAAGCCAAGTGCATCGCAATCCCCATAAACATTTCCTGAGCTGACTCTATGACTCTGTTGTCGTGAGTTTTAATCAAATATCTTTTGACAATCAAATCAAAAGCACTGAAAGTGAACAACTTATCTCTCTCATCGTCCATATATTTTTCCAATTCATCTATGTCATCATCTGTGTAGACTTCTCTTATATAGGAGCCGTACAATCCACTCTCATCCAAAAACTTTATCTTCGATTTAAAATCTTGAAGGTCATATTGAACCTCAAGTTCTTTGATGTTTTGTTTCAAATTGTAATTCATAAACAAAGTTGCGATATACTCCCAATTTGGAGCTTCTTTGCTTACCAATTCACCCGACGCTTTGGACAACAAATTGACCATATCGTATTGTGACAAATTTGGCTTGACAAATGATTCAAACTTCAAATACAAATTCTCGATTGAATATCTAGTTGAATCGTAATTTTCTTGAATGTATCTGATTATTTCAATCACGTCATCATCAGTTATAAATTTCTCAAATTCTTCAATTACTTTTCTGTCAGTTGTGTGTTTAGCTCGATACAAAATAAAAGATTTTACAACTTTGTACTGTCCGTGGTCAATCAATGTCAATTCCACCAAATCTTGAATTTCTTCCACGGTTACCACGTGATTTGTTGGGTATTTGTTTAAGATTGTGTTTTCAATCTCCAAAGCCATTTTTTCCAATTCATCTTCTTCAGCAAAAATCCCAACAGAAGAATAAGCCTTCTTCATAGCCAATTTTATCTTCGATCTGTTAAAATCAGCCAGGTTTCCGTCTCTCTTTCTAATTTCCATTATATCTCCCTCTATATCGCTTATATAGTGGATATACCGTATCCATCTACAATTTATAGTATTTCGTACTATTAAATATTACCACAAATTCAATCTAAATAACACGAAATTTATATAATAAAAATTTTTCAAATAGCTAAAGTATATTTTTTATCGATGACAATTTCATCATTTTATCCTAATAATACTGCTTTTTCCAAGCTTCATAATCGGGAACTTATCCGATAATTTTTCTTTTCTGTCAGACAAAATCAAAAATGAAATATTTTTTTCTTCAAACATTTTCGCAAGCTTTAAAATGTTTTGTTCATTGAAAATTTTTGTGAAATTATAGTATTTTTTTACAATCGCAATATGACAATCTGAAAGCACGACCTTGGCGTAGAATAATTTTAAAATTTCATCTTCAGTCAACTCTTTTATTTTGCAGTCCAAATTCACATTCAAACTTTTATTTAGATTGGTGATTTTTCTAAAAATAGTGACAGGACTCATTTTCATTGACCTCAACACCAAAGATAAATTGTCATAGACGTTTAAATGCTCATACAGCAAAAACTCATCAACTACATAAATTCCACGATTTATGGATAATTCATTGTTAGCCAATTCACCATTTATGATTAATCTGCCGGTCGCATACTTGACATTCATCATTATTCCGACAAATTTATTCAAAGTTATTTTGCTGGAATAAATCTGACAATTTTCCGTTATTTCTCCGCTCAAATTCTCAAAATAATTTGTCGAATACTTATCAAAAACAATTTTCATAATCTACCATCTTACCCTTATCTTCACTATAATATCCCATAACAAGTTAAAAACAGACACTATTGCAATTATTAAAAACAGTATTTTAAAGTAGTAATTTGAATCTAACCAACTGCAATAAAATGCCAGTGTATCCATTGAGCCTTCTGAATATATGTCAATCATATGGTTAAAATAAACCCCGGCAAAGCAAAACATTACATAATAGCATACAAAATCGAACAAAATTGTCATTAGATTTATTTTATTCGTGTAAATTGGAAACACAACCCATCTGTAATATTGTGGCTTTGTTAAGTTGTCATTGTGCATAAGATAATTTATCTTGTTCGATAAAAACCCTATTTTTTGCATAGAGTAGACGTTGAAGAAAACGGTCGCACTCACCAAAAACAAGCTTACAAGTGTTATCAACAAAATCATACTCTGATCGTGTAGCACATATTGCTCGAACACCTCGAAAATTTTCCTAAACAAAAAATCATTTGAAAACATCAACAAAAACACAAGTGAACATATTGATAAAACAAACATAGACAAGTTTATCTCCCTGTCAACTCTTGAGAAAACCCTCCAATTAATAAGAGACAAAACCTCTGAAACGGAAAACACCATCACACTTAATACTATGGATGCACCGACAACCTTCCAATCAAATTCATAGAAAAACCTCGAATAATTTTGCAACAAAAACCTCTTGTTCTCACCGTAAATGCTCAATCCGACGACAGCCAAACCACAAATGAATATCACAGAACAAACTAAAATGTAAATTATACTTATGTTATCCAAGAAAAATTTGTTAGTTTTTAACTTAAAATTAATGATTGATTCACTAAAGCTATTAGGCCTGATTCCCCTTTTTATGTCCCTTGAAATTTTTATGAAATTTATTACATTAAATACTTCCAATGATATAAGAGTAAAAAAAGCTATTTTATCGAGCTTATTTATCTTAAAATCGCCAATCAAAATATACACACAGCAGAGGAATACACTAATCATAATCAAAAACTTGTACAATTGTCCGAAACCCAGTTGCCCCAATCCTGGTATTAAATAACTCAATTTGAACTTAGTGTCATAATCACAAGGATCTACACTCATTTCTTTTCTCAAATCGTAGATATCCTTGTTCATCTTTTTTATTTCGTTGTTGATTCTCTTTTTGTAAACTTGATTCAAACTTCTCTTGACACTGTACAAGTATCTTCCATCTTTTGAATACTCATTTACAATAAATTCCCGTCTATTTTTGCTGTGGATATGTGATTTTTTGGAAAGCCTAGAGGTTTTTTTTGAAAAAGAATAATACTTTGCTAAATCTTTCAAATAAATTTTAAAATCAAAACCCTTTTCAACATTGCCGTTGTTTTTTATGGACTCGTCGAGAAAATCCTCGTCGTTTTTCTTATCCTGAAAAATTTGAATAATCTCTTCGGTTCTATTTGAAGCCAAAAGATTTTTCTTGTAAATATAATCGTAGAAGCTTGAAACACCCCTGTATTCTTCATAAAAATCAACCTTTGAACTTGCAATAAAATGCTCCACCAAAAGCTTGTTCAACAAGCTGTCGTTGTGGTGTGCCAAACTATGCTTGAATCTAAGGACAGAATTATCCAATTCCTTCAAAAAGTTTATCTCTTTAATTTTTATTATATCTCGATTATTTTCCATAATTGACTCCTATGATTCAATCAATATTGATATTTTTTTATTATAGCTCTCTAAAACTTTTATGCGCCACTTGTGATTGTGATATTTTATTTACATATTATCATCACTTTTAACCACTACATTGTTAATAATTAAAAATATTACTTTACAAATTGAATAATTTGTATTATTATATTCCAGGAGGATTAAATATGTTTTACATTCTGATAAATGTGTTTGCAGTAGCAATAGCTTCATTTAGTGGAAGATTGTTGAAATCTTTCTTACCCAAAAAACTCATAAAATGTATTATGGATATTGTCGCCGTATGCGTTTTAATTATGGGAATACAAGGAAGCATTAAAAGCAACAATTTCATATTTATGTTGATTTCACTTGTCATCGGTGCTATAATTGGTAACGGACTTGATTTGGACAAGAAATTAGCTCATCTTGTAGAATATTTGCAAAGTAAAGTCAAAGATTCATCTGGCTTTTCAATGAAAGGTGCAATCACTTTGATAATGTTGCAAAATATTGGCTCAATTGCAATCCTCGGTCCGTTGAATTTGGGATTGAGTGGTTCATCCGATATTATGCAATTTAAAATAATATTGGACTTCATCACGACATTTCTTTTTTCCGCGACGTATGGATTCATAGTTATCCTTTCAGGATTAGTTGGATTGTTGATGAACACATTGATATTTCTATTATCAACATCTTTAAGTAAAATTTTAGTCCCAGAAGTAATTGAAAATATGTCAATAGTAGGCTCTCTTATAATTGTCCTACTAGGAATTGATATGCTGGAAATCAAAAGATTTAAAATAATGGATTATTTACCGGCACTTTTCATACCAATATTGTGGTATATCATCAAACAATTACTTCACTTATAACAATTAAATTAGTTAACAAGATATAGGGGAAAACTCTATTGCCTTCAAATTTATGAAGAGTTATCTCCCCTTACTCCTTTCTTTTTAAAACATATGATGCCATCATATGTTTTTTTATTGTTCCTTTTATTATACCTCATTTTGCGAAAATTTAAACAATAAAATTTTTCACATTAATTTTACAGAAAAAATTTTGGTTTTTTTTCACTTTTTTTAAAAAAAGTGTTTAAAAATGTTTTCAGTGGGTATATATATACTACAATAAAAGATATCTTAATTGTAGAGTGGAACTGTTACTTTAAGTTTATTGATTCCGATGAAAAGGATATATAAACACAAGTTGTAAAAACACTACCGATTTTATTTGACGACAAATAAAATTAGAACTGTAAACATTTAACCATTTAACATTAAATTAAATTTTTCCTAAAAATCGAAGACTTAAGCAAATTAGAGATTTAAAGATTGATTCGTTATATCTTGAAAAAAGTTTATCTTATAGATTAGTACAAGGAGTTGGTAAGGAAATGATTGAACCAAAATATCAGTTTAAGTGCAGTTCACTCGGAAAATAAGAGCCGTTTCAGACGAAGGAAATTGACTCTTATTTTTTTGTGCTTATTTTTACTTCATAAGTTTTTAAAAGCAAAAATGGAGTCACCCTGTCGATAACTCCATTTTAAATAAACCCTATAACTATTTTCCTATTATATTAAAAGTCTTATCTTTTATAAATATTATCTAACAAAGTAGAAGCCATATTTATTGCACATATAAGAGATAAACCTCTACAAATAACAACTCCATCAACAGATAAATCATATCCTTTTGTAACGAATACTTCAGGATAAAAATACAAAAAGATTGCTACTATAATAAAAATTATTTTTGATGTAATATAGAAATTTGAACTTGTTTTCATGATAATTCCTCCATTTCTTTTCCTCACTTTCGATTTTTTTTAATAAATTTTTAAGCTACTCATCGAAAAGTGATAAATCTCCATTTTTATGCCTTTGAGGATTATTATAGTTCATAAATTCCACCTATCTCTTTCTTGATGTAGTCATTTAATTTTTAACAACAATTATGATTATTATACTTATATGTTTCTTCTCCGTCCAAATCAAAAATTTGATACATACAAACCTCTAAAGCATTTGCTATATCGTTAGCAGTTTTAAGACTCGGAATTTTTTCCCAGTTTCCTTTTTTTTATACTCGTCCTTTATATACCTATTTTTTCCTAAGTCTATGTTGCGATAAACCTAAAGATTTACTGTATTTCTCGATTCTATTATTTCACCTATTTTTAGTTTAAAATAGTTTAGCATAATTATGATTGAACGTCAATAATTTTTCATGTTTTTTGATTACCTTTTCCTAAGTTGTCATTACATAATATCTATGTTAATATTTTTACATTTTTTCATTACTCTATGTGTTTCTTTAAATTCTTTTTTATGGTTGCTCCTCTTGTATTAGCCTATGAGTTTATTTTGTGTTGCACTTGTTATGATAAATTATCTGCATAAAAAAAGAAGTCTTATTCAGACTTCTTTTTGAGTTTAACAATATTATTGTTGTATAGAATTTGTATGAATTGAGCTAGTCTCTCATAAAGAGGTTCTATCTCGTTTCCGTATTGTTTTTTTAATTCTTGCCCTATTGTTATAATGTCTTTTTTTCCGTCAATCAATTTAAAAACATCGCTTCCGTATCCCTCTAATTTTATTTTAGATTCTTCTGGTGTGAAGAAAATTTTCTGTGCTATTTTGTCGAAAATTCCGTTGTGTTTTTTCTTCAAAATAATCAAACCATTTTCTTCATAAAACTCTATCTTTTCATTGATTTGCGGGATAAATTCCAAGAAGTTTTTATTTTTTTTCATCGTGTTTTTTAATACATGTGAAAAGCAATGATGCTAATAACAATACAAATACGACAAGTGAACCAATTTCTCCTATTGAAAATTTGGATGATATGTCAATAATTTCAGATATTGGTTTGCCACCTATTTTTACAATCGCAAATGCAGCCAATAATATTCCAACTACACCTTCACCTGCGATGAATCCTGATGTGAATAGCACTCCATTTTCTTCTTGTTCTTTTCTATCTTGTTCGTTTTTAAGTTTTCTCTTGTCTACAAATAATCTGATTAAACCGCCTGTCATTATGGCTGCGGATGTGTTGATTGGCAAGTACAATCCAACTGCAAATGGCAACACTGGTATTCCAAGTATTTCTACTACAACGGCAATGAATGCGCCTGCGAATACCAATCCCCATGGAAGTGAGCCTCCCATTACACCTTCGATGATTAGTTTCATCAACATACCTTGTGGTGCTGGAAGTTCTTTCGAACCGTAACCCCATGAAGAATCCAATAACCATAAAATAGATCCGATTACAACTGCTGATACTACAACGCCTATTATTTCTCCGATTTGTTGGCGATAAGGAGTTGCTCCGACAAGATATCCTGTTTTTAAATCTTGTGAAGTATCCCCAGATATTGCAGCTATAACGCAAATTACAGTTCCTATTGAAATTGCCATCATCATACCTTCATGTCCGGTATTTCCCGTTGCTTTTATCAACAAAGATGTAATCAAAAGTGCAGCAATAGTCATACCAGAAACTGGGTTGTTTGATGAGCCTATGAGTCCTACCAAACGAGATGATACTGTCGCGAAGAAAAATCCAAACACTACAATTATTATTGAACCTATTGGTCCTACTGGAACAACCGGAAAAACAGCCATAACAATAGCTATAGCGATTATAGAAATCCCAATAAGCTTCATACTCAAATCTTTTTCAGTACGAAGAAGAGAATTTGAACCGATTCCTTGTGATTTGTAATCTTTCATCGCATCTTTGAATGTTCTGATAATCAAAGGCAATGATTTGATTAAGGATAATATACCTCCCGTTGCAACAGCTCCAGCGCCGATATATCTCAAATATGTTCCCCAAATTTTGCCGACACTCATTTGTGAAATTGCTACAGTGGAAGAACCAATTATATTGTCGCCACCGAACAACTTCATTAGTGGCATAATAACTAACCAACCTAAAGTTGCACCACTTAGCATATATCCCGAAATCTTAGGGCCACAAATATAACCAACTCCTACCAATGATGGAAGCGGGTCTATACCAATACCTGCTCCACTAAAAGATTTTGTAGTGATTTCTTTGGACAATGATGATGGGAAAATTTTCAAACCATCAGCCACAAATTTGTAAAGTGCAGCCAGTCCCAATCCCTTGAACACTAGCTTAGCCTTGGCTCCACCTTCTTCTCCTGCCAACAAAACTTCTGCACAAGCAGTTCCTTCTGGATAAGGGATAATTCCATGTTCCTTGACAATCAATGCGTTTCTAAGAGGAACCATAAACAAAACACCCAACAATCCACCAATAAGAGTAATCACTCCGATTTCTAGCAAAGATGGCGCTGGTTGTTTCCATTCTTTCATCCAAATAAATAATGCTGGCATCGTGAAAATAGCACCTGCCGCTACGGATTCCCCTGCAGAACCTATCGTTTGTACGATATTATTTTCCAAAATTGAATCTCTTTTAAAAATCAATCGAATAAAACCCATTGAAATAACAGCAGCCGGTATTGATGCGGATACCGTTAATCCAACTCTAAGTCCCAAATAAGCATTTGCACCACCAAAAATAATCGCCATAATAATACCAAAAACTATTGAAAATGGTGTAAGCTCTGGGACAACTTTATCAGCCGAAATAAAAGGCTTAAAGTCATTATTGTTTTTCATAAATATACCCTCCTTTTATATATATTTACATACCCTATTATTATACCAGATAATTATTAGATTGACGAATAATTTCAAAATTCACAATTATCTAATAGTTTTGTAAACAACTATCAATAATTACAAAATGGATAAACCGCCAAATTATTATACAGATGATTCATTTCATTAATATCTTGCCAAGAATGAACATAATCGACAAACTGTTTGTATTTTTACGCACAAAAAAAGCATCTACTTTTGTAGATGCTAATTGATTATTTTTGTTTAATAGAAAATTTTTAATTCTAAATTGTCTTTTGTTATTTTAAAAGTCTTTTCAGCGGTGTTTTTTTGAGTGTTTGGATAAATACTTTGTTTTTTCCGACTAACAAAATCATCAAATATCCAAGTACGGATATTAAAAATACTGCGAAAAGATTTACAGTGTAATTTGTGATGAATTTAGTTACAATTATTTTAGTTGCAACAATCCACAATCCACCTGCTACTGCAAATTTTAATGTGTACAGCAATTTGCGCATTTCAAAATATTTCCAAAAATCTTTAAATTCATACAAGCATACTATTACTACGAGCAATTCGGAGATAGCTGTAGTGATTGCCGCTCCGTTTTGTTGCATCCACGGAATGAATACAAGGTTCAAGACGACATTTGCAATCGCTGATATTGTTGTAGCCTTCAAGTTCAGCGCTTCTTTTCCGAGTGGAACGTTCATACAAGTTGTCACAACTCCTCCAGTTATTGCGAAGAAAACCGAAACCGACAATATTTGTAGTGAAAGTGTCGCTCCCAAGAATTTTGTTCCCGACAAGATGTAGATTACATTTTTCGATAAAACTCCAAGTCCTGTGCACATTGGAATCATAAGTAGCAACAAGAAACACGATATTTCGGTCAACAATTCTCTAAATTCTGTTTTATCATCCAACATTGCAGCCTTCGATAGTCTTGGAATTGTAACCATATAAATCGCTCCGAGCATTTGTTTTACAACAGAGTACACTCTGACACTTACTGCGTATAATCCTGTGTAGAAGTTCCCCGATATCCAGCCCAACATTGTCATATCTGCACTGACATAAATCAATACTGCGATGCTGTTCGAGAAAAACAACATTATAGGCTTCAAATGCCTTTTCAAATTCAACTTAAATGTAGGACGTAGACTGACGTATTTTCGAACGTGCAATATATTCGACACGCAAACGAGTCCATTTACAAATACTGTAAGTCCCGCGTATTTTAAATAATCTGATTTTGTCTTGACAACGAAAAACAGCAAAATCATTCCCAATGTTTGAATCAAAACGCTTCTGATTGTGATGTAGACGTAGTCTTCGTGAATCGCATTGACCCATTCAACGCCTAGTGTCGCAAATATTATCGTAAAACTCTGTACGAAAATAAGTGACGCGTAGTCGTGCATTTTTACGGAAACGACACAGAAAATAAACAAGCACAGATACGACAACAAAGTCGACACCAAATTTATCGAGAACACTTCACGGGAGAATTGATTTAACTTTACTTTATTTTCACGATACTTCGAACCTTCTCGTACCGCATAATTTGTAATCCCCAGTGATGCTATCAACATAAATATTCTTATTATTGAATCCCCATAACTTACTTTACCCATATTTTCTACTTGCAAAATCCTCGTAGCGTACGGGAAAGTTATCAGTGGGTAAACGACGCTTAGCCCGACTTTTATTATATTGAGCATAGCGTTTAATTTTAATGATTTTTGTTTTGCCAAAATTCCCACTCCTAATCTAAAATTAGTACTTTATATATTGTATCACACAAATTAAAATAGAATATTAAACCATCAAAAAAAATAACCGCCCAATGGTCAAGGCGATTATTCACTAGAGGTTTTCTAGTTTTGGATTTTTCACTTATATTATACACTATTTTTAGATATTTTTCTACAACATTTCAATAAAAGCACCAATTCTGGTATTCAATTGTCCAATATCGGATTTCGAGTAATCAGTTTCAACTGCAATGTAAGGAATATTTTTCTTGTCGTTTACAAATCTTTTGATTGACAACCCTTCAACTTGATAAGGAGTGCAAGCTTGTAGGTGCATATCGATAACGCCATCAACTTTGTACTCGTCAATCATTCTGTCCAACAAAGTCAATCTGTTTTCATTCGGACTTATGCAGGCACATCCAATATTCATATATTTTCTTGCAATCGCATCAATCATATCGGGATTGTTTTCGTCCACGTTTTCATCAATAGCCTTCGCACCACCGCAGTTTTCGTAAGTAACCACAATCGCTCCGTTGTTTTCGACAGCTTCGATTACTTTTTCCGTCGCTCCTCCGATTGGACAACCAGTAATCAAAATTCTTGGTTTTCCGGAAATATGCTTGTGTTCTATCATTACTTTTTCTTTTAATTCCGCAAGCATTTGAGGAATAGATTCCTTGTCAAAATCAAATTGAACGCCATTTAGTACATGCCACAATTCTTGACCTGTCATTGGCAAATCATCAGCCTTCATCAACGAATAGAAATCCTTCACCGCTGACCTCTCTGCGTTTTTAACATAAATTGCGTGTCTCAATTTTTCATCTGTAATCTCAACGCCGAACAATTCCTCGATTTTTTTTATCATCTTTACTATTTCCTTCTTCCACAAAACAAGTCCTTCTTCGCTGTTTTTGTTTGGAAGTTCCATTACATGAACAGGCTTAAATTCCCCCAAATATTCGTACATTTTCTTCTTGCCATCACAGGTAGTCTCACCTATAACCAAATCCGAAAAATAAAAGAACGGACACTTGTCAGTCATAGCAAATCCATACGACGATTTTATAAGTGGACATAAGTTTTTGGGCAAATCCCTCTCAGCATCTTGGATAGTTTCATCGCTTGTTGCACACAAGCTCACCGAAGTAGCTCCCGCTGAAATTGCTAATTCTTGTGGAAAAAACGTACAAAAAATCCCAATAATAGGAATATTTTTGTCCTTAATTTCCTTCACTTTCAAGAAGGCATTTTTTCTTCCTTCTTGGAAATCATTAAAAATTTCTGGCAAATCTTTCTTCAAATCAACCATTTAATCACCTCTTTTCAAATAGTATCATCAATTTAAAAATAATACAAAATGATAATCATTATTTATAGATTTTCCCTATAAATGAATTTTATTGTGAAATTTTCACTTCTAAATCTCTACACAAAAAAAGACAATACCATTTGGAAAGTTTCGATAACCAACGGATATTGTCTTCGTTTTTTTAATTTTGCAATTCATTCAAAACTTCTGTAACTGTTTGTTTCTCAGAATATGGCGTTTTTTCGTTTCCTTTTAACTTGATGAAATTTTCTTGTCCTTTTCCCAATAGTAATACAAAATCAGAAGGCTTTGCGTTTTCAATCGCAAATTTAATGGCAGATTTTCTGTCTTTTATTCTGATGTACTTGCCATTTTCTTCCTCAATTCCACTTACAATATCATCGGCGATATTCTCGTAGGTGTCAAATTTCGGGTCATCTGTCGTCACCACAGAAAAAACACCATTCTTTGCAGAAATCTTGCCAACCTGTCTTCTTATTTCCGACGTTCTGTCGCCACTCATACCGTAGACTGCGATTTTCTTCTTGTCGGCTGGAATTGATTGATAGATATTTTCAAACGCTTTTGGCGTGTGAGCGAAGTCAATTACGATGTTTATTCCCAAATCGTTCGTTACAAATTCAAACCTCGCCTCAACTCCTTTGAAACTTTCCAAAGACTTTGCGATATCTTCTAGTGAATAACCTAATTTGTTTACACACACAATCGCACAAATTGCATTGTAAACATCAAAAATAGCAAACCTGTTCAGTATAAAATGAACACCTCGCACATCGAAGTTCATCTTGCCATCAATCAGTTTCACATTTTCTGCTTTAAAATCAGAATCATTCACAATCGAAAAAGTCACCGCTTGAGGAAATCTCTCCTTAGCTTTTCTACCGTACTCATCGTCAATATTCACGACTTGAATCTTGGAATTTTCGAGCAAAATCATCTTGCAGTTAAAATAATTTTGCATATTTTTGTGAAAATCCATATGCTCCATAGACAAATTCGTAAAGCAAGCTACATCAAAATCCACCCCATCAAGCCTGTGCAAATACAATCCGTGGCTTGAACATTCTACGACAGCGTTGTCGATTTTTTTGTCGACAGATAATTTTAAAATACTATTTATCTCACAAATTTCCGGTGTCGTGTTAGATGTCGGATGCTTTTCGTTGCCAATGAAAGTTCCATTTGTGCCGATATTTGTGCATTTTGAACCCAAATTTTGTAAAATATGACTTATCATAGAAGAAGTCGTAGTCTTGCCATTTGTTCCGGTCACACCTACTACTTTAAGCTTTCTCGATGGATAATCGCAAATAACATTGGATATCTGTGCAAGTGCAATTCTACTGTCGTTGACTTTGATGTAGTTTATTCCACCAATTTGTTCAACATTTTCAGTGACAACAATAGTGTTAGCTCCGTTCTCGATAGCTTTGTCGATGAATTTATGCCCGTCAAACTCGTTTCCTTTTATAGCGACAAAAACACCTCCAGCTTCGATTTTTCTCGAATCGTTCGTCACATTAGTGATGGAGTCGTCATTGTCTTTCGTGAAATCTATGTAATCAATTTTTTCTAAAATGTAATCTAGCTTCATTTAATAATCCCCTTAAAATTTTCATTTCTATAATATTATATAACACTGATGTTCGAGTTTTGCAAATTTAAAACAAAAAAATGCTACCCCCCAAAAAGAGATAGCATTTACTTGCAAATATTTTAATGAACCATTGTAGCTATTGAAACTCCGATAATTATAGCTGCGACTATAAGTCCAAATACAATTCCCGAAACAATACTTATAATTGCTGATTTTATGCCGACTGCAAGAAGCCTTTCATCTTCGATTCTGTCGTAGAATACCGAAGAATACAAAACCACTCCTATTATCAAATTCAATATCGCTGGTATAAATGTAGTTGGCAACGCCATTGTCAACACTCCCAACAAAGATTCAGCTGCGACATAAACCCCAAGTCTCGCATCTCGTTCGATTGGATTCAAAGCTGGCTTCATATCTTTTTTTGTGAAGTGGAACATAATTCTGCAAACCAAAAAGTAGAAAAACATTGATATAATAGCTGTCAACACGCTGAACAAATTGTAATTAACACCTATTTTTGCTACACTTGAAGCTTGGTCAGGGTCAAGTTTTACTTTTAAAACCAATGTAATATATGTGAACAAACAGAACAACAAGAATAAAATTATAAATCCACCCTTTTTATTGAATTTTTCAATAAATCCATTCAAGACAGAGAATATCTTTTGGCAAAAACCAGCATATCCCGCTGAATTTCTTTGCGTGAAATCAACAAGTTCATTTTCCTCTTCCTCTTGATTTTCAAAAAAGAAACTGTCATCTGTTTTCTCATAGTGCTCGTGTTCATCTGAACAAGAACACTCCTCGTGAGAGCTGTAATTTGAGTTCACATTTGAAAAGCTATCGCTGTCCTCGCTGTAACCCCCACTTTTGTTTTCATTATTTGAAAAATAATTGCCATCTTTTATGTGCTCATTATCTTCATTTCCGTAATTTTTTAAATCTTTATCGTCTGACATATTTACCTCCCTTTAATTAATCCTGTTTTTTTTCATCTTCTGATAGGAGAACCTCTCTCCATTTATCCAACTGTTCTTCCTCTTCTTTCGAAAGCTTTGGCGTTTGTGGATTCATCTTTTCAAACAAATCCAACATAATTTCGCTGACAACAAACCTTGTGAACCACTTGTTGTCTGCCGGAATCACATACCAAGGCGCATAATCAGTCGATGTGTTTTGTAACATATCCTCGTATGCCCTGTGATAATCGTCCCAGTTTTTCCTTTCCAATATATCGCTCGCTTGAAACTTCCAATGTTTTTCCTCCAAATTAATTCTATCCAAAAGCCTTCTCTTTTGCTCATCCTTGGACACATTCAAGAAAAACTTCACAACCTTGATTCCATTGTTGTCCAAATATTTTTCAAACGCATTGATATCTTCGAATCTTTTTTCCCAAAAATCATCATCATTTCTATTGTTTACCAAATTATGAACACGAGTCACCAGCACATCCTCATAGTGAGACCTGTTGAAAATCCCAACTTCACCATAAGCAGGAGTAGCCTTAGTGATTCGCCACAAATAATCGTGGTCCAATTCTTCGATAGAAGGCTTTTTAAAAGAAGTAACCTTGCAACCAGAAGGATTGAGAGCAGTGAACACCTTTTTTACCAAGCTATCCTTGCCTGCAGCATCCATCGCCTGAAGCACCACCAATATCGCTCTTTTATTTTCTGCGTATAATTTTTCTTGGTATTCAAACAATTTTTTTAAATTTTGTGGCAGTATTTCTTCCGTCACTTCTTTTTTGGAAAAAGAATCATCTTTTTTTGTGCTAAATTTTTCCAAGTCCGCCTTTTTATTTGGTGTAACCTTGTATTTTTTAAAATCCATATCATTACCTCGAACATAATCACGCCGTGCCGACAAACAATCGACAATTTATATTATTATATTACTACAAAAAACAAAAAAATTCAACACTTTACTATAACATTCATACAATTTATAACTACTTTACCAACAATTTCTCTCAATTAACCAATTTAATTAAAAATTATTACTGTCAAAAAATTTTTTGACACACAAAAATACCGCTGCTCGAAACTATGGTCTAATTTATTATCCAAACGTAACCCCCCTTGGAAATATTATTCAATTTATCCTTTATTACAAATGCTCTCATTTTAATCCCAGCTACAGTTTTTAATCTTCTGTAACCGTTGAATTTACAAAACTTTTTTATCAACTATTCCCATTCATTCAGGCCTCTTTATCATTGATGTATTCACATAATTGTGATAATATTAATTAAGAAAATAAGGCGAAAACTAGGGCTGTCAATTATAAAAGCTCTTTTTTGATGAATATATTTCCAATCAGAGCTTAATTAGAATTAGCAATATTTTCGTCAATATTATTACCAAACTACGCAAAGTGCAATATACCACTAGAGAAAGTGTAAGGCATATATTAAGCTTTACACAAAAAGCCCAATGATGTTATAGAATTTAAAGCGGAGAAAAATCGAAATGATTAATATAAGAAAACTAGAATCAGAATTATGGGAATCTGCGGATTTATTACGTGCAGGTTCAAAGCTGACATCAAATCAATATTGTATGCCTGTTCTTGGGCTTATTTTCCTACGCTACGCATATAGCAGATACAAAATGGTTGAAGCAGAAATCTTAAAAGGACGTCCATCTCGAGGAGGTCGAGTTTTGCCTGTTGAGGCAAGTGACTTCGCAGCTAAGAGCGCCTTATATCTTCCTAAGGAAGCCCATGATTATTTGTTGAATCTTCCTGAAGATATTTCTGCTTTAGGACTTGTTAATAAAGACGGTCATACTATGAATAGTTTAGGAGAAGTTGTCAATAATGCTAGGCATCTCATTGAAGAACAAAGCGAACAATTAGTAGGTGTATTGCCTAAGACTTATACCGATTTCTCTGATGAGATTTTATCAGAACTTCTTCGTATATTTAATAACTCAGCTCTTGAAGAAGTCGATGGAGATATAATCGGAAGAATCTATGAGTACTTTTTAAATAAATTTGCAAAAAATATCGCATCAGATGATGGTGTTTTCTTTACACCTAAGTCTCTTGTCAAGATGATTGTTAATATTATTGAACCTACAAGTGGTGTCTTACTTGACCCAGCTTGTGGCTCGGGTGGTATGTTCATTCAATCAGGGGATTTTGTAAATGCTACAGGAATGAATGCTAACAGCACTATGACTTTCTATGGTCAGGAGAAGGTTGAATATAACGCTCAGCTTTGCCTTATGAATATGGCAGTTCATGGACTAACAGGTGTCATCAAATCCGGTGACCAAGCTAACAGTTTCTATTACGATGCCCATAACCTTGATGGCTCTTGCGATTATATAATGGCAATCCACCTTTCAATGTAGACAAAGTAAAGGCGGAATCATGCGAAAGCGCAAAGCGTTTACCTTTCGGTATGCCCAGCATTAATAAAAATAAAGAAGTTGGAAATGCTAATCAATGCTTATGATTTTATGAAGTTATCATATCTTCAGGAAGCAGCCAATGCAGTATGTGGTTCGATTGAGGATAAAAAAACATTTACTACCTATGCTTCTGAATTGAATCGTCTAATGAAATATGCTGACAGAGATGATATCACGAGCCACACTCGTAAGCAGTATGAAGCTATTAACGCTATCTATGCTGAACTTCAGAAAAAGCGTAAGCACACCAATACCACTGACCTTATGATTGAAATCAATAGAATTATAAGTGATTATGTTGAGATTGAGCTTACACCTACTACGGTGCGTGAAAAAACACGTAGATTTGATATCAGTGCAATTGATTTCGACCTTCTTCGCAGGGAGTTCGCAAAAGTTAAGAAAAAGAATCTTATTCTAAAGGATTTAGAGGAAGTAATCCAAAATAAACTTGACAGTATGCTTTTTGCTAATCCTAATCGAATTAACTATTACGAACGCTATCAGCAAATTATCGATGATTATAATAGTGAAAAGAACCGAGCTACAATAGAAAAAACTTTTATGGAATTGATGGATTTGGCCAATAATATGAGTCAAGAAGAACAACGCTATGTCCGTGAAGGCTTTAAAAGTGACGAGGAACTTTCTTTTTATGATATGTTGTTCCGTGATGATTTGAGTAAAACGGACATCAAGAAACTCAAAGAAGTTACAATATCACTAATACAGAAAATTAAAACAAAAATTGCAGAATTTGACCATTGGACAGATAAGCAAGAAACAAAAGCAGCTATTAATAATCTTATTCGTGATACACTTTGGAAAGAATTGCCGGTGTGTTACGATGAGGTAAGTATCTCTATGTATCGTCAAAATATTTATGAATATGTATATACTCGATATAGATAAGTTGCTTAACAAAATATTATAACCAATCTCTTATGCCATTTCAGTTCTTGAGCATAAGAAAACGACCAGATAGGTTAACTGACCTCCTTTAGTTAGTTTTTAAGTCTAACTTTTGGGGGTCAGTTCATTTCACTAATTGGTCACATTTTAAATTTAATTTAAATTGATTCAGACGTATTTTCCTATAAGCTTACTTGCTCTTCCATATTGTTTTTTATTCTTTTAAAACTATCCAAATGAATTTCGTGAGTAAAATTTTCTATTAAAATTTCATAGCTATCATCAAAAAACTTTTTTATGCTTTTTTTAGCACTTATATCTGCCATTGTGTATATGATATAAAGTCCTTGCAAAATCGCTTTTGTAACTAAGGGATCACCTGCTGAATAAGAAATTATCTGGCTGAAACCAAGATATAGTTCGTCCTCCACAGAATAACTTTGATAAATTATTTTTACATCTTCGTCCTCTTTCAGGATTATAAAATGATTGCCTGTAGATAATAGTTTCCCTAGCAATGATGACATTTTATTTATACACATTATTGCAGTATTTGGATCATTTGTGCCAGGGCTTAGGGCCATATTCGCGATTTCGGTTAAGTTTACAATTCCACGGTGATAATCTTCTTCTCTATTATTGTAAGCATTTATTATAAACAATGGACTTAATTTTTCTTTTAATTCTTTTTTATCATTATCATCTAACTCGCATTGGAATATATTTAATTCCCCTACGCTTTCTCCTTTGGTTGTGTATTCACCAATTCTCTTGTTTATAGTAAGTTCTGCTTTTATGCCATTAAGCTCTTTAAAAATCTCATCTGCTTTTATTTCAAATAAATAACCTGAACTCTCAGCTACAATTGATAACTTTGTAGATTCGTCGCCTTCTTCATAATGCTTAGCTTTTTTTCTTAGTTCTACCTCTTTATCAATAAGTTTCTCGCAATCATTAAAAATATTTTCTATAATATTTGATACTTTTAGATTATCAAGAACCTGCCTTGAGAAAGCTATAAAACTTAGCATCGCAATTATAGCATAGGCTATTCCGAAACTTCCAGCGACAACATGTTGGTCTGGAGCAATATCTTGCAATAATAGGATACTGATTACTGAATAGAAAAAACCACTTACAAATATACCATATAAACCAAGAACTCCGGTCCTATCTATGAAACTCTGAAGCATCCTAGGTGATATGCTACTGCTATATTTATTAAGTACAGTGACAATAATTGTAAAACAAAAAGTACTTATAGTCAAAAATATTCCAGATATATTAGAAAGGAAATCTACCGAAACTTCAACCGACAACAATAGTTGTTTGGGAATATAAGATTTAATTGCAATATATTGATGATCAAAAATCCAGGTAACTAAAAGAAGCGACACTGTTAAAATTAAAAATCTTGACATTCTTAAAAAATTCTTATGATTAAAAAACCACAATTTAATTTTGGACAACATACGCAATCCTCCTGTTTAAATATTGTAATTATGAAACTATATTATCATATACTTGATTTTTGTCCAATATGAAATGGTATATTCATCTTTTTGTAATTGAAAAATCCTTGGTGATTTTCCCGCTTATTTCCCCAATCTATCTTCAATCAATCTCTAAAAGAAACTACTCAATTACACCCCAATGAGGTTTATTAGAAATAATCCCAGTTCGCCATTTAAAATGCTACAACAATTTGTGGAATTAAATGGATGGATTAGACGCCGATGAAAAGCCTCGCAGCTGAGTCGTACAATTAGAAAGTCGAGGTTGTGAGTCGACGAATCAAGTTTAATACGCCATTTAGACCGCAAATTTATTCCCATTCTTCTTTTCCAAACGTACGATACACTAGATAATTTTTTTAGAGCATCACTAAATCTATTTTAATTTATTTTTCCCATTATATATTATCCATGGTTTTTACATTTATTTTTTTGAAAATAAAAAACTACCAATAATCTATTCCTAGATTCTTAGTAGTTTTTATTTATTATAACTTAGATTACTGATTCATCAACTAAATTACTTAAATTTTATTCCAGTCCTTCTCTTCTAATTTTTTTAAATTAGCCTTGTTAGTTCTAAAAATTCTCCCATTAAAAGGAATTTCATATCCTATTCTTTTTCCAATATGAACTAATTCTATAATAGCTTTATTATTTTTAACTTTGATATCAAAAGAGCTGATTTCATTCCATGGCATCAACAAAAAGTCTCCTTTAACAGAATTACTTATTTCCTCTTCGTGAATTCCTTTGTTTGAAAAATATAAGATAAAAGTTCTATTTGAATCAAATGTATAATATACCCCCCCTGTCTCTTATACACATCTCCGAGCCCACGAGACCGTTATT
>NZ_CAMXVC010000030.1 GCF_947252345.1 uncultured Finegoldia sp.
ATCAAATATCAAAAAGCGAGTTTGAGAATGATGTAATTTCATATAGGTATTAAACACAGGAGTTTAAAAGATCGTCGTGTTATTGGTTTGAGAATGATGTAATTTCATATAGGTATTAAACTATCATAAAAAAAACTCCTTTCGTGTATTTTGTTTGAGAATGATGTAATTTCATATAGGTATTAAACTTAAAAAGTAAATGGAAATTAGTAAATTTGGTTTGAGAATGATGTAATTTCATATAGGTATTAAACTTAAATGTTCATTGTGCAAAATGTTTAATTGGTTTGAGAATGATGTAATTTCATATAGGTATTAAACTTGCAGAAATTGAAAAAGAGCAATCTGAACGTTTGAGAATGATGTAATTTCATATAGGTATTAAACTAGGGATTTTGATTGATTTGCCAACCCTTAGTTTGAGAATGATGTAATTTCATATAGGTATTAAACATCTTCGTCCACGCTTTCAACGTAACTTATGCTTAATAATGATATAATTATAGCAATTAAAAGGTCAAAGAGGTGCTTTGTATGAATAACAAAAACAGCATAGATAGAGTTCATGATGATGTATTTAATAGCATAAAAATATTGATGGATAAGGCAAGAAATGAAGTTGCAAGAGAAGTCAATAATATTTTGGTGCAAACTTACTGGGAGATTGGACGTATCATTGTAGAAGATGAGCAAGGTCATTCGGAAAGAGCAGAGTATGGTAAAGAGCTTATAAATGACTTATCTAGACAACTTACAAAGGAGTACGGTAAAGGATTTTCTAAGTCTAATTTATTTAATATGAGAAACCTATATTTATCATATCCAATATTCCAGACACTGTCTGGAAAATTGACCTGGTCCCATTATTGTGAACTTTTATCCATTAGCGATGAGAAAAAAAGAAGTTTTTATGAAAAAGAAAGTATCAGCGCAAATTGGTCAGTAAGAGAACTTAAAAGGCAAATAAAAACATCGATTTTTGAAAGATTGCTCTTATCATCAGGAGAAGAGAACAAAGAAAAAGTCCTAGACTTAGCTTTAAAGGGTAATGAAATAAATAAGCCATCTGACCTTGTAAAAGACCCTTATGTATTTGAATTTTTAGGTTTGCCTGAAGAAAAGCCAATGATGGAAAGTGATTTAGAAAAGGCACTCATAGACCATATTGAAAAATTCTTGCTAGAACTTGGCAAGGGTTTTATGTATGTAGGCAGCCAACAAAGGATAACTCTCGGCAACACCCACTATTATGTGGATATGGTATTTTACAATAAAATATTAAGGTCCTATGTCTTAATCGAACTAAAAACAACGAAACTATTGCCAGAAGCAGTAGGGCAAATCAATATGTATCTCAATTATTATAAGGCAGAAGTCAATGATGAGATGGACAATGAACCGATAGGAATAATATTGTGTACAGATAAGGACGGGGTGCAAGCAGAATACGCATTAGGAAACTTATCAAATAAAATATTCGCATCAAAATACACCCTATATATCCCAAACAGAAAAGAACTTGAAGAACAAGTTGAAAAAGTAATAGAAAAATACAAGAAAAAATAAAATATAAATTGGAGAAGTAGAGAAAAAATCTACTTCTTTTTTTATTTCAAGTAGGATTAGAATGGAAATAAACAAAAGATATTAATATCAAAAAAAAGCCCACCAATGTGGGCCATGATAAGATATTAAATTCTACACATCAATGTAGTCGCTATACACAGGATACAAGTTGTACTTCGCCAAGTCGTGTTCTACTTGGTCGACTGTTCGTGTGTCGTTTATCAAAAACTGTTCGTCGCCTTTATCTTTTTCATCGTTACGTCTTCCTATTCCCGTGTCGACGCTTGCGGAGATTTTGGTAGCTCCCATTAAGAGCGACAAGTTACGGAACTCGTTGGATTCTCTGGTTGAGATGGTGATTTGGGCGAACGGCAAGAAGATTCTGGTTGCGATTATAAATTGCATCAATTTTTTTTCTGTGACTTCTTTTATCGCCAAGTCTTCCTGGTTTTTTGTCGGCCTGATTCGTGGAAATGATATGCTGATTTCTGCGTGTGGGTATTTTTTTTGCAGTAAATTTGCGTGCATTCCAAGGCAGAAGCAGTCTTCGATTGGATTGGAAAGTCCGAACAACGCTCCGAATCCGACGCCACGGATTTCACCCATTATTGCACGTTCTTGCGTGTCAAATCTGTAGGGAAAGCAGGATTTGTGTCCTGTTGGGTGATAGAACTTGTAGTTTGTGGGATTGTACGTTTCCTGAAAAGCTGTGACGAAATCACAGCCTGCTTCGTGGAGTTTCTTGTAATCTTCGACATTTGTAGGATAGACTTCAACTCCAACTACACGGAAATATTTCTTCGCCAATTTTACGGCTTCTACGATGTAATCCACCGAGGAGTATTTTTCGGATTCTCCTGTTAGAATCAAAACGTCTTCGATTTTTTCAAGACGCATTTGTTTCATCTCGGATTCTATCTCATCCATCGACAATTTCGCACGGACGATATCCGATTTCGCTCTGAATCCACAGTATTTGCAGCTGTTGTTGCAGTAGTTAGCGATATAAAGTGGGCTGAACAAATACACGTTGTTTCCGAAATATTGTAGTCTGAGTTTTTGTGCGGTTTTTCCCAATTCTTCGATAAAATCAATTGCACAATCACTCAACATATTGTAATAATCAAAATGGTCCAACGCTTCGTTGTTTTTGATTTTACCCAAAGTTCTTCTGACATCGTCAGCCGTTACATTTACGGATTTTACTTCATTTAATTTTTCAGATAATTTATCGTAAATGTCCGAATGAATGTCTTGCATATTGCTAAAATATTTGAAATCTTCCATTTGTCGCCTACTTGAAGAAATCTCTGAGTGGAGATGAAGGGTCGGCGCCCGATTCCAACACTCTGCCCGGTTTTGCGATGTGAGCGAGCCTTCCAGCTTTGATTGCTAGTGCGAAAGCTTCAGCCATTTTGTTGATGTCGCCGCTTGTGGCGATGGCGGTGTTCGCCATAATTGCACTCGCACCCATTTCCATGGCTTCGCATGCTTGTGATGGTTTGCCGATTCCTGCGTCGACAATCACCGGCAAATCAATTTCGTTGATGATGATTTGGATGAAATCCTTGGTTGCAAGTCCCTTGTTGGAGCCAATAGGAGAGCCGAGCGGCATAATGCAGCTTGCACCGGCGTCTTTCAAATCTCTTGCGAAGTTCAAATCGGGATACATATACGGCATCACGACGAATCCTTCGTCCGCCAAAACTTTCGTAGCCTTCAACGTTTCTACGTTGTCTGGTAGTAAGTATTTGCTGTCACGCATTATCTCAATCTTCACGAAATTGCCGCAGCCCATTTCACGAGCAAGCCTTGCAATTCTAATCGCTTCGTCTGCATTTCTCGCTCCTGAAGTGTTCGGAATTATCGTCACATTTTCTGGGATAAAGTTCAAAATATTTTTCGTATCGTCTGTATTTGCACGTCTAAGTGCTACAGTAATCATCTCGCAGCCTGCAGATTCCACACAGGCTTTGATAAGGTTGGGGTCGTACTTTCCAGAGCCGAGTATAAATCTCGAATCGAAAGATTTGCCACCCAAAATCAATTTATCTTCCATTGTTTTCCTCCAATAACCAATTAAGTGCGATTATAGCTTGTGTGCTTGCAGCCATCATCACATTTGGATAGTACAAGCCGATGTCTGTCTTCGTTTTGAAATCGCCACAAACTACAATGTTGTTCATCTTCTTTATTTTTATGTCGAGCATATCCACGCCGCCAATTCCAGACACCGATACGAGCTTCTTGTCAGTCGCGATAAAATGCTCCAACACCAACGATTTTGCGTACTCATCATCCAACGCTTCCAGCACGACATCGTAGCCGTCAGTCAAACAGTCGATGTTGTCTTCTGTGACTTTGATGTTCTCGAAGGATATATCACAAAATGGCACAAACTCACCGCAGATTTCCTCGAAAGCGTCGACTTTGCGTTTGCCGATATCGGTTGGCCTGTAAATTTGCCTGTTCAAATTGGAATACTCGACTGTGTCGTAGTCGACAATTTTGATATGTCCGACACCTGATTTTGCCAGCAAAAAACACAAATTTGTGCCCAAACCACCGCAGCCTAGAATCAAAACCTTGGCTTTTTTGAAAATTTCGGTGTGCTTTATCAGTTGTCTTTTGAAAATATTCTCCATTTTAACCTCCTCCTACAAATGAAAACACCTCTATCTCGTCGTTGTCCGTGACGATAAAATCGTCGTAGGAAATTTTGCGAACGAGTTTGCCGTTCACCTCGCAAACCGTGAGCTGAACGTTGAAGTTCAAATCTTCCAATACTTTTCTCAAAGAAGAATTTTCCTCGAATGGATACTTCACAGAATTTACAGTAATCATAACTCACCCCCTAAAAAAATAACACGAAGGAAACCTACACCCGCGGTGGTGTACCCCTTCGTGTTGAACACTCTAATATTAGTATAACAAAAATTTCCAACTAGTCAAATAAAATTTGAACGGCACAAAACAATAAAAATAATAATAAAAAATCATCTGCAAAACGAATCAATAAATTCATCAAATGATATAATATTATTAATAGCAACTAATCAAAACAATTGGAGGGGAAAATGTACTCGAAAATAAACACTTGCTGCTTGGAAGGGCTCAACGGATACATCGTAGAATGTGAGTGCGACCTCGCAAATGGTCTGCGCTCGTTCAACATCGTAGGTCTTCCCGACACGTCGATAAAAGAATCCAAGGAGAGAGTGCGCTCTGCAATCGAAAACACGGGAATCAGATTTCCGGTGAAACGTATCACGATAAATTTGGCACCGGCTAATCTCAGGAAAGAAGGCTCGCAACTTGACCTCGCAATCGCAATGGCGATTTTGCAATCAATGGGAGTGGTGGAGGATTTCTCCGAAAAGTGGGCGTTCATCGGCGAATTGTCACTGGACGGAAGATTGAATCCAGTGAACGGCTCGTTGTGTATGGTCTTGTCCCTAAAAGATTTGGGATACGACAGAGTTTACATATCTACGCAAAACGCAAAGGAATGCTCCATGGTCAAGGGAATCGAAAAAGTCGCAGTCGATAGCTTGGACGAGCTGATAAAAATTTTAAACGGCGAGAAGGATTTGAAAATATTGGACGACATCGACATTATGCAGGAAGCTGTCGAGTACGACGTGGATTTTTCGGACATAAAAGGGCAGAAATTTCTCAAACGTGCGATGGAAATCTCAGCGGCGGGATTTCACAATCTACTGATGATAGGCCCTCCCGGAAGTGGCAAGACAATGTCTGCGATGAGACTAGCGACGATATTGCCGGATATGAGCTTCGATGAAATAATGGAAACCACGAAAATCTACTCCGTCGCAGGACTGCTCCAGGACAAAAACATCGTAACCACAAGGCCGTTTCGCTCGCCTCACCACACAGCAAGCCAAATCAGCCTGATAGGTGGAGGACGAGTTCCAAAACCTGGGGAAATCAGCCTCGCACACAATGGAGCGTTGTTTCTCGACGAGCTACCAGAATTTTCCAAATCGACAATCGAAGTGTTGCGTCAACCGCTCGAAACAAAAAACATCACCATAACAAGAGTCAACGCATCCTTGTCGTATCCCGCAAACTTCTTGTTCGTAGCAGGGATGAACCCTTGCCCATGTGGCTACTACGGAGATTCCAACCACGAATGCACCTGCTCGCAAAACCAAATCGCAAACTACCTGAACAAAGTCAGTCGCCCGATACTCGACAGAATCGACATCCACGTCGAAGTGTCGCCCGTAAAATTGGACGAACTCACAACAGACGAACAATGCGAAACATCCGAGCAGATAAAAAAACGAGTGGAAGCAGCACGAGAAATCCAAAAACAGCGATTCAAAAACGAAAAGCTCACAACCAACTCACAAATGAACACCAGACAAATCAGGAAATACTGCAAATTAAACGGCGAACTCAACTCCATCATACAGTTGGCATTCGACAAATACAAATTCTCCGCCAGGTCATTCGACAAAATACTCAAAATATCACGAACAATCGCAGATTTGGACGGCAAAGAAAACATCGAAGCCAAGCATTTGATGGAAGCCATCAGATACAGAACAGTCGACCAGAAATACTGGGGGTAGTGGGGCAACGCGTTGCACATGGCGTTGCACAAGATAATGCACAAAAAGATGCACATGCACAAGGTGATGCACACAAAATGACACCGAAAGAAAGACGTCAAGAAATAATAAAAATACTTGAAGAAAACCCAGAGATATCAACATTGGAACTATCAAAAATATTCTCGGTTTCAAGAAGTACAATAAGCAGAGACCTGAGAAAGTTGCAACGTGTTGCACGTGTGCATACACAAGACAATGCACAAAAAGATGCACATGCACAAGATGATACCCAAAAATGATACCCAAAAAGGAAAAAATGATACCCAAAATGATACCCAAAAAGCAAAATGATACTCAAAATATCACGAACAATCGCAGATTTGGACGGCAAAGAAAACATCGAAGCCAAGCATTTGATGGAAGCCATCAGATATAGAACAGTCGACCAGAAATACTGGTGGTAGTGAGATAAAAAGGAGATAAGATGAAAATACAACTTGAGAGATTTACAGACGCACACAAGGAAAAGATATGGAAAGATGGATTTTTTGAAAAATCACCAGAGTGGGCGAAGCTCAATGCACCGTATTTTGAAGATTATGTTCCATTTGAAAGCTTGGAATCATTTGAAAGCTCCGGCATTTGGGAGTATCTCAAACAACCCAATTGTAAGGCGATAATCACGGACGGTGTTGTCGTTGGAATGGTATCTCAAAATTGGATTGACGAGAAAACAAGATGGATGGAAATAGGGATTGTGATATACGACGAAAATTACTGGAACAAATCCATCGGAACAACTGCCCTCAAATTGTGGACGAGCGAAGTGTTCCAATCCAACCCACAAATCGAACATATCGGGCTGACTACGTTCAGTGGCAATCCAAGAATGATGAAAGCTGCGGGGAAAATAGGCTTCCTAGAGGAGGCGAGAATCAGAAAAGTTCGCTACTGGAAAGGCACTTACTACGACAGTATGAAATACGGGCTAACACGAGATGAGTGGGAAAAACTATCCCAGAAATAAAAATTGTAAAAAAAATTCACGCAAAAACTCTCGCAAGAATTACCTTGCGAGAGCTTTTTAATTCATCAAATTTTAAAATCCTTGTGCAATTTCAAAATCTCGAACAACATTCCGTCACGGTATTTGGCAAGTGTTTCTTGAGTGTTGCCAATCTCAGCGGGTCTGTTTTTGATAGCTTCGTGGACGCCGTCGACTGTTTTCTTTTTGATTTCGTCTGTAAATTCACACCACGTCGCACAGTCTTTCAACCAAGTTTGCATCGAAGGGCCGATGTGTTCGAGCAGACCTTGAAGTCCGTGCTCGCCTCCTCCGAGTTCAAATATTTGTCCGGGACCCATAATAGCCCAGCGAAGAGCAGGACCGAATGTCAACGCAGTTTCGCAGTCTTCCATACTCACAACGTTCTTGTCAACCAAATCCATCATCTCACGGAAAACGACAGCTTGAAGTCTGTTGGCTATAAAGCCTGCAACTTCATTTCTGATGATGATAGGTTTCTTGCCCAACTTCACGAACAGAGCTTTCAGACAATCGGCGATTTCCGGATTGGACTTCTCACCTTGCGAAATCTCGATAAGTGGAATCAAATGAGGTGGATTGTAAGGATGCGCTCCGAAAATCCTTTCGGGATGAACGGCGTCCTCTGCGATTTTCGTTATGAGAAGGCCCGATGTGGCAGAACACAACACACAATCGTCCTTCGCGTACTTCTCGAAAATCTTCACGAAATTCTTCTTCACATCGTAATTTTCGGGGATGCACTCCTCGACAATGTCTGCAAATTCGATAGCCTTCTTTTCGTCAGTCGTGTATGTAATCCTCGACAGAACAGCCTTTTTGTCCTCGTCAATGAACTTCTCATCCGCCAAATCCTTCGCGTAATTTTCGATTAATTTCTTCGACTTGATTTCCTCATCGGTGTTGATGTTGTAAACCACAACCTCCATCTTTCCCATCGCAAACAAAAGCGCAAACGACGAACCAATCACGCCGCCGCCAATCACAGTCGCCTTTTTGAAATCTCTAACCATATTATCCTCCTTTGTTAAAACAATAATTTGTCTTTCAATAGATATATACCCCAAAATTATTTTGAAAATCAATCAAAATCATCCGGAAATGACAGTCGCTACTAATTTTAAAAAATCTCGACCTTAACTAATCCAAACGCCACACAAATCTCATCAATCACAGGCTCACACACAAGAAAAATCACAAGCAAAAAAATAAATAAAAATAAAATTAAAAAGAATAGTTTTCCCTTTTGATATAAGTGCATAAAATTTGAGTTATTTATGGTTTATGCAGAATTTATGCAAAATATTATGGAAATAATTGTAGGAAAATAATAATCACAAAATTCAAAAAATGTGATTATTATTTTTTAAATTTCTTTTATTTTCAGAATTGAAAATGTTTACAGAGGATTGCAAGCTTTTTAGAAATGTTTTCATCGCAATAAAGCGTAAAATTTTTAGCGAATATATGTTGACAAACATTGAGTATTAATATATACTTATTTTTAAATTTATACACTTTACCACTTAAAAGTGTAAAAAGAAGGGGGAATAAAAATGGACGCATTAATGGCATTATTATTTATTTTTATTGTGTACACAATCGGCGATGTTGTAGCGACGGCTACAAAAAGTATTGTACCATCGTTGTTCGTGTGCTCGGCAATTTTTCTAGTGAGTTTTTGGCTGGGTATGCCGGAAACTTTATTCAAGGATTCGTTTATGTTTAATATTGGGGCTGTGTTCATTCCAGTTCTTTTAGTTCATATGGGTTCAATGCTTAATTTGAAGCAACTTATCGAACAATGGAAGACAGTTCTCATTGCGAGTGCAGGTATAGTTGGTATTTGTGCTTTACTATTGACTATCGGAAGTGTCGTTGTCGGAAAGGAAACTGCTATCGTTGCAGCACCTCCTATCTCAGGCGGACTAATCGCAGGACTTCAAATGGCAGAAGCAGCAGGAGCTATCAAGAGAATGGATTTGAAACTTATGGCGACATTACTAGTTGTACTTCAAGGTTTCGTTGGATATCCACTAGCTTCATTCTGTCTTAGAAAAACAGCAAAAAATATTTTGAAATTGAAAGCCGATGGCCACACATTTGAAGAATCAAAAGAAACAGAACAAGTCGAAAAGAAGACACTTTTCCACATTCCAGACAAGTTCGCATCTGCAAATTACTTCATCGCAAAAGCCGTATTGATAGCTTTTTGTGCAACATACATCGCAGGAATGCTTAAAAAAGTCGACACAGGAATATTGTTACTTAATGTTTTCGTCAGAATTGACAAAAACGTACTAGCACTTATTTTCGGAATTGTATTTTCTGAATTGGGCGTGTTGGAAAGACAACCACTTAGCAAAGGAAACTCATTCGGATTTTTGATGGCAGCATTGATGTCTGTAATCTACGGAGGACTTGCCGGAGCGAGCCCAAAAGACGTAGTCAACATCTTAATACCAATTGTAGTATGCTTGGCAATCGGAACTGTTGGTATCGGAATAATGTCCATAATTGTTGGCAAAGTATTGAAAGTTGACAGCTGGATGGCATTCGCAATAGGCTCATCAGCACTATTCGGCTTCCCAGGAACATATATAGTATCGCAAGAAGTTGCAAGCGGCGTTTGCGACAACGAAGAAGACAAAAATCTTGTAATATCACAAATTTTACCTAAAATGCTAGTTGCAGGATTCGTAACCGTATCAATCGGCTCCGTTGTACTTGCCGGAATATTAGCACCATTGTTGACGCCAGGTGCATAGACAAATTAGAATTTTTTTAAATTAAAAAACAAATAGACTTATTAATTGATATATAAAAGGAGAAAAAAATGAACGTAAAAGATTTGAAAGATAAATATGAAGATTATGTAATAGAAATGAGAAGATATTTCCATCAATATCCAGAACTTTCCTTCCAAGAGTTCGAAACAACAAAGAAAATCTGCGAAGAATTGGACAAGATGGGAATCGAATACGAAGTTCCAACAGAACAACCACAAACAGGAGTAATCGGAGTAATCAAGGGAGGAAAACCTGGAAAGACAGTTGCACTAAGAGCTGACATCGACGCATTGAACGTAACAGAAATGAACGATGTCGAATACAAATCCAAAAACGTCGGCAAAATGCACGCTTGTGGACACGACAATCATATGGCAATGCTACTAACAGCAGCCAAAATGTTGAAAGAAGTACAAAATGATTTGTGCGGCAAAGTTTACTTGATATTCCAACCAGCAGAAGAAGTAGGAACAGGCGCAAAATACATGATGAGACAGGGAACATGGTTCGAAGAAACTGACAACATCTACGGTTCACACATCTGGTCAGGATGCCCAGCAGGCAAAATCTCAATCGAAGCAGGCGAAAGAATGGCAGCCGCAGATATGTTCAAAATAAAAATCAAAGGAAAATCAGGCCACGGCTCACTACCAAACGAAACAGTAGACGCAGTCGTAGTCGGAGCAGCAGTAGTCAACGCATTACAACAACTTGTTTCCAGAAACTACTCGCCACTTGACTCAGTAACAGTCACAATCGGCTCATTCCACAGCGGCAACAGATTCAACATCATCTCAGGCGAAGCCGAAATGGAAGGAACAAACAGATACTTCTCCAGAGAAATCGGCTCACACATAGAAGACGATATGAGACGTGTCATCAAAGGAGTATGCGACGCCTACGGAGCAACTTATGAACTAGAATACACATACGTAGTAGTACCAACAATCAACGACGAAAAATCATCAGAAATAGCAGCGAAAGCAATCGAAAAATTCGCAGGCGCTGATGCCATCGGAAAAATGCAAAAAACAACAGGAGGAGAAGACTTCTCATTCTACCTTGAAAAGAAACCAGGCTGCTTCGGATTCGTAGGATGCAGAAACCCAGAAGTAGGAGCAGATTATCCACACCACAACGAAAGATTCAACGTAGACGAATCAGTACTAATCAATGGCGCTGCAACATACGCACAATACGCGATAGATTTCCTAAACGGACAAGAATAATCACTTGTCTCGATAATTTAACCCCATAAATTGGAAAATAATCTCAATTATTTCCCACCAAAACAACCACCGAGTTCATCGCTCGGTGGTTTGTTTTCGTTAGGGGGGGAGTATGTGAAAAACACATAAATTAATGGGATTTTGCGTTAGAAATAATGGATTTTCGTGTTATAATGAAAATATTAGCTGAAATAAAAATAACGGTAGTTAAAAATCAAAATAAGAGGGAGAATATGGAAATAATCGACAATAAAAGAAAAACATTAAAAGAAGATTTAGTCAGTGAAATACGTAAGGGAAGTATTATTTCCATAGCGGCGGCTAGCTTTTCCATATACGCCTATGACCAATTAAAAAAAGAACTGGAAGGTCTGGATAAATTCAAATTTATTTTTACCTCTCCGACTTTTATTGCGGATAATACAAAAAAAGAAAGTGCTGAATATGATATCTTCAGGAGAGAAATAGAACAAGATTTATTCGGAACAGAATTTGAAATCAAACTTAGAAACGAAATGACGCAGAAATCCATAGCCAAAGAATGTGCAGATTGGATTAGAAGAAAAGCAATATTCAAATCAAACACTACTCATAAATATATGCAAGGATTTATGAACTTAGATGACCTTTCATATTCACCGGTAAATAACTTCACCACTGTTGATTTAGGGCTTGAAGGTGGAAACAACGAATATTTTCTCATCAATAAATTAAAAATGCCAGCAAGTCAGAACTATTATAATCAATTTGAAAGCCTATGGAACGATAAGGAAAAGTTAGAAGATGTTACTGATTTAATAATAGACAACATAAGTACCGTATACAAGGACAATACTCCTGAGTATATGTACTTCGTAACATTGTACAATATATTCAAGGAATTTCTACAAGATTTATCAGAAGATGAATTGCCAAACGAATCAACAGGATACAAGGACAGCAAAGTATGGAATATGTTGTTTAATTATCAAGAAGACGCAACAGTAGCCATAATAAACAAACTAGAAAAATATAACGGCTGCATACTAGCAGATTCTGTTGGTCTAGGAAAAACATTCACAGCACTAGCAGTAATTAAATATTATGAAAATAGAAACAAATCAGTGCTTGTATTATGTCCTAAAAAACTAAAAGATAACTGGAATACATACAAAGCAAATTATCTAAATAACCCACTTGCACAAGACCGCATGAGATATGACGTGCTATTTCACACAGATTTAAGCAGAGAAAAAGGAGAGTCTAACGGAATAGAACTCGACAGAATTAACTGGGGAAATTACGACTTAGTTGTCATAGATGAATCACATAATTTTCGTAATGGAGGAAAATTAGCTGATTCTGAAAAAGAAAACAGATACCTCAAACTATTGAATAAAGTCATAAGAACAGGCGTCAAAACAAAAGTATTAATGTTGTCAGCAACACCTGTAAACAACAAATTTACAGACTTGAAAAATCAATTAGCATTAGCATACGAAGGTGACAACGAACTTCTGGACAATAAGCTGAACACCAACAAAAACATCAATGAAATATTCAAACAATCACAAAAAGCTTTCAATAGCTGGACGAAATTAGAAGCAGAAAATAGAACCACGCAACAATTGTTGGATACATTAGACAGGGATTTCTTTGAGTTACTTGATAGCGTAACCATAGCTAGATCCAGAAAACACATTCAAAAATATTATGACACTTCTCAAATAGGTTCATTCCCGACAAGAAACATACCGATTTCAAAAAGGCCGGGACTTACAGACCTTGAAGGTGCAGTGACTTATAATGATATTTTTGACCAATTAAATAATCTTAACTTGTGCATATATACTCCGACTGATTATATATTGAGCAGCAAACTATCCAAATACACTGACCAGTATGACTCTAGTTCAAAAAGCGGCAAACTCACACAATCTGGACGTGAAAAAGGCATCAGAAGATTAATGTCAATTAATCTAATGAAAAGAATGGAAAGTTCAGTTCACGCATTCAAATTGACGATTGACCGCATACTATCAACAATTAACTCTACAATACTAGAAATAGAAAACTATGAAAAAACCAATGAAAGTAGCAGCATAGAACTTGAAGATTTTTCGAATATAGATGATGAAATTGACGAAACAGAAGAAACATTTACAATTGGGAAAAAAGTTCAAATCGACATCGCAGATATGGATTACAAATCCTGGAAAAGAGAACTAGAATTAGACAAGGAAATACTGGAACTCATAGCTCTCAATGTAGCAGACATCACAAGTGATTATGACCTTAAACTAAAAACGCTCCTACAAATAATCGATGAAAAACAGCTTCATCCATTGAACCCAGGAAACAAAAAGATACTCATATTTACAGCTTTTGCAGACACTGCAAAATACTTGTATGAAAATGTCAGCAAATATGTCAAGGACAAGTACAACCTCAATACAGCAATAGTAACAGGATCAGCGGATAGTAAAACCACAATTAAAAATATTGGCACAGATTTAAACACCGTGCTTACACTATTTTCACCAAAATCAAAAGACAAAAATTTAATAATGCCCGAACAAAAAGAAGAAATAGACATACTCATAGCAACAGACTGTATATCAGAAGGACAAAACCTACAAGATTGCGACTATCTAATAAACTACGACATACATTGGAATCCTGTAAGAATCATACAAAGATTCGGAAGAATCGACCGTATTGGTTCCAAAAACAAATGCGTTCAATTGGTGAACTTCTGGCCCGATTTGACACTGGACGAGTACATTAACCTAAAAGCAAGAGTAGAAACAAGAATGAAAATAGTTGATATGACTGCAACAGGTGATGACAATGTTTTAAGCAATGAACAAAAACTAGACCTTGAATACAGGAAAAAACAACTCAAAAAACTACAAGAAGAAGTTGTGGACATAGAAGAAATGGATACTGGAATATCCATAATGGATTTGGGGTTGAACGAATACAAGTACGATTTAATAGATTATATAAATAGAAATCCCGACATAAAAAAAGCTCCACTTGGGATGAACACAATAGTCAAGTCACAACAAGATTGTCCAGAAGGCGTAATATTTGTACTCAAAAACCGCAAAGACAGCATAAATATCGATAAAAAAAATCGACTTCATCCATTCTATATAGTGTACATTTCGCAACAAAAAGACATCGTAATAGACCATTTGCAACCCAAAAAATTGTTGGATACACTTAGTTTATTATGCAAGAACAAAACAGAAATATACCCAGAATTAATCAACAAATACAACATCGACACCAATGATTCCAAGAATATGACCGAATACTCTGAATTACTGGAAGATGCAATAAAATCTATAATTGAAATAAAAGACGAAAATGAATTGGATGATTTCTTACTGGGAAAAGAAGTAAGCTTTTTATCTCAAAAAATAGAAGGATTGGATGACTTCGAATTAATTAGTTTTTTTGTAATTAAATAGCAAGGAGATTAAAATGTTCGCACTATCAAATACTACAGAAATGAAAAAGACAATAAGCAAAAAATTAATATACGAAAAATTTAAAAACAAACTAACGCCCAATCAAAAAAGCAAATTCGACAAAGAAATATCCAAAATAACATTGATTAATGAAATATCAGAACGATCTATTCATATACAAAAAACCGATGAAGTAACTGGAATATTTGTAATAAAAGTCGAACTCAAAACAAAGGACTACTCAGAAAGTAACATCGTACTGATATCAAAACTGATAGAACAAAAACTTCTGATAGCCTTGAAATACGAAGACCAGTACCAGCTTTGCATCAACGAAACCAAACTATTCAAAAATCAATGGTCGGATGAAGAAGATATTAGACTGGAAATAACGGGCACAAACCTCGAAGAAGTATGGGAGAATTTAGTAGCACAAGTCGGAAACATTGACATACAAGATGGCAATACATTACAAGAACAAATCGAAATAGACGACGAAAAACAAAAACTAGAAAAACTCATACAAACAACTGAGAAAAAAGCGCAACGAGAATCGCAATCTAAAAAAAAACTTCAGTATTATCAGCAAATAAGAAATTACCAGAAAGAGTTGGAAAAATTACAATGACTACGCCTATGAATAAAAAAATATTCAAACAACAACTTATTAACCTTCTGGAGCAAGACATTGAAGAAATGAACTATGAACAGAAGATTAAATTCGTTCATGACATATTATTAAAATACGAGATAGACAACGAAAAATCGAGAGACACATCAAACAAAGGGAAACCATGGACGGATGAGCAATTGACAATCATATTATCAGATGCCTTTACGAAAGAAAATTGTATGAAATATGCGAAATTATTCCGTCGTGGATGGGGAAGTATAGCGCAAATTCACCAATGGGCAAGGACGCCTATAGATAAAGTTAATAAAACCAGGAAAGATGACAGTTTTGTTCAACAAATAAAACGCATAGCAAAAGAAATAGGATTAAAGATTTAAGAGGGTTATAATGGATAAATTAAATATGCAAACACAAAATCTAGCAGAAGATAAATTCAAAAAACTACAAGAACTGTTTCCCAATGCAGTCACAGAAGTGATGAATGAAAATGGAGAAATCGAAAAAGCAATAGACAAGGATGTTCTAATGCAAGAAATCTCATCAAAAGTAGTCGAAGGCAGAGAAGAAAGATACCAATTCACATGGCCGGACAAGAAACAATCAATCCTTGCAGCAAACGCACCAATATCCAAAACATTGAGACCTTGCAGAGATGAAAGCAAAAACTTTGACACAACAGAAAACTTGTACATCGAAGGAGACAACCTAGAAGTACTCAAACTTCTGCAAGAAACATACCTCGGAAAAATCAAAATGATATACATTGACCCACCATATAATACTGGAAATGATTTTGTGTACAACGATGATTTCAAACAAACAACCGATGAATACCTTGAAGATAGTGGACAGTTTGATGAAGAAGGAAACAGATTTGATAAAAATCTGGAATCAAATGGACGATTTCACACTGATTGGCTTAACATGATTTATCCAAGATTAAAGTTGGCGAGAAATTTATTAAGTGATGATGGAGTTATTTTTATAAGTATTGACGATAATGAGCAAGCAAACTTGAAGAAAGTTTGTGATGAGGTTTTTGGGGAAAAGAACTTTATTGGAAAATTTAATTGGATAAGAAAAAAAAGGGAGCCTTTTTAAATACAAAATTTAGGAGTATGACAGAGAATATACTTTTCTATCAAAAGAAACCTGTTAATCATAAGTTTCTTGGGGAAAAAGCATATAGTGACAAGAAACAGCCAATAGTAAAAAGAACAAATTCTGTAAAACAATTATTATTCAAAGGGAACCTTGTGAATACAACATTAGAAGATGGCGTTTATGGACCAATAAAGGGAAAGGGCACAACCTCAATTGCAATTAAAAATAAGTTTGAAGTAAGAAATGGCATTATTATAGATGAATTAAACACAGAAGGCAGATATGTTTGGACTCAGAAGTTTCTAGATGAAGAGATAGATAAAGGAACTGAAATTTTCTTATCAAATAGATTCGGTTTTAATGTATTGCGTAGTGATCAAGGTGAAAAAATAAAAGCACCTTCCGATATTATTGATAGTAAAGTAGAAGTAGGGACAAACGAAGACGCATCAGAGGAAATAGCTAACTTATTTAATACGGATGTTGGTGAAATATTTGACTACTCTAAGCCGACAACTTTACTTAAATACTTATTGCAAATGGTATCATATAGAGAAGAATACAAAGACTGTATCATTCTTGATTTCTTTTCAGGCTCAGCCACAACGGCTGAAGCAGTTATGCAGTTAAACGCAGAGGATGGTGGCAATCGTAAATTTATTATGGTGCAACTTCCTGAACAAACTGATGAGAAATCAGAAGCGTACAAAGCTGGATACAAAAATATCTGTGAAATAGGAAAAGAAAGAATTAGAAGAGCTGGAGAGAAAATCCTCGAAGAAAACAAAGACAACGAAAACATCGACAAGCTAGATGTGGGATTCAGAGTTTTGAAGACAGACTCATCCAATATGAAAGATGTCTACTACTCACCGGAAGACACTGAGCAAAGTTTCTTGGACAACTTAGAAGACAATATTAAAGAAGACCGAACACAGGAAGATTTGTTGTTCCAAGTAATGTTGGATTTGGGAGTTCCATTGTCAAGCAACATCGAAGTTGAACAAATAGAAGATGCCAAGGTGTTCAAAGTAGAAGATAGATTCTTGGTTGCATGCTTTGACGGAGCAATAAGCGACGAGGTGGTGCGACAAATAGCGGACATGAAACCATTTTATGCAGTGTTCAGAGATATGAGCATGAAGAATGATAGTGTTGCTGTGAATTTCGAACAGATTTTTGAAAGTGTTAGTCCAGAAACTATTAGGAAGGTTTTGTAATATGAAGTTTAACTTTAGGATACAGGATTACCAGACGGATGCTGTGAATTCTGTTGTAGACTGTTTCAAGGGACAGGTATTCTCTGATGGTATCAATTACAGAAGAGATATCGGAAATAAAAGTTTACACGAAGATTCGCATTCTGAATTAAAGATGAATATTGATAGTGATGATATGCTTATCGATTATGAACTGGATGATACTGGATTCAAAAACAATGAGATTATTTTGTCCAGGGATACTCTTCTTTCTAATATAAAAAATGTTCAACAGAAAAATAATGTTATGATTTCTGATTCGTTGGTAGAAGACAACGGAGCTTGTTCATTGGATGTGGAGATGGAGACTGGTACCGGTAAGACTTATGTATATATCAAAACTATGTATGAGTTGAATCAAAAGTACGGATGGTCGAAGTTTATTGTTGTTGTTCCTTCTATTGCTATTCGCGAGGGCGTGAAGAAGTCTTTTGAGATTACGATGGCTCACTTTATGGAACAATACCAAAAGAAGATTAGGTTTTCGTATATAATAGCAAGAATTTGAATCAGTTGGATGCTTTTTCCAGCAATTCTGGAATTAATGTAATGATTATTAATATGCAGGCTTTTAATACTTCGTTAAAAGAAGGTGGAAAGAGCAAGGAGTCAAGAATTATTTACAGTAAGCGTGACGAGTTTCAATCCAGACGTCCTATTGATGTCATTGCTGCCAATAATCCTATTTTGATTTTGGATGAGCCTCAAAAAATGGGAGGCAATGCTACGCAAAAAGCGTTGAAGAATTTCAATCCTCTATTTACGTTGAATTATTCTGCGACTCACAAGAACCAACACAATTTGGTGTATGCTTTGGATTGTGTGGATGCTTACAACCAAAAGTTGGTCAAGAAAATTGAGGTTAAGGGTTTTCAGGTCAAAAACTTCCGAGGAACTGACAAGTATTTGTATTTGGATAGCATTATATTGTCACCGAAGGAGCCGCCAAAAGCCAGAATTGAGTTCGAAATAGCTTACAAGAAATCAATCAACAGAGAGACTAGGATTGTGTCTGTGGATGATAACTTGTATGAATTGTCGAATAATATGGAGCAGTATAAGGGTTATCGAGTTTCTGAGATTAATCCGATTGATTCTACTATTAGTTTTGTCAATGGTGAGGTTATTAAAAAGGGTGAGGTAACAGGAGATGTTACTGAGAAAGATATCCGACGTGTTCAAATAAGAGAGACTATTAAGTCGCATTTTGAAAAGGAACAAGAGCTTTTTAACAGAGGGATTAAGACGTTGTCGTTGTTTTTTATCGATGAGGTTGGTAAGTACAGGCAATATGACGATGATGGCGAAGAAATCTTGGGTGAGTATGGTCGAATTTTCGAAAAAGAGTATATTTCGGTGTTGAATGAATACCGTACAATATTTGACACGCCTTATCAAAAATATTTGAATGAAATTAGTGAGAAGGACACTCATAAAGGATATTTTAGTATCGATAAAAATGGTAGGTCTGTAAACAGTGATGTGAAGCGTGGTAATGAGTTTTCGGATGATATTTCTGCGTATGATTTGATATTAAAGAATAAGGAAAGACTTTTGAGTTTTGATGAACCTACGAGGTTTATTTTCTCGCACTCTGCATTGCGTGAAGGCTGGGACAATCCGAATGTTTTTCAGATTTGTACTTTGAAACAAGGCAGTTCTACAACTATGAAAAGACAAGAAGTCGGAAGAGGCCTTCGACTTTGCGTCGACCAGAACGGTTTTCGAATGGATGAACAGTCTGTTGGAAGAGCGATGGTTCATCAGATTAACAAGCTTACTGTTATTGCCAGCGAAAGTTACAGGGATTTTGTGTCAGGATTGCAAAAAGAATTGAAAGATGAATTGACACAACGTCCAAGAAGCGCAACGGTTGATTATTTCGAAGGAAAAGCTGTGGAATTAAATGGAGAAGAACACAGAATTACTAGAGGAGAAGCAAAATCCATTTATAAATATTTGATAAAAAATGATTATGTAACGAGTGATGATGAGGATAAAATTACTGACAAATATCGCTACGATATTGATAATTCTACCGTAGCAGAGCTTCCTTCTGAACTTATGCCTATGAAAGAAGGAGTTCACAAGCTCATCCAAAGTGTATTCAATGATAAATTGTTAGAAGAAATGATTGAAGACGGAAATGAAACTAAAATCTTGGATAATAAGTTGAATGATAACTTCTATAAGAAGGAGTTTCAAGCTTTGTGGGCAAATATCAATCACAAATACGCATATACAGTATTATTTGATAGTGACGAGTTGATTAAGAAGTCTATAACAGCTATAGATAACGAACTTTATGTTAGCAGGCTGCAATATACTATAACACGTTCTGAACAAAAAGATGATTTGAAGGCTGACGATATTAGAGAGTCGGACTCATTCTATAAATCCAAGTCTTCTACGGAAACTTTGGAACATTTTGAGACAAGCGAAATCAAATACGATTTGGTAGGGAAAATTGCTCAGGATACTACATTGACTAGAAGAACTGTTGTAAAAATTCTGAAAGGTATTCACAAGACTAAGTTTGAGATGTTTAAGAACAATCCAGAAGAATTCATAGTGAAAGTTTCAAGGATTATTAAAGAGCAAAAAGCATCTATTATTGTTGAGCATATTTCTTATGATGAGTTGGACAGAACTTATGATAGTGAAATTTTCGCGACGTTGAATAACGCTTCTTATGATAAGGCATTCAAAGCACAAAAACATATTCAACCTTATGTAATTACCGATGGAATGGCAGAAAAATCCGTCGAGAGAAAATTTGCGGAGGATTTGGATTCCGCAGATGAGGTTTGCGTCTATGCAAAGCTTCCGAGACAATTTACAATTCCTACGCCTGTGGGAAATTATTCTCCCGACTGGGCAATTGCATTTAATAAAGGAAGTGTCAAGCATATTTTCTTTATTGCAGAGACAAAGGGAACTATGGAAAGTTTGCAACTGAGACCAATTGAAAAAGCAAAGATTTCATGTGCGAGAAAATTGTTTAATGAGATTTCTACGGAAAATGTGGTATATCATGATGTCGACAGCTATCAAAGTTTATTAAATATTATGCCATCTATCGAGAAAAATAATTTAAAATAAATTTTAATCCAAGCCACCAGGTGTAACTGGTGGTTTTGCATTTTATATTACAAAAAAGCTTAATAAAATGTAATTTGTTAACGTTTGTGATATAATAAAAATAACTAAAAATTTTCTCAGGAGGATAGAATGAGTAAAGCTAAATTTGAAAGAAACAAACCACACGTAAACATTGGTACAATA
>NZ_CAMXVC010000031.1 GCF_947252345.1 uncultured Finegoldia sp.
GAACGATACATGATATAATAAAATATCGTATTTATTAAAAAATTCTTATTATTCAGCAAAATATAAAACATCAAGTTGTTTAAAACAGAAAAATAAGAAAATGACTATAAATTAAATTTTGTAATATCAAATTAAGAAAGTTTGAAAAACGTCTTTATATGTGAGGGAAAATTGTGAATTATATAGGTTCAAAGTATTCTATTTTAGATTTTTTAACAGAAAAAATATATGAAGTGAGTGGATATGCGTTAGGAGATAATCTCGTTTTTGCAGACCTTTTTGCTGGAACTGGTGTTGTAGGTGCGAAATTCAAAGAAAATGGATGCAGCGTGATTTCTAACGACATACAATATTATAGTTATGTGATTAATAAATACCTTATAGAAAATTGTAGTAATGTTGATAATTCTTTGGTTGAATATTTAAACTCTTTAGATGGTGTTTCCGGTTTCGTGTATAACAACTTTTGTTATGGTTCTGGAAGTGGTAGAAATTATTTTACAGACAACAATGGAAGAAAGTGTGATGCAATAAGATTGGAAGTAGAAAAACTGTTTAATGAGAACAAAATATCTGAACAGGATTATTTTGGTCTGATAGCAGGTCTTATCAATTCGATTGACAAGTGTGCGAATACAGCATCAGTATATGGAGCTTTTTTAAAACATATTAAAAAATCAGCTCAAAAAGATTTTTCTTTGGAAATGCTACATAGACCAAATGGTATTCAAGGCAAAGTTTTTAATGAAGATGTAAACAGTTTAATCACTAGAATACAAGGTGATGTACTTTACCTCGACCCACCATATAATCAAAGACAGTACTCGTCAAATTATCACGTTTTAGAGACTATTGCTAGATATGACAATCCGATTTTGAAAGGCAAAACTGGTCTTAGAAATTCAGATGAACAGAAAAGCAAGTTTTGTTCAAAAAGAACAGTAGAAAAGGAATTAGAGTTTTTAATTGCAAATGCTGATTTTAAGTACATATTTCTTAGCTATAACAACGAGGGATTGCTTGATGTGGAAAAAATCAAAGATATTATGGGTAAATATGGGAAATATCAATGTTTCACAAAGACAAATAGACGCTTCAAAGCCGATAAGGATGTTAATAGGAAAATTCTAGCTAAAGAAACAACAGAATTTTTGCATTGTATGAGCAAGGAGTTTTAAAATGGCTAAATATAATGATATAGATAGTTCAAGATGGAGAGAATACGATGATGTCGAAACAGATTCTCTATGGATTATAGAAAAAAGGGATAATAGTGGAGCTCATAGTGGTAGTTATCACGGAAATTTTGTTCCGCAAATTCCATATCAATTATTCACAAGATATACCAAGAAAGGTGATTGGATTTTAGACCCATTTATGGGTAGTGGAACTTCGTTAATAGAAGCTCAGAGGATGCAAAGAAATTCGCTTGGGATTGAACTTCAATATGATGTTGCTAAGGAGGCTTATGGTAGAATTAGTTCGGAAAGAAATGAACTTGTTCAGACTAAAATTGTTGTAGGAGATAGCAAAACTTTTAATATTGAGGACAAATTGAAAAGTCTTGGATTGAATAGTATCCAATTCGTCATTCTGCATCCTCCTTATTGGGATATTATTAAATTTTCAGATAATCCCGATGATTTATCTAATTGTAATAGTTTACAATCTTTTTTAGAATCATTTGGTAAAACCGTTGACAATACAATAAATGTTTTAGAAAAAAATAGATATTGTGCAGTTGTTATTGGCGATAAATATGCTAATGGGCAGGTAGTTCCTCTTGGATTTTATTGTATGAATTTAATGATTGAAAAAGGACTGATTTTAAAAGCTATATTAGTAAAAAACTTTGGCGAAACTAAAGGTAAAGCAAATAAGAAAGGTATATGGCGCTATCGTGCTTTGGTAAATGACTTTTATATTTTTAAACATGAATATATTTTTGTTTTTAAAAAGGTAAAATGAACTCTGATTTTTATTGTAAATGAATTAAGCAAATGTTGTACGAGACAATTAACGGATATTATAAAACACCAACTTTAATGCTTTTTATTAAGCAAAAAGTTGGTGTTTTATAATATAATATTACAGTATTTTTTCAAAATCAATTTTGCTTTTGTTTTCATTAATGGCAAAGTATTCTGTTTGCTTTATAGTGATATTAGAATTTGTCGTATTGAAACATTTACTTCGCATATAATCAATTAAATCTTCGTCATTTGTTTTTTTAGCAACTATACAAGGGGTGACTTCAACTGTTTTATCTTGGTAGTTTGGGATAATATAATCACAAAGCCATTTTATGTACCAATCAAGTTGATAATCCAATATTTGTCTTGTTGGCTCTACACACTTTAATTCAATTACTTTAATAAAAATTTCATTATCTTTCTCTTGGATAATTAATATATCTATTCTTTGCATTCCAACACCACAGGAAACCTCGTTGCCTATCCAAAAATCCATACCTGGAAAATCCAATAGGTTTAATGAAAGAATATTTTGTAAAATATAAGCTTGAAGGTGAACTTCAAATGCGTGACCAGTTTCTATTTTATATAGTAATCTTTCCTTAATTGATAGGGAATTTGTTCGTCCGTTGTAGGTAAAGTCTTTGTTGTTTTCTGCTATTTTTTTTAAACGAGTGTCGTATGTGTAATTGTAACTTTGTAATGAGTACTCTTTATTTATGTATTTGAGTTTTTTTAGTAAATCACTAAATTCAAAATCAGTAATCATCGTGCATCCACGATTAGCTTTTAGTTTTCTATAAATTAAACTCCAGCATAATTCATAAGGATGAGACTTATCTTCTAATGAATCCAAATAATCATGTTCTGTTACGCCCTCAGGGAAAACGCCATGCTCAGAAGGCTCAATAAGAATACGATAAGATAATCCCTTGCCCAATTCTTTTTTTAGAAAATTGTCAGAATCATTTTCGTCAAAAAACGCCCTTGTTTTTGCTTTAAAAACCCCGAAAAATCTGCCGGGTTGTCCTCCTGTTGATTGTAAATAGAATATGATATTATCTCCGATTTGTATCCTAGAAATATCAGCTATCATACATACTAGGTTCCTTTCGGTAATTGGGCTAAAATTTTTAGCTGAAATATCTGTAGTGGTTAAAAATGTTGAAAGGACTTCTTTGTTTCCGATTCCAGCAAATTTGTACTCCAAATGTAATTTAAATGTTTGTTCGTTAACTATAAACACATGAGTATTCATTTTATTTCTCCTTCAAATGTTTTCTAAATTCAATAGGGTCATACCAAAAACAACCTTTACAAGAATCTTCATCGCCATTATGCTCAGCACTTCCGCTGTAATATGACATTGGATATCCTAATTCCTTTGCATCGTATCTTATTCCAGTTATCTTGCATTCTTTGCAAAATTGACGCTTGGCATCGTTTGCGGCCTTGCTTAATGGTTGGAAATCAGATAATTTTTGATTTTCATTTCGCATTACTCTTGACTCATTTTTTCTGCCGTTCTTATGGTCAACTTCTGGATTAGAAGTTCCTAGGATGACACATCTTTGTTTTTTAATTTGTTTTTTTATACTATCACTAATATGCTGAGAGTATTCTTTTTTATTAAAACCAACAGTTCTTATAGCATCTGTTTTGTTTCCAGGAGTTCTAGATTTGTCACGTTCAACTTTGTATTTCTTTCCAAAAGTTGAGTCATCTCTAGACCATCCAGCACCATTAAGTAATTGCAAAGATTGATATTCTCCGACAAATTCATCAACAGAAACCCATCTGCTAAATCCATTTTTATCGATTCCAGCCAATTCTTCAAATAATTCGATTTTAGTTTTTTTCCTTGTCATTGACATCTTCCTCTATAAAAAGCTTATAAGTTTCAATTTCAAGAGCGTCTGCAATTTTTTGAATATTATATAGCGAAATGCTTCTTCTATAACATTCTATTGCGCTTATATATGTACGGTGCATTCCGCATTTATCAGCAAATTCTTCCTGAGATAATCCCAATTGAACTCGATATTTTTTTAAATTATTTGCAAAAACTTTTATAATATCCATTGTAAAATCTCTCCTCAAAAATAGTTTAATTAAAGCGAATAATAAAAGTCTACAGACAATAAGTATCACTAGATATATAGTAATATAATAAAATTAAATTCATCACTAATGTGTTACGAACACGTACACCGGCGACAAAGCAAATAAATAAAACACAAAGCCAATACATTTTCAAAATGTGTTGGTTTTTTATTGTCAAAGTTCAGAGATAAAAATACTATGGGAAAATCTGTATGTGATATAATTAAATTGAAATATTACGTAAAATTTTAAAATAAAAATTTATGAAATTAATAGGAGAGATGAAAATGTCGGTAGTATCAAACGAGAATAACGAATCAGCACAAAGAGCGGAACTTCACAGAAAAATTTGGGCGATTGCAGATGATGTCAGAGGTGCTGTTGACGGATGGGACTTTAAACAATACATATTGGGAATATTATTCTACAGATTTATTTCTGAAAATATCACAGAATTTTTCAATAAAGTTGAACACGAAGCAGGTGATGAAACATTCGACTACGCAGAAATAACTGACGAGGAAGCGGAGATGGATTTCAGACCGGACACTGTAGAAGAAAAAGGATTTTTCATTTTACCAAGTCAATTATTCAAAAACGTCGTAAAAACAGCACACACCAACGAAAATCTGAATACTGATTTGGAAAATATTTTCAAATCAATAGAATCAAGTGCGATAGGATATCCATCAGAAGATGACATCAAAGGATTATTCGAAGACGTTGATACTACGAGCAACAAACTAGGAGCAACAGTAGCAGAGAAAAACAAAAGATTATGTGACATATTAACGGGAATTGACAAAATAAATTTTGGCAAATTCGAAAACAACGACATCGATGCGTTCGGCGATGCTTACGAATATTTGATATCCAACTACGCAAGTAATGCGGGAAAATCAGGAGGAGAATTCTTCACACCACAAACAGTTTCAAAACTATTGGCAAGACTCGTAATGGACGGAAAAACAAGCATTAACAAGGTATATGACCCAACATGTGGCAGTGGCTCACTTTTGTTGCAAATGAAAAAACAATTTGAAAAACACATCATAGACGAAGGATTTTTCGGACAAGAAATCAACATAATCAACTTCAACCTTGCTCGTATGAATATGTTCTTGCACAACGTGAATTACAATAATTTTTCGATAAAAAGAGGAGACACGTTGCTCAATCCATTGCACAATGATGAAAAGCCATTCGATGCGATAGTTTCCAATCCACCTTATTCAATCAAATGGGTGGGAGACAATGACCCGACGTTAATCAACGACGAAAGATTCGCCCCTGCTGGAAAGCTTGCGCCAAAATCATACGCAGATTACGCATTCATAATGCATTCATTATCGTACTTGTCCAGTAAAGGAAGAGCCGCGATAGTATGTTTCCCTGGAATATTCTACAGAAAAGGCGCTGAAAAAACCATCAGAAAATACTTGGTAGACAACAACTTTATCGATTGTGTAATTCAATTGCCGGAAAATTTATTCTTCGGAACATCAATCGCCACATGTGTACTTGTAATGGCGAAAAACAAAACAGAAAACAAAATACTGTTCATAGATGCAACTAATGAATTTAAAAAAGAAACCAACAACAATATATTAGAAGAAAAAAACATAAATGCAATTGTAGACGAGTTCAGAGACAGAAAAGAAGTAGATTATTTCTCCAGATATGTAGACAAATCAGAAATTGAAGAAAATGAATACAACTTGTCAGTGTCAACATACGTTGAAAAAGAAGACACCAGAGAAAAAATAGACATCAAAGTACTCAACAAACAAATCGAACAGACCGTACAAAGAATAGACGAATTGCGAGCTTCGATAAATGAAATAGTAAAGGAGCTTGAAGATGAGTAAAATAGATGAATTATTAAAAAATGAAAAAGTTGAGTGGAAAAAGCTGGGAGATGTCTGCGAGATAAAAAGAGGAGAAAGAGTTACTAAAAAAGACCTATTTACTACTGGAAAATATCCCGTAGTATCTGGTGGAACAGGGTACATGGGGTACATCAATAATTATAATAGAGATGAGGATACGATTACTATCGCACAATATGGTACTGCGGGTTATGTTAAATGGCAAACAGAAAAATTTTGGGCTAATGATGTATGTTTTTCACTCTACCCAAATGACAATATAAATAAAAAGTATCTTTATTATTTTTTAACTGATAAACAAAATTACTTATACTCAATTTCCAATAAATCAGCAGTTCCTTTTAGCATTTCTAAAAATAAAATATTGAAAATTCAAATCCCAATACCATCCCTTGAAACTCAAGAAAAAATCGTCGAAATACTTGATAAATTCACAAATTATGTTACTGAATTACAATCTGAATTACAAGATAGGACTAAACAATACGAATACTACAGAGATATGCTATTAAGCGATAAGTATTTGAACTCAATTTCAAATACACCAGAAAATACTAAAGTAAAAAATATTAAATTTATTGAATTAGGAAATTTATTTGAAACTAGGAACGGATATACTCCTTCTAAATCTAATAAAGAATATTGGGAGAACAAAGAAATTCCATGGTTTAGGATGGAAGACATACGTGAGAATGGGAATATTCTAAGTGATGCGAAGACATATGTTTCAAAATCGGCTATCAAAGGAAAAGTCTTTGACAAGGATTCTATTATACTTTCAACATCTGCAACAATTGGAGAACACGCTTTAATTAAAGTTCCATTTTTAGCTAATCAAAGATTTACTTGTTTTACTTTGAAAGATGCTTTTAAGAATGAAATTAACATTAAATTCATGTATTACTACTTTTTTATTATAGATGAATGGTGCATTAAGAATGTTAAAATAGGAAATTTCCCATCTATTGAAGTTAAAAGATTATTGATTCAAAGTATTCCGGTACCAAATATTATTATCCAAAACAAGGTTGTTGAGGTGCTTGATAAATTCCAAGCTTTGCTTGCCGATACTGAAGGTTTGCTACCACAAGAGATTGAACAAAGACAAAAACAATACGAATATTTTCGTGAAAAACTCTTGACATTTGACGGAAATGTGGTAAGCAAGCAAGCAAGCAAGCAAGCAAGCAAGCAAGCAAGCAAGCAAGGTAATATCTAACAGATATTATCAATTGCTTGAAGAAGCTTGTAAACTTGCAAAAATTGATTGCTTTAAAATTAAGATGGGAAAATTATCGGACTATTTAATAGAAACAAAAAATATTAAATGGAATGATAAAGAAGAATTTACTTATATTGATTTATCATCTATAGATAGAGAAAATAATTCAATTCTAGCAACAACTGTAGTGAATAAAAATAATGCGCCTAGTAGAGCAAGGCAGTTAATTAAGAAAAAAGATATATTGTTTGGAACTACAAGACCATTGCTAAAAAGATATTATTTCGTTGAAGAAGAATATGATGGGCAATTGTGCAGTACTGGTTTTTGTGTTTTAAGGACGAATGAGGAAAAAATATTACCGAAGTGGATTTATTATAATATAATGACTAGTAAATTTTTAGAATTTGTTAAGATAAATGAAAAAGGAACAAGTTATCCTTCGATTTCAGATTCTACAGTAAAAGAATACAAAATCCCAGTGCCACCAATACCTGTTCAAGAGCATATTGTTTCTATTTTAGATAAGTTTGATGAGTTGGTGAATGATATTTCGGGGGGGATTCCGAAAGAGATTGAGTTAAGACAGAAAGAATATGAATTTTATAGAGAGAAGTTGTTAAATTTTCCTAGATAGGAGGAGATTATGTCTGATAAGTTTGTAAATTATAATACGTCGACTATTGCAGAGATGAATAATGGAATTATTTTGTCTAGTTATAAAAAAGAAAGTGTCGTTGAGGAATCTTATCAAACTGAGAGCCAACTGGAGATGAAGTTGATTAAGAATTTGGAAAGCCAAGGTTATGAGAGACTTTTTGCTCGTTCGAACAAGGATTTGTATGAGAATTTGAGGTTGCAAATCGAGAGGTTGAATAATGTTCGTTTTTCGGATGAGGAATGGAGCAGACTTTTGGTTGAGTATTTGGATTGTCCAAGCGAAGGTTTGATTGAAAAGACTAGAAAGGTTCAAGAAAATCATATTTACGATTTTGTATTTGATGACGGACACGTGAAGAATATCAAGATTATCGATAAGAAAAATATTCACAACAATTTCCTACAAGTTACGAATCAAATCAATGCTGAGGGCAAGAAGAAAAATAGATACGATGTGACGATTTTGGTGAATGGGCTTCCTCTTGTTCATATTGAGTTAAAGAGGAGAGGGTTGAATTTGCAGGAGGCTTTCAATCAAATCCACAGATATAGCAAAGAAAGTTTCAATGAGACTAATTCGTTGTACAAGTATGTTCAAATTTTCGTGATTTCAAATGGTACCATTACGAGATATTTTGCAAATACTACTGCTTCGAACAAAAATAATTATGAGTTTACTTGTGAATGGGCAGATGCCAAGAACAAGACTATTTGCGATTTGGAAGATTTTACGAAGACTTTTTTTGAAAAGCGTGTTTTGCTAGAAGTAATTACGAAATACTGCGTGTTCGATGTGAATGATACTTTGCTTGTAATGAGACCGTATCAGATTGCAGCGACTGAAAGGATTTTGTGGAAGATAAAATCAAGTTATGAAACGAAGAAGGCAGGAAAGGCTGAGGCTGGTGGATTTATTTGGCATACTACTGGTTCTGGTAAGACGTTGACATCTTTCAAGGCTGCAAAGCTTGCGACTGATTTGGAATTTATTGACAAGGTGTTTTTCGTGGTTGATAGAAAAGATTTAGATTATCAGACGATGAAGGAGTATCAAAGATTTCAACCGGATAGTGTGAACGGCTCTAAGGATACGAAGGAATTAAAAAAATCTATCGAAAAGAAGGACAACAGAATTGTTGTAACTACTATTCAAAAATTGAATGAGTTTGTAAAGAAAAATCCTAATCATGAGATTTACGATAAGCACTGCGTGATTATTTACGATGAATGTCACCGTTCACAATTTGGCGATGCTCAGAAAAATATCAAAAAATCTTTTAAGAAATACTACCAATTTGGGTTTACTGGCACTCCTATTTTTGCAGAAAATTCAATTAATGGGAATACTACTGCGGAGATTTTCGGGGCGCAACTTCACAGTTATGTGATTACGGATGCTATTAGAGATGGCAAGGTGTTGAAGTTCAAGGTGGACTACAACAATATTACTCCGAAGTTCAAATCAGCAGAAGAAGAAATTGATGAGGATAAGCTCAAAAAAGTTGAGAACAAGATGCTTCTTCACCCAGAACGTATTTCAGAAATCACAAAATATATTTTGGATGTTTACAATACGAAGACTCACAGAAATGAGTTTTATGATTTGAAAGATAGAAGGCTTAACGGGTTCAATGCAATGCTTGCAGTCCAAAGTATTGATGCGGCAAAGTTGTATTACGAAGAATTTGAAAAACAACAAAGAGATTTGCCCGAAGATAAAAAGTTGAGGGTTGCGACTATTTTTAGTTTTGCTGCTAATGAGGAACAAAGTGCTATCGGGGATATAGAAGATGAAGTGTTCAACACTTCTGCTATGAATTTGTCAGCAAAGGAGTTTTTGGACAAGGCTATCACGGATTACAATAGTTATTTTAAGCAAAACTTCTCCACAGATGGAAATGAGTTCCAAAATTACTACAAGGATTTGTCACACAAGACTAAAAGAAAAGAAATAGACTTGCTAATTGTAGTCGGGATGTTTTTGACAGGATTTGATGCTCCGACTTTGAATACTTTATTTGTCGACAAGAATTTGAGATATCACGGATTGATTCAAGCTTTTTCGAGAACTAATCGTATTTTGAACAAGGTGAAGACTTTCGGAAATATTGTGTGCTTCAGGGATTTGGAAAAAGCAACGGAAGATGCTATTAAAACATTCGGCGATGAAAATAGCGTGAATATTATTCTCGAAAAAAGCTACGAAGAATACATGGAAGGTTTTACAGACGAAGAGACTGGGAAAGTTACCAAAGGTTACAAGGATATTTGCAACGAGATTGTAGAAAAGTTTCCTGAGCCAACAGAGATTTTCTTGGAAGCTGACAAGAAGGAATTTGTGCAGCTTTTTGGTGAATTATTGAAATCGGAAAATATTTTGAAAAACTTCGATGAGTTTGAAAATTTCGACAAAATTATTTCCGACAGATTAATGCAAGACATGAAGAGCGTGTATGTGGATATTAGAGAAAACATCGTGAATGCGAGACGTTCTGGAGATTCTGAGGAACAACAAGTTGATTTCTCTGATGTGGAATTTCAAATTGATTTGTTGAAGACTGATGAGATTAATTTGGATTATATATTGGCTCTGATTTTGGAAAAATCCAAAGAGCATGAAGATGTTGAAAACTTGAAGGCAGAAGTTCGTAGAGTTATAAGATCCAGTTTGGGAACGAGAGCTAAGGAAGATTTGGTCATGGATTTTATTAACAAGACAAGATTATCTGAATTGAAAGATAATGATGATATATTGGAAACTTTCTATTCATTCGCAAGGAAAGAAAAAGAAAAGAAGGTTGAATCTCTAATTGAAGATGAAAAATTGAAAGAAGGAGCATATCATTTTATCAACAAATCAATTGCAAAAGGTTTCGTCGATTATGCTGGTACTGGATTGGATAAAATTTTGCCACCAACATCTCGTAGACAAGGTGCAAGAGAAAAGAAAAAACAAAATATTCTCGAAAAAATTGAAAAAATCGTGGAAGTTTTTGTAGGAATATAAATCTCGTAAAGGGGCTAAAAAATGAGTAGTCAAATGAAAAAGAGTATAGATTCGAAGAAAATATTTTATGGAATTACAATATTTTCAGTGTTGTTATTTGTTGTTGGAATTATAATTACTGTGACAAATAATCCGTTGAATGGTGGTGTAGCCAATGTGTTGAACAATGAATTTTTTAATCACATTACGATGTTTGTTCCTTTTTCGATGTGGGCTTGGTTAATTATTTTTGCTATTTTATTTGTAAAAAAGAATTGGGTGGTTGTAACTACTTGTATTGTCTTGGCAATTCCGCATTTAATTTTAATTGCGGTGCTGGTTATCGATTCACACAGTCTGGTGGAAATTCTAAAATGGTATGTTATGATTTTAAGTTTCGGAAGTATTGTTCTTAAATAGAAAAGGACTATCCAGATGAAAAAAATATGTTTTAATTTGGAATGGGGGTCTTATCCTATCCAAGACCTATCCAAGAATTAGATAGCAATGGTTATGTTGTCGATGATATCAGCGCTGAAGAATTGGGATTTAGTGATGTGATTTATGCGAAAAAATTTTAATCATGCAAAAACTGTATAATGATTTGTTTATAAACAACGAAAAAGAATTTTTGTATATTGGAATGAAAAAACAAGATGATGTTAATAGAATTAAAGAATTATACGAAGAAGTTGCAGAAGAATTTTATTTCAAGCTAAATGATAAATTTATTTTAGAAATATCACAATTGGATATTTGATTTCTTAGAAAAAATTAAATTATGATTTTAAATCATTGAGGGAAGCTTTGAAGCTTTCCTTTTTATTTTGGAAAATATTAGAGATTTTGTAAATTTTGTTTGTTGATACAAAAGGTCAGAGATGGTATAATTTAATAAAGATGAATTTTTTTTATTCGATTAGTCAGAGAAAGTCAAAAGGGGTGGTTGATATGGCAGGACTCAGTAATAGTATTGAGGCTTTTCTGAAGGAAATGTTGAATAATTCTGACGACGATTATATAGAAATTGGCAGAAATGATCTTGCCAGCCAATTTAATTGTGCTCCATCGCAGATTAATTATGTGTTGACAACTAGATTTACTCCTTACAAGGGATATTATATTGAGAGTAGACGCGGTGGAAGTGGTTATGTTAAAATAATAAAATTAACAATCAAAGATGATAATCCTATCAAGGAGATTGTCGATGATGTTATTGGCGATAAAATTACAAAGGATAAGTCGACTAATATTATCAAGATGCTTTTGGATGAAGATTTGATTACGGATAGGGAGGCGTTGGTTATGATGCACGCTTTGGAGGATAATACGTTGTCGAAGGTTGATTTTAATGATAGAAATATTTTGAGGGCAGATTTGTTGAAGAATATGCTGTTGGCTTTTATGAGGTAAGGTGATTATATGAAATGCGATAATTGTGGCAAGCCTGCTTTTATTCAGGTTAAGGTCGTGGGGCCTTTTGGTGGTCGTGATGTTAATTTGTGTCACGATTGTTATGCCGATTATATGGATAGATTGAAAAAGGAGATTATTTCGAACTCTGATTTTAAATTTGATTCTGAAAATGAATTGAATGACAACAAGGAGCTTTTCGAGGAGCTTGCAAAACAGATTTCAAATGTTGTGGAGCATTTGCCTTTTGAGAAGGTTCAGAAAAAATCCGAGGATGATTTTTCGGATGAAAAATTGGTGTGTCCTGTTTGCAATATGCCTTTTGAGGAGTTGAAAAATTACTCGTCGATTGGTTGCAAGTATTGTTACAAGAATTTTAGGGATTTTATTTTGAAAAATCGAAGTTCACATGGTTATCCAAAATACTATAAGGGAAAATTTCCGAAAAAATTCGAGGATGCGAAAAAGATTTTAGAGAGGTTGTATGTTTTGTCGGAGGAACTTTATTTGTGTTTGCAAGAAGAAAAATTCGAAAAGTGTCACGAAATTCAAGAGGAAATTAACAGGTTAGAGTCAAGCGTTCAAGATTTAAGGGATAAATGCTATGAATAATTCAAGTGTTGTTGTGAAATCGATGGTTTGTATGAGGAGAAATTTGTCCAATTACAATTTTATGATGGTAATCGATACAGATTCTTGCGATGAGATGAAGTCAGATATTGAGAAAGAGTTGGATAGTTTGGGATATTTGAAGGACTCTAAGGTTTACAATATCAAAGACACTAAGTCTACGACGAAGGATTATATTAAAAAGAGAGGATATATTTGCAGTTCGTATTACGAGGATGTGTCGCCTGTTGTTTTTATAAATGACGAGAAGAAGGTTGTGTTTTCTTTGGGAGACAATGACCACGTTCGTATTATCAAATACGATTATGGCAGGAATTTAAGGGATGTTTACAATGATTGCCTCGAGATTGAGGAGAAGTTGAATGATAGGTTAAACTTTGCATTTGATATCGACATTGGATATTTGTCGGATGATTTTATGAGTGCGGGTTGTTTGACTGATGTGGATATTTTCTTGAATTTGAAGGCGTTGGAGCTTTACAATGAGATTGATTACATTTCAGATATTGCAAAATTCAGAGGATATACGCTTGAAAAGGCGTACGATTCTAATACGAAAAGTTCAATTTACAAGTTGAGTACGAATGATTTTGTAGCGGACTGTGAGTTTGCAATTAATGATTTGACTTTGTTGGTTGATTCTATTTCAAGAAAAGAAATGGACAAGAGGAAGATGTTGATTGAACAAAATCAGAAGTTTAAGGATGAGCTTTTGAGAAGTGTGTCGATGTTGAAGTATTCAAGAGTGTTGGACGAGGTGGAGGCGATGAACAAAATTACGGATTTGTTGATTGCGATTGATTTTGGAATTGTCGATGGATACGAGGTCGATGACATTGTGAAGCTTTTTGATAAGACTAATAAATTGACTCTCGAAAAATTTCGAGATGATAACAATTTGAATCAAAATATTGGTGTTCTTCGAAGTGAGATAATTAAGAATACGTTGGAAAGACAGGTGAAAAATTGAGAAAATCAGATATTTACAATTTGAGAATGGAGGCCGTGTACGAGGCGATTAGTTTGAAACATTCTGATATTGGTGTCGAGCATGTGTTGCTTGCGATGTTCAAGTTTGATTTCAAGGCGTCGCAGTTGTTGAAGAAATACGGTGGAAATTACGAAAAAATTAGAAATTTAATCATAGATGAGTTGGGATATGGAACGGATGAGTCTCGAAACCAAAAAATCAGTCCCAAATTAGAGGAAATCATCACACAAGCTGTCAGTTTGTCGAATAATTACAATGAAAGGGCTTTGAAGCCGGAGCATATAATGGCGGCACTTTGCTTGGATGGTACAAATTATGCGTTTCATTTGATGCAAAAAACCGGCGTCGATATTATGAAGTTGTCGGTTGATTTGCGAAGGTATTTTACTATGAAGATGAAACAGGAGAACAATATCGATGACTCGCAAGCAAAATCTTCGAGAATGAGTGAGATTGAAAAATACACTAAGAATTTGAATGAGCTTGCCCGACAACACAAGATTGACCCTTGCATTGGTCGTGAAAACGAGATTGAGCGTATAATTCAAGTTCTTCTACGACGCAAGAAAAACAATCCTGTGTTGATTGGAAATCCAGGAGTTGGAAAGACTGCGATTGTCGAGGGATTGGCTGTTAAGATTGTCAAGGGCGAAGTGAATGATATTTTCAAGGATAAGGAGATATTGGCACTGGATTTGGCGGCTTTGTTAGCTGGTACAAAATACAGAGGGGATTTTGAAGAGAGAATCAAAAAAGTTATCGACATTATGTCTAATTCGACGAACAAAATTCTGTTCATAGATGAGCTTCACTCGTTGATGGGAGCTGGCGGTGCAGAAGGAGCGTTGGATGCGTCAAACATTTTGAAGCCTTCTTTGGCGAGAGGGGAGTTGCAGATAATTGGTGCGACGACTATCAACGAGTATCGAAAAACTATCGAAAAGGACCAAGCTTTTGAGAGACGTCTTCAAACCATATTGGTGGATGAGCCATCGGTGTCGGATTCCATTAAAGTGATTGAAGGTTTGAAGGAAACTTACGAAAATCACCACAATGTTTTGATTACTGACGAGGCGATAAAAGCTGCGGTGGAACTTTCCGACAGATATATCAATGACAGATATTTGCCTGACAAGGCGATAGATTTGATTGATGAAGCACAATCTATGGTCAGAGTGAAAAACTTCACCGGAGGCAAAAATTACGAAAAAATCATTGCCGATTTGGAAAATGAAAAACAAGAAGCTATCAATAATGCAGATTTCTTGTTGGCTGCAGAAAAAAGAGATTCTATCGAAAAAATTATTGACGAGATGAACGAGCAAGACAACGACGAAAATAAATTGGAGATTGGCTTCGACGAGATAGCGAACATCGTGTCACGTTGGTCGAAGGTTCCGGTATCTAAATTGACGCAATCAGAATCGCAAAAATTCCTCTGCTTGGCAGACAATTTAAAAAAAGACGTTATCGGTCAGGACAAGGCAATTGATTTGATATCCAATGCGATAAAAAGAGCGCGTGTCGGTCTGAAAAATCCCAACAAACCAATTGGTTCGTTCGTATTTGTAGGGCCAACGGGTGTCGGCAAAACGTATTTGGCGAAGAAGCTTGCCAAGGAGTTGTTCAACGATGAGAACGCGATGATAAGAATAGATATGACAGAATATATGGAAAAACACTCCGTGTCCAAATTGATAGGCTCGCCACCGGGATATGTTGGCCACGATGATGGTGGACAATTGACTGATATGGTGCGAACAAAACCGTACTCTGTGATTTTGTTTGATGAAATTGAAAAAGCACATCCGGATGTTTTCAACACGTTGTTGCAGGTTTTGGATGACGGTAGACTTACAGATTCCAAAGGACGTGCTGTGAATTTCAAGGACACTGTAATTATTATGACTTCAAATATTGGAGCGAGTGAGCTTGAAAGCAAAAACGTCCTCGGATTTAACACAAAAGAAGATGTTGTCGAAGACGAGTACAACAGAAACAAAGAAACTATCAACAATGCGATGAAGTCGATGTTCAAGCCGGAATTTATTAACAGATTGGATGATGTCATTTTGTTTAATAATTTGACAAAAGAAAATGTAAAAGAAATCGCAAAGCTTATGATGGATGAGTTGGTAAAAAGAATGGCGAAGAATGATTTGATAATTTCTTATGACGAAAAGATATTGGATTATTTAGTCGATAAGGGTTACGATAAGAAATTTGGCGCCAGACCACTTGAAAGACTTATCAGAACAGACATCGAAAACGAACTTGCCGACAAGATTTTGAGTGGCGAAATCGACAAAACGAGAAAAACCACAATCACTGTTGTCAATGACAAGGTTAGTTTCAGAAGATATGTGAGACGCAAAAAGACTGTGAAACAATAATATGAAAAAGAAAACAAAATATGTATGCAAAAATTGTGGCTACGAACAGGCTATGTGGATAGGAAAATGCCCCAGTTGCAACAGCTGGGGTTCTATGCAGGAGCGAGAAATCGTAGACGAAAAATCAAACACAACGACGAGTGTAAAATCGACTAATGCAATCAAGTTAGTCGATGTCAAGATAGATTCATCGGACAGGATTCAATCGTCGATTACTGAATTGAACAGAGTTTTTGGTGGTGGACTTGTCCGAGATTCCGTGTCGATTCTAACGGCGAGGCCGGGGGCCGGAAAATCGACTCTGCTTTTGGAACTAGCGAATGATTTGGCTAAGAAAAACATAAAAGTTCTCTACATTTCAGGAGAAGAATCCACATCGCAAATCAAACAACGGGCGATGAGAACGATGGAGGAAATTCCGGAAAATATTTGGCTGATTTCAACGACGAGTATGGACAATGCGTTGGATTCGATAAACAAAATAAAGCCGGATGTTATTTTCTTGGACAGTATTCAAACTTTCCAGCTTCGAGAATACAATTCACGTCCGGGCTCTCCCGTGCAAACTGTAGAATGTGCAAATAAAATCGTCGAGATCTGCAAAGACCCTGAAAAACCAACTCTTTGCATTATGGTTGGGCATATGACAAAATCAGACGAGATGGCTGGACTTAGAACACTTGAGCATTTGGTGGATACGGTGCTTTATTTGGAAGGAGAAAGCGACGAGCCTCTTAGATTGTTGACAACTACGAAAAACAGATTCGGTCGAACGGGCGAGATTGGGCTTTTTAATATGCAGGAAGATGGAATAAAAGAAATCACCGATGCGTCCGATTATTTTGTCACGAAAAGAAAAAAGGATGTAAATGGCGCAGCACTTTCTGTTATAAAAGAAGGCTCACGAATTTTGGTCGTGGAAGTGGAAGCTTTGGTGTCGAAATCATTTACGCCGTATCCGCAGAGAATAGGAGACAGCCTTCGCAAAGACCAATTGAACACTCTTATTTCTATCTTAGAAGAACGTGCGGGAATCAATATGTACGACAAAAATGTCATAATAAAAACAACTGGAGGAATAAAAATCCAAGAGCAATCCGTAAATTTGTCCATAATAATGGCGATTGCATCATCGCTTATGAACAAGGCTATTTCTTCTGATGTCGTGTTCATCGGCGAAGTTGGATTGACTGGTGAAATAAAAAGAGTTCCACAAATCGAGACGAGATTGAGAGAAATTGAAAGATTGGGATACAAAAAAGTCTACATTTCACAAAACACAAAACTAACACAAAAATACAATCTTGAAATCAAACAATTTGACAGCATAAGAACTGTAATCTCGGATATATTTTAAAAGCACTCACAATAAAAGTGAGTGTTTTTTTGTGAATAAAAAAGGATGGACAATTGTCCATCCTCAAATTTTACAATTCTTTTTCTATTTCGTCTAATATTTCCAATAATTGTGGAAGAATCTCTTCGAGAACTCCATCGTTCATTGGGTTTTTGATGTTGCCGGCCTTCATTATTCCGAAGAATGATTGGCTTCCACCGACTTTGCAAATTTCGAGGTAATCCTTGAAAGCATTCTCGCGATTTTTCCTCGATTTTAATAAGAATTGGAACGCACAAACTTGTGCTAATGTGTAGTCAATGTAGTAGAATGGGTTGTTGAATACGTGACCTTGTCTGAACCACCAAGTTCCCTTTTCCAAAAATTCATCATCATAATCCAAATCTGGGCGATACATCAATTCTATTTCGTGATATTTTGCCTTTCTTTCTGCAGGTGTGCAATCAGGATTTTCGTAGACGAAGTGTTGGAAATGGTCTATCGTCACACCGTAAGGGATGAAGCTTATAGCTCCGTCCAAGTGAGCGAATTTGAACTTGTTTGTTTCTTCCTCGAAGAACAAATTCATCCATGGCCAAGTCAAAAATTCCATACTCATTGAGTGGATTTCACAAGCCTCGAATGTCGGCCAGATGTATTCAATTATTCTTCCATCCATTGAAGTGTAAGATTGGAATGCGTGGCCTGCTTCGTGAGTCATTACTTCTACGTCGTGAGTAGTTCCGTTGAAGTTGGCGAAGATAAATGGAGATTCATAATCTTCAATTGTCGTGCAATATCCGCCGCCTTCTTTGCCCTTTTTGCTTTCCAAATCAAACAATTCTCTTTCGTACATAAAATCGAAGAATTTTTTAGTTTCCGGAGACAATTCCGAGTACATTTTCTTGGCGTTGTCTACCAAGAAGTCTTTTTTTCCGTGAGGTTTTGCATTGCCGTCTGTGAACATTATGTTGCTATCGTAAGATTTCATATCTTCGATTCCAATTCTCTTGGATTGTCTTTTTCTCAATTCAAGATAAACTGGCGTTACGTAATTTTTGACAAATTCTCTGTATTTTGCTACATCATTTTTGTTGTAGTCTGTTCTCATCAATGACTTGTATTGGTATTCGATGAATGAGTCAAATCCCAAAACCTTCGCCATATCTGTTCTGACGTGCACCATCTCATCGTAGATATCGTCGATTTCTTTTTCGTGTTGTTGGAAAAACTCGGAAACCTTTTTCGTAGCAGCTTTTCTCTCGTCACGATTTTTGGATTGAGTGTAAGGTGCCATTTGTGACAACGTCAATATTTTGCCGTCAAACTCAATCTGTGCAGATGCGATTAATTTGTTGTATTTTGTAGTCAATTGGTTGTCTTTTTGCTTGTAAGGAACTGCCTTTTCGTTGAAAATCAATTGGCAGCTAATCAAATCAAACAAATGTTGTCCAAAGTGTTTTACCAAATCGCCCTTGAACTTTGAATCGTTGATTGCTTGTGACATTTTCGTTTCCAATACCGAATAATATGGCATATACTCATCTAAGAAATCTTGTTCTTTTTTGTAAAACTCATCGTTTGTGTCGATGGAATGGCGAATGTATGCGAGGTTCACGTTGGTACTGAACGTCTTTTTAAATTTGTCCATTTCTTCCATGATTTTGATTTGTTCTTCGGAAGTTGTGGAATCGTTAAATCTTTTGATAAAATCTTCGACCTTTTTCTTGTCTTCTTCAAAATTTGGTCTAGTGTATTTGTATTCTGTAAATTTCATTTTTTCACCTCTAAAATTATTTTATCATA
>NZ_CAMXVC010000032.1 GCF_947252345.1 uncultured Finegoldia sp.
TACACCCATAAGGTTTCGTCGGCAGCGTCAGATGTGTATAAGAGACAGGAAGTATTGAATGAACTTATAGAAATTGGAAACGAAAATGATGGAATTGTAACTAATAAGGATTTCAAAGACTTAGATGCTTATTCTCAATTAGATGAGGAAGACTTAGAAGATATAAGAAATTTATTGTTAGAAAATAATATAGAAATCTTTGAAAGTAATGATGAAATTGATAAGAAACCACATTCTAAAGATGACGATAAAGAAGTCGTTGATTTAGATGATGATTTGGACGATGAAACAGATAAAGATGATGAAGTAGATAAAAAAGATATTGAAAATGTATCTGACATGAAGGGGATAAATGTCGATGACCCTGTAAAAATGTATTTAAAAGAAATTGGTAAAATACCATTGTTATCAGCAGAAGAAGAAGTTAAACTTGCAAAAGAAATGGAAACTGGCTCTAAAAAAGCAAAAAAGAAGTTAGCAGAAGCAAATTTGAGATTGGTTGTAAGTATTGCCAAAAGATATGTCGGACGTGGGATGAGCTTTTTGGATTTAATTCAAGAAGGAAATCTGGGACTAATGAAGGCTGTTGACAAGTTCGATTATACAAGAGGGTTTAAGTTTTCTACTTATGCAACTTGGTGGATTAGACAAGCAATAACTAGAGCAATAGCGGATCAGGCTAGGACAATTAGAATACCTGTTCATATGGTTGAAACTATAAATAGATTGGTTAGGATTGAACGACAATTGCTACAAGATTTGGGTAGAGACCCTACAAACGAAGAAATAGCAAAAGAAATGGGTATAGAGGTTGAAAAAGTTCGTGAAGTTAGAAAAATAGCTCAAGAACCCGTTAGTTTAGAAACCCCAATTGGAGAGGAAGAAGATAGTCACTTAGGAGATTTCATTGAAGATGATACTGCTGTAGCACCAGACGAAGCTGCAAATTTTACTATGTTAAGAGAAGAATTAGAAGGGATTTTAAACACTTTAAATGAACGCGAAAGAAAAGTTTTAGCTTTAAGATTTGGCCTAGTAGATGGAACTCCTAGAACTTTAGAAGAAGTTGGAAGAGATTTTGATGTGACAAGAGAGAGAATACGACAAATAGAAGCTAAGGCTTTAAGAAAATTAAAGCACCCATCAAGAAGTCAAAAATTAAAGGATTTTTTGGAGTAATATGAAAAAACAAAGGCTTGAAGAAATAATAAATTTAGTAGATAAAAATTCAATTGTTGCTGACATCGGAACAGACCATGGAATCGTTCCGTATGAACTTGTTAAACAAAACATATCTAAAAAAGTTATTGCATCTGATATTAGTGAAAAGTCTCTAATAAAATTAAAAGAAAAATTGGAATATTTAGATAATCCTGAAAAAATCATTCTTAATGTTTCTGATGGTTTAAGTAATTTAAAGGAATACCAAGTAGATACAATAATCATATCTGGAATGGGAGGTAATCTTATTAAAGATATAATTGAGAATGATTTAAAAGTTGCGAAAAGTGCTAATACCTTGATACTTGGTGCAAATAACTCTTTATCTACATTGAGGAAATTTTTGCATCAAAACTCTTTTGAAATTATAAAAGAAGTTGATTTGTTTGAGAACGATAAATACTACCAAATCATAAAAGCTAAAGTAGGCAAACAATTATTTTCAGATGAAATGGAGTATGAATTTGGAAAATATTTAATTGATAATAAATCAGAAGATTTAAAAATTTTTATTACCAGTCAAATTGAAATTAAAGAAAATCTATTATCAAATTTATTCGATAATGAGTCTGAAAACGCAAAAAGCGCCGTGGATATCTTGAATAAAGAAGTGCAAGAATTAAAGAAAGTGTTGAAAAAAATTGAAGCTTAAGGATTTTATAAAATGGTACGAACAGTTAGTTCCACTTGAATTACAAGAAGATTTCGATAATTGTGGCATTCAATATGCAAATTTAGAATCTAATATTAGTAAAATTTTAATTTCGCTTGATTTAGATGAATTTTGCATTAAAAAAGCAATTTCTGGTAGATATGATTTGATTTTTACTCATCATCCACCTTTATTTAATCCACTTAAGAATATTATTGAAAAGGCAAATGGCGTGGATACAAGATTAGTCAAGGCAATAAAAGAGGGCATCAATGTTTATTCATCGCATACTAATCTTGATTGTGTTGAATTTGGAGTTAGTAAAGCTTTGTCAGATAAACTAGGATTATTGAATGTTGAAAATTTACGAGGTGTAAATGACAATAACGATGGTTTTGGAAAAATTGGAATAATCGAAGACACAAATTTTTATGATTTCATTAATTTATTAAAGCGAAAACTAGAACTCAATAATGTAATAGTCTATGGTGAGTTAAATAAAATAATCAAAAGAGTTGCTGTGTTGGGTGGAAGTGGTGGACACTTTATTAATGATTGCATAAATAAAAAATGTGATGTATTCATTTCTTCTGAGTTTAAGTATGACCAGCAAATTGATGCACTTGATAATGATTTGATTTTAATAGATATCGGGCACTATGAATCTGAAAAATATATTTTAGAATATTTAAAAGATACAATAAACCAAAGATTTCCACAATTAATGGTAGATGTAAATTTACTAGATTATCCAACTAGAAAAATATTTTAATTGTGATATAATATTAAAGTGACTAAATCAGATAATCGCATGAAATAATGAGGAAAGTCCGTGCACTACAGAGCGAGGATGCTGGATAACGTCCAGTGGGGGCGACCCTAAGGCAAGTGCAACAGAGATATACCGCCAAATTTTTGGTAAGGGTGGAAAGGTAGGGTAAGAGCCTACCAGTATAAAGGTGACTTTATGGCTATGTAAACCCCATTCAGTGCAAAATCAAATAGGATTAAAGACGGCTGCTCGTCGTCTCCGGTAGGTAGATTGCTTGAACTAATTGGTAACAATTAGTCTAGATAGATGATTATCGAATACAGAACACGGCTTATAGATTTGGTCATAAAAAAAGATTGCTAGTCATTGATTAGCAATCTTTTTTTGATTTTAAATTTTAAACTATTATATCGTCATCAAATGATATCAGAATAACCGTACCTAAATTTAATTTAGAATTTACAGCAATATCTGCACCAATGATATCAGCATAATTTTTCACTATTGATAAACCTAACCCATAACCATTTTTTTTAGTATTTCTAGAATCATCAACTCTGAAAAATCTTTCAAATATTTTCGGTTTATTTTCTTCACTTATTCCAATTCCCGTATCTTTTACTGAAATTACTATTTTCTTGTTAACATGTCTTGCTTTTAATAATACGTTATCCGATTCTTGACAAGCTTTTAAGGCGTTGGATAAAAGATTTAATAAAATATTAGATAATTTTTCCTTATCAGTTTTTATGTCCAAATCTTCAGAAATTTCCATATTCAAAATTACATTCGCATTATCAAATTGAGTTTTCATAGATTTATAAATGACATTTAAAAACTCAGTTAAATTGAATATTTCTGGGTTATATTGAGTTTCGGGATTTGCGGATTTGAATGTATTGTTTAACTGATTTATTAGACTTGTCAATCTATCAATTTCCACTAAGAGAGTTTGGATATTATCTTTATTTGCTTCAACTATATCATCTTCCATTAATTCCAAATTTACTCTTAAATTTGTTAGTGGTGTCCTCAATTCATGGCTTATATTTTGTGCATACTCTTTTCTTGTAAATTCTTGTGTTTTCAGTGAGTTTGCCATATAGTTAATATTATCTGATAGTTGATTTACCTCAACTATTGTGCTTTTAATCGATGGGACATCATAATTTTGTTTTCTTATTCTAACAGTAGCAGATGTCAATTCTTCTATAGGGTAAGTGATTTTCTTCGATAAAAATGTTGAAATTACCAAACTTGTTATATAAGATAAAAACAATGATATAATCATAAAACGGAATAGATTTGTTACAAAAATTTCACCCCTTGAATTAAGCTGGTTTTTTTTTCTGTAAATGTATTTAATCTGACCAAGCTTTTTACCTTTCAAATCATACACATCTTTTATTTTTGTAGTATGTTCATAATTGTTTTTTAAATACTCAGCACCGTCAGTGAATGAATACATTTCACGACCAGAATTATCATAAAAAATCACATCAAGGTCTAATTCACTCAGATACCAAATATATTTATCAATATTCTGCTTCTTCAGTCCAATTTGCTGGTCTATAAATAGATTTTTTGTCAATTCTTCGATTTTTCTTTGTTTGTTCATTTGTTCATTATTTATAAAACTTTTAAAAGTGATTTGGAATATCATTATAGATATACAAGATAACATCAATATAGGAATTAAAATTGCTTTTAAAAAATCATATAAAATTTCTGATTTAAGCCTCATCATAAACTCCTAATTTATATCCTACGCCATAAATCGTCTTGATATATCGAGGTTTTTTTGGATTATCTTCAATTTTATGTCTAATATTTTTAATATGCGTATCTATTGCACGATCAAATGCTTCATAATCATACCCAAATGATAATTCTATAATTTCGTCTCTTGTGAATATTTTATTGGGATTTGAAAACAATGTTTTTATAATTTGAAACTCATTGCTGGTCAAATTAATTGTTTCTCCATCTTTTATGAATGTATTATCATCAAAAGAAATAGTAACTCTTCCGTTGTCAAAATATATTTTATCTGACTTTGGAAGTCCAAGCTTTTCAACTCTTCTCAGTATAGTCTTTACCTTTTGCACTAAAATTTTCAAGCTAAAAGGCTTTGTTATATAATCGTCAGCTCCTAATTTCAATCCATCTAAAATTTCGGATTCATCAATTTTAGCTGTAACCATTATTACCGGAGTATCTGTTCTGGATCTTATAAATTCCATAACTTTTTCACCGCTTAATTCAGGAAGCATCAAATCTAAAATTATTATTCCATAATCATCTTTTTTAATCATATTGATAGCTTCTAATCCATCAAAAGCTTGTTCAACATTGAACCCTTCGACTTCAAGGTATTTTTTTTCTGCATTTGATATGTTTATTTCATCTTCGATTATTAGCACTTTTATATTCGTAAAATTTTCGTTATACAATTACAAAACCTCCATTTGGACTTATAATTTGTCCTGTCATAAAAGAATTTTTATCTGATATTAGAAATTCAACGATATTAGCAATATCTTCCGGTTTTCCAAGTCTTCCCATAGGTGTTTCTTCAACAACATATTCAAGGTCTTCTTTCGAAATTTCACTTAACATATTAGTGTCAATGGCACCAGGAGCTATTGCATTTATTTTGATGTTGCTGTAACCAAACTCTTTAGCAAGTGATTTTGTGAGTCCAATTATAGCGGCTTTTGTTGCGGAATAATTAGATTCCATAGAAGCACCTACAATTCCCCAAATTGATGCGATATTAATAATATTACCATCTTTTTTATCCAACATATCTTCCAAAGCCAATTTTGTAATATGGTATGTTCCGTGAACATTTACATCAAACATATTGTACCAATCTTCTATTTTTATATCTTGAAACTGAGACAAAGATGCTATACCAGCGTTGTTTATGAGAACATCAACTGAATTAAATTTTTTTCTGATATACTGAAACATTTTTTTGCAATCTTCAAAATTTCTTAAGTCACAGCAATAAGATATTGCATCAATTCCTTTTTCTCTTATGTTATCCACAATTTTTTCTGCTTTTTTTTGATTTGTAAAATAGTGCACAACTACACGGTATTCCGGATGATTCTCTAGCATTTTGCATATTCCTTGACCTATTCCACCGCTTGCACCTGTAATCAATATAGTTTTCATTTTACGCTCCTTGTTATATGATATATTATAACATAAGGCTAAATTAACAAGATAATTTGTTTATGATATAATATTAAAATATGTTAAGAAATATTTGATGAATGGATTTGGATTTATTATGAGGGTTTTGGGTATAGATCCAGGAATTGCTATTGTGGGCTATTCTATTTTGGATTACGAAAATAACAGAATAAAATGTTTGGAATATGGTTGTATAACTACAAGCTCGAAATCAAGTCTTCCAGATAGATTATCTTTTATTTATAAAGAAATGAATAAAATAATAGAAGAATTTAAACCCGAAGATTGCGCTTTTGAAGAATTATTTTTCAATAAAAATGTTAAGACAGCTATAACTGTATCACAGGCTAGGGGAGTTGAAATTTTAAGTTGTATAAATAAAGATTTAAAATTATATGAATATACACCATTGCAAATAAAACAAGCTGTCGTTGGTTACGGTAGGGCAGATAAAAGACAGGTTCAAGAAACTGTTAAATCAATACTAAAATTCAATGACATTCCTAAGCCGGATGATGCTGCAGATGCTGTTGCTGTCGCTTTGTGTCATATTTTTAGTAGCAAATTTAAATATCTTTATGAAATGAAATAGGAGATAATATGTACTCATATATTATTGGAGTTATTACTGAAGTTCACGATAATTACATAGTTTTGGAGAACAATAAGATAGGATATAAGATTTTTATAACTGATTTTTTTAGGGATAGCGTTAGCGTATTAGATGAATATAAGGTTTATACTGAATTTATAGAAAGAGAAGATAGTAGTACGCTTTATGGTTTTTCGTCACAAAAAGAAAGGGAATTGTTCAATTTGTTGACAGATGTAACATCAATAGGACCTAAATATGCTATGAATATTTTGTCTACTATGACTGTAGATGAGTGCAAGACGGCTATTGTTACAGATGACATCAAATTGTTATCACAAGCTCAAGGAATAGGAAAAAAAACCGCTTCTAGGATTATTTTAGAGCTTAAAGAAAAAATCGAAAAAGATTTTGTTTCTACTGATAAAAATTCAACATCTTCGAAAAAAATTACACCTGATTCGGAATTTGCGAGGGAAGCTTTGTTACAATTAGGTTATTTTAAAAATGATATTGATAGCTTTATCGAAAACAATGATTTAACAGGATTATCTATTGAAGATATTATGAAAAAAGCTATGAAAAGTTTGGATAGTAGCAGGTAGGTGTTAATTTATGGAAGATAAGAATGAAAGAATTGTCGGCGCTAGTTTTTCTAAAGTAGATGAAGATATAGATTTTAACCTTCGTCCTAAATGGATGAGCGACTATATTGGTCAAGATAAAGTTAAGAGCAAACTTTCTATATTTATTGAAGCTGCCAAAAAAAGAAGTGAACCTTTAGACCATGCTCTTTTATATGGTCCCCCTGGTCTCGGAAAGACTACTTTGGCGCACATTATCGCTAATGAAATGGGAGTTAATCTAAGAGTTACTAGTGGTCCAGCAATAGAAAAGCCGTCTGATTTAGCTAGTATTTTAACTAATTTACAAAAAGATGATGTTTTATTTATTGATGAAATCCACAGAATTAATAGATCAGTAGAAGAAATTTTGTATCCAGCCATGGAAGATTACGCTCTTGATATTATAGTAGGTAAGGGCCCTTCTGCAAGAAGCTTGAGAATTGATTTGGAAAAATTTACTCTTATTGGTGCTACTACTAGGTCTGGACAATTGACAGGTCCTTTAAGGGATAGATTCGGAGTATTGCTAAATCTTGAATTATACGATATTGAAAGTTTAAAAAAAATAGTTACAAGGTCTGCAGGTGTACTTGGAATTGGAATAGATGAAGAAGGTGCACTAGAAATTGCAAGAAGAAGTAGAGGAACACCACGTATTGCTAATAGATTATTGAAAAGAGTTAGAGATTATGCTGAAGTTAAGGCAAATGGCAATATAACAAGGGAAATAAGCAATCTAGGCTTGAATATGCTTGAAGTTGATAAATCAGGTTTGGATTATGTTGACAGAAAAATAATAATGACAATGATTAATAATTTTAATGGAGGTCCTGTCGGAGTTGACACAATTGCAGCGGCAACTGGAGAAGAAAGAATTACTATCGAAGATGTTTATGAACCGTATCTTTTGCAGATAGGTTTTATTAATCGTACATCGAGAGGCAGGATTGTTACTGAAAAGGCCTACAGACATTTTAATATTAGTCATAAGAGGTGATAAATTAATGAATACAGATGAATTTGATTATGAATTAGATGAAAAGTACATCGCTCAGACACCATTAGACAAGAGAGATGAATCTAAGTTAATGGTGTTGAACAAATATGATGGTAAAACAGAAATAAAAAAATTTTACGATATTATAGATTATTTAAATCCTGGAGATGTTCTGGTTTGTAACAACACTAGAGTAATACCTGCTAGACTTTTTGGCCATAGACCTGAAAAAGAAGAAAAAATCGAGGTTTTATTACTCCAACAAATAGATGACAAATGGGAATGTTTAGTGAAACCAGGAAAAAAAATGAAACTTGGTCAAATAATTGAATTTTCAGATGATGTGAGCGCAAAAGTAATTGAGATTACTGAAGACGGTTCAAGAATTTTAAAATTCCAATACGATGGAATTTTTGAAGAAAGACTTGATGAGCTTGGAAATATGCCACTCCCACCATATATAAAAGAAAAATTGGAAGATAAGGAAAGATATCAAACAGTTTATTCAAAACACAAAGGAAGTGCCGCAGCACCAACTGCCGGATTACATTTTACTAATGAACTTTTAGACAAAATCAGAGAAAAAGGGGTATATGTAGCTTTTTTAACTTTGCATGTTGGTTTAGGAACTTTTAGGCCAGTTAAGGTCGAAGATGTAAAAGACCACCATATGCATTCTGAATATTACAGCATAAGTCAAGAAACTGTTGATATAATCAATGAGCAAAAATCAAAAGGTCATAATATAATAGCTGTCGGCACAACTAGTATTAGAACATTGGAGACTATCACACACAACAATAACGGCAAGCTTGTAGCTGAAAGTGGTTGGACTGATATTTTTATTTATCCTGGATTCCAATTTTTCATTGTGGATAGTTTGATAACAAATTTCCATTTGCCAAAATCGACTTTGATGATGCTAGTTAGTGCTTTTTCAAAAAAAGAATATATACTAGAAGCTTACGAAAAAGCCAAGAAGAATGATTTTAGATTTTTCAGTTTTGGCGATGCGATGTTTATAAAAGGAGGAAAAAATGTTTAGTTTTAAAATCGAAAAAAAATCCTCACAATGTAAAGCAAGAACTGGTGTTATCAAAACAAATCACGGAACTATAAAAACTCCTGTTTTTATGCCAGTTGGAACAAGAGCCACTGTAAAGGCTATGAACAACGATGAACTAAAATCAATAGGTTCACAAATTATTTTATCTAACACTTATCATCTGTATTTAAAACCAGGACAAGAAATAATCAGAAAAGCCGATGGATTACACAAATTTATGAATTGGGATAAGCCAATACTAACTGATAGTGGAGGATTTCAAGTATTCAGCTTAAGTGATACTAGAAAAATTTCTGAGGAAGGTGTAGAGTTTCGAAGCCATATTGATGGCTCAAAACATTTTATATCACCAGAAAAATCAATGGAAATTCAAAATGATTTAGGCTCTGACATAATGATGGCATTTGATGAATGTTGTCCTTATCCAGCAAGCCACGAATATACTGAAAATTCAATGATGAGGACACTCAGATGGCTGAAAAGATGCAAAGAATACCATAAAAATACTGAAAATCAAAATTTGTTCGGAATAATACAAGGCGGAATGTTTAAAGACCTACGTGAATATTCTGCCAAAAGTACAATTGAATTTGATTTGCCAGGGTATGCTGTAGGTGGTTTATCTGTCGGAGAACCAAGGAATATGATGATTGATTTGTTGGACTTTACTACTGATTTTATGCCTGAAGATAAACCTCGATATTTGATGGGTGTCGGTAGTCCTGACTACTTGTTCGAGGCTGTTGAAAAAGGAATAGATATGTGTGATTGTGTTTTACCAACAAGAATTGCGCGTAATGGTACAGCATTGACATCTAAAGGAAAATTGGTTGTAAAGAATGCAAAATACAAAGAAGATTTTTCACCATTAGATGATGATTGCGATTGTTATGCTTGCAAAAATCACACAAGAGCTTATATAAGACATTTGTTAAATGTTGACGAAATATTAGGTGCAAGATTATTGTCAATTCACAACTTAAGATTCTTGATAAGATTAATGGAAAAAATAAGAACAGCTATCGAAGAAGATAAATACATGGAATTTAAAGACGAGTTTTATCAAAATTATGGATATGATTATCACAAAAATTGTGATAATATTAAATAAGTAAATAAAAAAGGAGGATTATTATGCCAAAAATGTTAGCGTCATTACTTCCGCTAATTGCTTTATTTGGAGTTATGTATTTTTTAATGATACGTCCACAACAAAAACAACAAAAACAATTAATGGAAATGAGAAATGCGATAAAAGTTGGGGATGAAGTTATTACAATTGGTGGAATCAAAGGTACTGTAGTTGCACTTACAGACGATACTGTTGTTTTGGAAACATCTTCTCAAAAAACAAGAATTGAATTTGTTCGAAACGCTATTGCTTCAAATGTTAAATCAGTTGTAGCAAAAGAAAACAAAAAAGAAGAAAAAGAAGTTAAATAGGAATTGGTTTATAGTTCATTTGTTACTATTTGAACTATAAATCTATTTTTTATTTGAGGTAATTTATGAATAAATGGCTAATAAATAATAAAGGTTGTAATTATCGAGATATATCAAAAAAAGCTAACATTCACCCGTTGATAGCAAAATTAATGCTCAACAGAGATGTAAAAGATTTTGAAAAATTTTTAAAACCTAATGCGCAAAACTCTTACCATGACCCTTTTTTAATGAAAGATATGGATAAAGCTGTAAATATCATTTTACAATCTATTCAAAATAATGAAAAAATTAGAATTGTAGGTGATTATGACCAAGATGGTAACTCATCAACGATGACATTATTAGATGGACTAGGATATTTTACAGATAATATATCTTATGACATACCCAATAGAATAACTGATGGATACGGAATATCTTTTAATATAATTGACAAATGCAAAAATGATAAAATAGACCTCATCATAACTTGTGACAACGGAATTAGTGCAATAGAGCAGTGTGAATACGCAAAACAGAATGGTATCAAAATAATAATTACAGACCATCATCAAACCATAAAAGAAAACGGAGTTGAATTAGTACCTAATGCAGATGCCGTTTTAAATCCTCAACAATCCAAATGTAATTATCCATTTAAAAAATTATGTGGTGCAGGGGTTGCATATAAGTTAATTCAAGCCATCTTTATGACAAAAGGATATGATATAACAGAATGTGAGAATTTACTTCAATATGTAGCAATGGGTACTGTCTGTGATATTGTTGATTTAAAAGACGAAAATAGATATATTGTTTCTAAAGGATTAAAAGAAATAAATAATACAGACAATTATGGATTAAAGTGTTTGCTAAATTATGCAGGAATAAAAAATGAAGTAAATGTATATACATTAGGATTTATCATTGGTCCTTGTATAAATGCCGCTGGAAGATTAGACACAGCAAAAATTGGTGTAGAACTCTTCAGAGATGAAAATATGGACAACGTAGAGGCATACGCTAAAATTCTGATTGATTTGAATGAAAAAAGAAAAAAATTAACAGAAGAAGGATTTAACAAAGCGGTTGATTTGATAGAAAACAGTGAACTAATCAACGATGATATACTAATTTGCAATGTAGAAGGCATTCACGAAAGTGTATGCGGCATAATAGCAGGAAGGATTAAAGAAAAATACAATAAACCATCGCTAATACTCACGCAATCTGAAAATCAAGGCATATTAAAAGGCTCAGGTCGAAGTATACCTGAGTATGATATCTTTAAAGGATTTGATAAATTTCGAGATTTGTTTGTCTCTTTCGGAGGACATCCAATGGCTTGTGGATTGTCAATTGCCAATGAAAACCTAGATGAATTTAGAAAGAATGTGAACAAGCAAAGTGTTTTAAAACCAGAAGATTTTGTTAAAAAAATTTTAATAGATTCTAGTTTTTATATAGATAAAATAAATTTTGATTTAATAGATAATATAAATCTACTGCGTCCTTTTGGCAAGGAAAACCCAAAGCCTATACTAGGCGATAAAAACATAGAAATTATTTCATTGAATTTGATTGGAAAAAATAAAAATGTATTAAAATTTAAACTTTTACAAAATAATAAAACTGTTGATGCGATAATGTTTTCTAATGCAGTAGAAAAATATGATTATCTTGTTGAAAAATTTGGAAATAAAAATATTGAAAATTTATCTAATGGAATAAGTTGTAACTGTAAAATAGATGTTTTGTATTATCCTGAAATTAATGAATTTAATAATTTTAAAAAAATACAATTAAATTTAATTGATTTAAGATAAGTGTTAACATTAATAGCCAGTATATGGTATAATTATAACAAAATAATTATTAGGAGGTAGCTTTATGCATTATGAGCAATCTGATTTAAACAGTTTAATAAAATCTATACAATCTTATAATCCAAATACTGATGTAGATGCTATTACAAGAGCATATGGCTACATGTTAAGAGCTCACGAAGGTCAATTTAGAAATTCAGGTGAGCCTTATGCAATTCATCCAATTGCTGTAGCAAAAATCTTAGCTTCACTTAATATGGATGATGCTACAATTATTGCTGGATTATTTCACGATGTGATTGAAGATACTGAAATTACCTATGAAGATTTAGAATATCTATTTAGTAAAGAAATAGCAGACTTGGTAGATGGAGTTACAAAATTAAAACAGATAAAATTTAAGACAAAAAAAGATAACCAAGCTGAAAATCTCAAAAAGATGATTCTAGCTATGGCAAAAGATATTAGAGTCATAATAATAAAATTATCCGATAGACTCCACAATATGAGAACTCTTGAATATATGACACGTGCAAAACAAATCGAAAAGGCAGAGGAAGTATTGGAAATTTACGCCCCTTTAGCACACAGATTGGGTATGTCAACTATCAAGTGGGAATTAGAAGATTTGAGTTTAAAATATTTAGAGCCAAATATCTATCAAGACATTGTTAACAAAATAAACGAAACTAGACAGCAGAGAGAATCGCAAATTCAAAACATAATAAGACAGTTTGAAACGGAGCTCGAAAAAGCCAATATAAAAGCTGAAATTTATGGAAGACCAAAAAGCGTATTTTCTATATACAAAAAAATGTACAAAAAACATCTTGCTTTTGAAGAAATAAAAGATTTATCCGCTATTAGAGTTATAGTTAACAAAGAAAGTGAATGTTATGATGTTTTGGGAATTGCTCATAGATTTTATCGACCAATTCCTAATACATTTAAAGACTATATTGCTACTCCAAAGCCGAATATGTATCAATCATTGCACACAACTATACTGGCACATGATGGAAGAACTTATGAAATTCAAATTAGAACTTGGGATATGCACAGAACTTCTGAATATGGTATAGCAGCACATTGGAAGTATAAAGAGGGAACGTCAAATAAACGTTCAAAATACGACAACAAATTGGCCTGGCTTAGAGAAATTATGGATTGGCAAAAAGATTATACAGATTCAAAAGAATTTATGGATTTATTTAAAGAAGAATTTGCCAATGATGAAGTGTTTGTTTATTCTCCAAAGGGAGATGTTATGGATTTACCAGCAGGTTCAACTCCGATAGACTTCGCATACCGAGTGCATTCAGCTGTAGGAAACAAATGTGTAGGAGCTAAAGTGGATGGCAAAATTGTACCTCTAACTTATAAATTAAAGACTGGTAATGTCGTCGAAGTTCTTATCAATCCAAATTCTGGACCATCGAAAGATTGGCTAAAAATTGTAAAATCTTCACAAGCTAAAACTAAAATAAAACAGTGGTTCAAAAAAGAACAAAGGACAGAAAATATTGTTTATGGACGAGATATGCTTGAAAAAGAAGTCGCAAAAATGGGATACGGATTTAATGAAATCCTAAAAAGAGATTGGCTCGAAGAAATTGCTTCTAAATTGAGCTTTTCGTCTTTAGATGACTTATATGCTGCAATCGGCTACGGCTCAACGCGTGTAACTCAAGTTATACCAAAATTAAAAGAATTTCACAAAGATTATTATGAGACTGACCAAGTCGTTAATAAGCCAAACCATGTCGATTTCATAAATGAAGAGCCGAAAGAAAGTGGAGTTGTTATTGATGGAGTTGATAACCTAGAAATAAAACTTGCAAAATGTTGCAATCCAATTCCTGGAGACGAAATTGTCGGATACATCACAAGAGGTAGAGGAATTAGTGTCCACAGAAAAGACTGCTCAAATGTGAGATCTGTTGAAGATAAGGACAGATTGATATCAGTTAGATGGGGAAACAATTTAATAAATAATAACTACCAGGTTGAACTGCAATTAATATCATTTAATAACGTTGGATATTTAGCGGATATTACAAAAGTTATAAGTGAATGCAAGTTAAATATAAAATCATTTAACACAAGAATTAATAGGGACAAAACAGCAACAATCAATATTATTATTGAAATTAGCTCTTCATCTCAAATTGATACTGTAATTGCTAGAATAAAAAATATAAAAGGGACAATAGATGTATTTAGGGTGAATTCATAATGAGATTATTGATACAGAGAGTGACAAAAGCAAATGTTGATATAAATGGAATAACTAAGAGTAGAATAGAAGATGGGTTTCTTGTTTTTCTTGGCATACACAAGGATGATGAACAATCTGATATTGATTATTGCATAAGAAAACTTATCAATTTAAGAGTTTTTTCTGATGAAAATGATAAGCTAAATCTGTCTATTAAAGATTTAAACTACAAAATTCTGGTTGTATCACAATTTACGCTATACGCTAGTACAAAAAAAGGTAATAGACCTTCATTTGATAAATGTGCAAAAGGCGAATCTGCTAGGAATCTATACATTCAATTTATTGAAAAACTTAAAGATGAAAAGATTTGTTTTCAAACCGGAGAATTTGGTGCAGATATGCAAGTTTCTCTCACAAATGACGGTCCAGTTACAATTATAATAGATAGCAGGAGTGAATAATGACAATAGATAAGATAGTAACAACTAAGTATAGTGAAAATATGTATATTTTATCTGAAAATGGTAAATGCTTTGTTGTTGACCCCGGAGCACAAGCAGATGATATTATAGAGTATATTAGTAATAGAAACTTGGAAATTCAGTTCATACTGTTAACTCATGGTCATTTTGACCATATATTTGCTGTAGAAGAACTTAAAAACAAATTAAATACTGTAATTTACGCATCAGAAAGAGAAAAAGATTTATTGGAAGACCCAGAAAAAAATTACACAAGAAAAGTTGGAAATCCAATAACTGTAAAAGCTGATTACTATGTAAAAGATGGTGATACCATTCCTTTTAATGATTCATCAATCACAGTTATGGAGACTCCAGGTCATACTTATGGCTCAGTTTGTTATATTTACAAAAATGAAATGTTTTCTGGAGATATGCTATTTAAAAACTCCATAGGAAGATATGATTTACCTACGGCTAGTTTCGAAGATATAAAAAACAGTATAGAAAGATTAAAATTAATGAATGATGATATAAATGTGTATCCAGGTCATGGACCATCAACCACAATAGGTGACGAAAAAAAATATAATCCGTATTTTAAATAAATGTTGGGAGAATTATGAGAAATTTAGAGAAAAATTACAATCCAAAAGAATTTGAAGAAAAAATTTATGAAACTTGGGAAAAAAATGGGTATTTTAAAGGCGTAATTGATAGAGATAAAAAACCATATACTATAGTAATGCCGCCTCCAAATGTTACAGGTAATTTACATTTAGGCCATGCATTAAATAATACAATTCAAGATATTTTGATTAGAAAAAAAAGAATGGATGGATACGCAGCTTTGTGGGTTCCTGGTACTGACCACGCAAGTATAGCAACTGAAGCGAAAGTTGTTAATAGATTAAAGGAGCAAGGTAAATCCAAGGAATCTATGGGCAGAGAAGAATTTCTAAAAGCATCTTGGGAATGGACAGAAGAGTACGGCGGAAACATCAAAAAACAATTGCGAAAACTTGGAGTGTCTTGCGATTGGAGCAGGGAAGCTTTTACATTAGATGACAATTTAACTGAAGCAGTAGAAGAAGTTTTCATAAAAATGTACAACGATGGATTAATATATCAAGGAGACAGAATAGTTAACTGGTGTCCAAATTGTCATACTGCTATCAGCGATATAGAAGTTGTTCATGAAGACGAAGTGGGAAATTTTTGGAATATACGATATAAGTTCAAAGATTCTGACGATTACATTGTCATAGCTACTACTAGACCAGAAACATTATTGGGAGATTTAGCGGTAGCTGTAAACCCAGAAGACGAAAGATACAAAGATATTGTTGGCAAAACTCTGATACTACCATTGGTCAATAGAGAAATTAAGGTCATTGCAGATAGCTATGTTGATATGGAATTTGGTACAGGAATTGTAAAAATAACACCATCACATGACCCTAATGACTTCGAAGTTGGTGCTAGACATAATCTTGGTCAATGTATAGTAATTGATGAAGATGGAAAAATTGTAGAGGGATATGGAAAATATTCAGGATTGGATAGATATGAAGCTAGAAAATTAATGCTTGAAGATTTGGACAAACTTGGTCAGTTAGATTCAGTAAAAGAACACGAACATGCTGTTGGTCATTGCGAAAGATGTCATACGACTGTTGAACCTTTAATAAGTAAACAATGGTTTGTGAAAATGGACAAATTAGCAAAACTAGCCCTTGATGCCTATAAAAAAGAAGAAATTAGATTCGTACCAAAAAGATTTGAAAAAATTTATGTCAATTGGTTAGAAAATATCAGAGACTGGTGTATATCTCGACAATTGTGGTGGGGACATAGACTACCTGTATTTTACAACAATGAAACTGGTGAGGTAATTGTTTCTAGAACTAATCCTGACGAAACAAAGTATACTCAAGACCCTGATACATTGGATACATGGTTTTCTTCTGCATTGTGGCCATTTTCAACATTAGGATGGCCAAACGAAACAGAGGATTTAAAATATTTCTTTCCAACAAACGTATTAGTAACAGGATACGACATTATATTCTTCTGGGTTATAAGAATGGTATTTTCATCTTTGTATAATCTAGGAGAAGTACCTTTCAAAGATGTTTATTTAACAGGTCTTGTAAAAGATTCACTTGGAAGAAAAATGTCAAAATCATTAGGAAATGGGATTGACCCTATTGAAGTAATAGATAAATACGGTGCAGATGCGTTAAGGCTTGCACTTATCACTGGAAACACACCTGGAAATGATTCTAGATTCTATATGGAAAAGGTAGAAGCAAATAGAAATTTCTGTAATAAATTATGGAACGCATCTAGATTTGTTTTTATGAATGTAGAAGAAAACGTAAAAAACATTGATGAAGTTGATTTAAATATTGAAGATAGATGGATTATTTCAAGATTAAACAGTGTAATCGATGAAGTTTCTACAAATATTGATAAATATGAAATAGGAATTGGTGCAGAAAAAATTTACGACTTTACATGGAATATTTTCTGCGATTGGTATATTGAATTAGTTAAGCCAAGATTATATGGAGATGATTCAAAGAGTAAGGAATCAGCGCTAGCAGTCTTAATTTACACATTGAAAAATGTAATTAAATTATTGCATCCATTTATGCCATACATCACAGAGGAAATTTATAGCTATTTACCCAATAAGAATGATATGCTTATTAATGAAACTTGGCCAAAATATTGTGATTCAAATGTTTATGTTAAAGAAGAAAAGATGATTGATAAACTTATCGATTCTATCATAAGTATTAGAAATTCAAGACAAGAAATGAACATTTCACCTAAGAAAAAATCGGACATATATATAGTGACATCAGATAAAACACAAGAATCCGATTTTAAAGAATTGGAATTATTATTTAGGTCAATTGTTCCTATTGATGAATACAAGGTTAATGAAGATGTTTCTGAAGAAAATAGCATAGTGATAGTAAAGGATTCTTATAAAATAATAATTCCGTTGTCTAACTTGATAGACTATTCAAAAGAATTAGAAAGATTACAAAAAGAACTTGACTCAGCTAAATCTGAACTCAAACGTGCTGAATCAAAACTAAAAAATGATGGCTTTTTGAAGGGTGCTCCAGAAAAACTTGTAGAACAAGAAAAAGAAAAAGTAGTAAAATACACTAATTTAATCAGTGAAATTACAAATTCAATTGAATCAATTAAAGAAAATATATAATAAATATAAATCTGAGGTGAATAATGAAAGAAGAAATATTATTTTGTGAAGAACAAATAAAGAACAAAGTCAAAGAGTTAGGAAAACAAATATCAGAAGACTATAAAGGTAAAAATTTGTGTGTAATATCTCTTCTTAGAGGAAGTTTTATGTTCATGTCTGATTTAGTAAGAGAAATTGATATGCCAATTTGCATTGATTTTATGACCACATCATCATATGATGATGGAGAGATATCAAAAGGGAAAGTTAAAATTCTTACAGATGTTAGAGAAAACCTTGAAAATTACGATGTTCTGATTGTGGATGATATTATTGATTCCGGTAATACAATAGTAAACACTGTTGAATATATTAAGCAAAAAAATCCATTAAGTATTAAAACTTGTGTGTTGTTAGATAAACCTAGTAGAAGACAAGTAGAGTATAATGCTGATTATGTCGGATTTGAAATAGATGATGTATTTATTGTAGGATATGGATTAAATTATAAATCATCGTACAGAAATATACCTTATATTTTTATTTGGAATCAAAATGTATAAAGAATTTGCCTATATTTATGATAAACTTACATTTGATATAGATTATGAAAAATATTCTAAAATAATTAAAGAACAATTACTTAAATTAAAAATATCTCCACGATCGATTCTTGAATTAGGAATAGGAAGCGGAAATATGACAAAATATTTC
>NZ_CAMXVC010000033.1 GCF_947252345.1 uncultured Finegoldia sp.
ATTTTGGCATACAAAAACCCCTCCATCCGTATTCCGGATTTTGGGGTTCAGGTCAGAATGAGTCCTGTAGTTTTCTAGTTTACTTTTTCTATTTTTTTCTATTTTACTTCTTGTGCGTTTTCCCACAATCCGTGGATGTTGCAGTAGCTCAATGCGTAAACTGTTCCCGGTTTTGTAGTCTTTACATAAGCGTGTGCGTGTGGTTTTGTGAACACTTCGCCTTCGCCGTGAGCTGCTGCTTGGTATGATGCTACTTCGATTGGGAATTTGCTGTCTTCTGGTTGGAAGAATACTTTTAGCCAAGCGATATGGTGTTCAAATGTGTTTGGGTGTTCGATTTCTTCGCCTACGATTGCGCATACTTTGAATCCGTCGTCCTTTTTGTCAACGTGGATTACTGGAACGTGTTTTTCTGCTTTCCAATCTCCAGATTGTACTGTTTGTGTTAATTTATTCATAAATATTACCCCCTATAAAATTCGTTACAGCTTATTTATACCCGAATTTTTTTTTGCTAATCATTATAATTTAAAATGATTATAGTTTTATATCCATAATGCAAATTGGCACCTGTTGTGGTGCCAATTGTCGTGTATTATTTGTCGTTTTTTTCGATGGTGTCTTTGAGTGGTTGGTCTGTCGTGATGTCTACTCCTGCTGCTTTTGCTATTCCAACGGAGTCTTCTGTCGAACCCAGTGCCAATGCTTTAAGCCATCTGTCTACGGCATGTTTTCCTTTTTCAAATTTGCGTCTGCCATTACTGGCACAAATGTCTGTGCCAGTAATAAGAGAGCTAGCATAAATGCTGTTAATTTGTTCTTCAAGTTATCATCTCCTTATTTTACGGTGATTTCTCTTGTGTTTGATTTCATACTGCCTTTTATAGCCCAGTTGCGAACTATATCTCCAGATTTAAGTTTTCCTATTTCTTTTGGAATATTAAATCCAAATCTTACTTGTTTGATAGTACGTCTTCCAATTTTTTTTGTTGAAGTATATTTTTGTGATTCAATAATATACTTTTTGTTTTCACGAATAATTTCTAGCTTTCCAACAACACCAGGTGCTAGACTCTTTTCGTTTGCTGCCACAAAATCAAGTCCTGCCTTTGGTTCAGTAATTTCCATTTCGACAATTTTAGCACCTTTTGGAGATATGACTTTGTCTTTTGTAAATTTGGATTCTAAAAGTTTATTAGAATTTAGTGTTACATCTTCCCAACCACTAAATATATTTTCTCCTGGTCTGTTGTATACAGTTGGTGGAGTAATAATAACATCTTTGTTGATTGCAACATAGAATTTGCTAGTAGCTAACATAAATGCTTTGCTATCATCAACTACAAATTCTACTAGAACCATTCCTTCTGGTTTTTCTTCTTGTAATTTGTCGTCGTCTGTTACCTTAGGGTCAACTGGTATGACGTCGGCTTGTGGTTCGTATTGTTCTGTGAACTCTACATTTTGTCCGTTAAGTTCGAGCTTTTTGTCCCAGCCGTGGTTCGCTGTTTTTGCCTTGTAGTATTTGTCAGGGGCAATTCCCGGAACTGTCATTCCTGCTTTTACTGCCTTGTCAAATGTCAAATCTTTTGCAACTTTGTATGTTACAGGTTTTGTTTGTTCTGCATCAGCAAGTTTTAATTTACCATGTTTTCCTTGTTTGAAAGTCACTTTGATAAATTGTGATTCAACAGTATCATTTTCATTAATCTTTTGAACTGAATCTTGCCAGATTGCTATTAACGTTTTGTCTGATGTTATTGGTGTTGTCAAGTCAAAGTAGTCTTTTTCGTTTTCTTTGCCTTTTTCTTTCCAACCCATAAATACTTTGCTATTTAATTTTGGTGTTGTGACATTCGTCAACGGCTTTCCGTGTTCAACTGTTTGACTAGGAACATCGCTGCCGCCATTAGTATCAAATGTGACCTTGTATTTAGCTGTTTTCCATTGTGCAGTTGCCGTCGTGTCTGCATTTAGTGTTACTTTGTAGCCTGGTTGATAAGTTTTGTCTCCTATCTTCCAGCCTGCAAATACTGCATTTTCTTTTTTTAGATTTCCAAGATTTTCAAGTCTTAGGCTCTTTCCTACGTTTATCGTAGCTTCGGCTGGAACATCGCCCGTTGCTCCACCAGCATTGTAAGTCAATGTCACTTGACCATCTGCAAATATCGCTACATATTCTCTGTCGCCAGTGATTGGAGTTTGGTCGTCGATGTTTTCTTGCCAGTAACTGAATTTGAAGTTTGGTTTTGCTATTGCTTTTGGAACTGCAAGTTGTGTGCTGTTAGCTTGTTCATTATCTTTCAAATCTTTTAATGTGATGTTGGCTTCAGGGTTTACATAGTAAACTTTTTCTTCTACATCTCCCGATAGCATACCTTTGTTAGCATCTTCTGTTCTGAATGTGACTGTTACATATCCATCAGGTTTGTTTGGATTTTCATCAGTTTTTTCTACAATATCAGAAGATTTTGTAAAGTTAAAAGTAAATTCCGTATTTGATTTGAATGTATCTTTTAAGTTTTTATCACTTGTGTCCCAATTTCCGCTAACGTATCCAACGCTTGGTGTTTTTGTAATCTTACCTGCTGATTCTGTCATATCTACTTCGACATCTGGTGATACGTAGTAAGCTAAGTTGCCTGATACTGTTCCGCCTGTTCCCGCTTTGAATGTTACTTTTACATAATTGTCCATGGCTCCTTCAGGTTTGCTGCCATCTGCTTTTGCAGGGATAATTGGCTCGTGTACTTGAACCGGTATTTCGATTGGCTTTTCAGTTGTACCAACGCTCGAACCGTCAGTGTACTCGACAACTACTTTTACCTTGCTTTCTCCTGGATTGTCTACATTTGGACTTTCTACTATTTTTACTTCTTTTATAGTCTTTCCTTGAGGTGGAGTAATTTTTCCTTTAATTTCATCAACTGTCGGTGTCTTTCCTTGTGGTGTGTGAACAGTATCTGTTGTCGGAACTTGGTCTTTAATTTTTTCAAATTCAACAGAATATTTTGCAATGATTGTAGTTTCTTTTTCGAATTTTCCTACTATCTTATCTTCCCAAGTTTTTGCCTTGTTTTCTGTTTCCCACTTAGAGAATTTCATTGTGTAGCCAACTGCACCAACATTTTTTGGATCTGGATTTACAGTTTTACCAGTTGGATTTGTTACTGATATCGCAACTTCCCTAGTTGGGTTAACCCAGAATGTTTTTTCAAAAGCTGTTTCTTTCGTAGCTTTGTCAGTTGTCTTGACGATTACTTTGACGTAATTTTCCGGAACTTTTGGTTTTTTAGTTGAATCTTTTTGTTCAACTACATCTTCAGCGAATTTTGGAGAAATTACTGTGGCTTCGGTGAATTTGTGACGTTTTGTAAAATCATAAACTCCATTTTCTTCACTCTTTTCATTTTGTGCTTTCTTGTTCGCTGTCCAGTTTGTGAAGTTTGAATTATCTGTTGTATCTACTGTAGGAATCTCTACCCATGCTCTTGGATTTACGTAGTAAACTTTGTTGTCTTTTGATTTTAAATCTCCAGTTGGTGCAACTGTTACTTTTACGTAATTTCCAGTTACATCTTTCAACTCGCCTTTTTCAGCTTGTGATAAGAATAGTGGTTTTTCTGTTCCTGTAAGTGCTTCGTAGACGTTCTTGTAAACTTTGATTGGAATGTCAAGTTCTTGTGGGTCTTTTCCATTTGTAAATGTAACCTTAGCCTTGACATTTACTGTACGAACAAGTTCTTCTGTGTCGGCTTTCTTCTTTTCGTTTACTAACTCATAAACTTGCTCATCAGTTGTCAATTCCGTATTTCCTACGAAAAGTTTCACCGTAGTTCCAGCTGGGATTGTTCCATTTCCTTTCCAGACTAATTGTGCTTTTAATTCATCAATTGTCGGTGCGAATTTGTTCGTCCAATCTTTTTTTGCATCTGCCTTGTCATCTTTGAATGCTTCTGTCCTCACCAGACCAGATGCTGATAATCCTGACCACTCGAAGTATGCTGTAAATGTGTGGTTTCCGTTGACGATAGTGTCTTTGTTCAACAAAACTCCGTTCTTCCATTCGACAAACTTCTTGCCAGTTTCCGGTGTGATATATTGCTTGTTGTCAGTTTTTGTTTCGCCGTGTTTAAGTTCTTGTGGAACTGGAAGCAAATCTGATTTAAGTCCCTTTATCACATCGTAGTGCAATTCTGTAACAGAATTTCCTTTATTGTCAGTGAACGAACCACCCTTGTCTGCTTTGAATGTCACTCTGACATAACCTTTTGGTGGTTCTTGATTTCCAGGAACTTCTATCACTCTTACGTCCTTATAATAGAAGAAGATTTGGTCGCCACCAGTGCCGTTGATTCCCAAAAACTCGTTCGTGTCTTCGTTGACATCGTAGAACAATTGTTGTTGTGTCTTTTCATTTTCAGATAACACCCAACCAGGTATTGGTCTGTAGTTTCGTGCGTCGAAGTGACGATTACCATTAGATACATTTTCCGGGTCAATTACCTGGTACTTTTTGATAATGTCTTCTAATTTCTGCTTGTTAGCTTTGAATTTCTTTTTGTTTGCTTTTTGTGCTTTTAAAAGGGCGTCTCCAGTCAAACCAGCAGTATCTTCAAGTCCCAAGTCCTTATAAAAATCCTCAATTTCCTTCTTGCCTCGTTTGTCAATGTAATTTACTTTAACTTCACGATATCTATATGGTCTGTAGAAGAAATGGAACTCATTACCCTTGTAATTAGGGTTTTCTATCATTTTGCCTGAGTTTGGGTCTTTTATTTTCAAAGGTTCTATACGTTGATTTTGGAAATATGAATTATTGAAGTGAAATTCATTGTTGTATTTTTCATATAACTTTTTGATTTCTGGGTCTTGTGATTTTCTTAATTCCTTATCGGGAGCCAGTATCCATCTTTGACCTTGTTGGTCACCAACCGTGGCAGTGTAATATCCAGTTTTTTTATCTTCAAGAATATCTAATGGGTCATCTAGTCCATTTGTTTTTGCACAGTTTTTATCCAAAAGATGGTGATAAACTTTTACATCCTCTTTTTCATTTGGAACCCATATAGCTTTTAGATAAACAGGAGCTACAACGTCGTTTCCAAAAGTATAAAGTTCAGGAACCCTATATGCTTTACGGTACGAATCATCAACCTCAGTAGTGTACTCGCCGTCATTTCCTTTTTTGTAACGAATAATTTCCCAGCCCATAAAATAGTAGCCTTTTCTTTCAGGGTCTTTTGGCTTAACCAATTTTTGCTTTTGAATTACCGTGAAAATTTGCTTTCCATCTTGTGTAGTTGGAGCTTCTTTTAAATACCCTTTTTTTGCATAGGTATTTTCTTCCTCTTGTCCAACATCTCCCTCTTGGATTGTTTTGCGTTCTGTTGTTAATTTTTCTTCGCTGATTGACTTTAGTTTTCCGCCATCAGGGTCAAATGTTACTTTCCACTTATTGTTAGGCTCTCCCCATTTTGCATATAAAACCACATTGTGTGCCGGCATAGTTTCGTTGATATCACTAATGAGCTTATTGCCAGCAGGGTCCAACGCCCAGCCTTTGAATACCAGTTTATCCGAAAGACCTTCCGGCCTTTTGACTTTTAATTCGTTATCTTTTTTGTCAGTGAACACTAGACCCGTCAAACCTAATTTTTGTAAATTTTTCGGATTGTCTATTAAATTTTTCGGATTTTTTTTGTAATAATCTTTATCTTTCTTGTCAAGGTTTTTATCCACTAAATCAGGACTTAATGCTTTTAGTGGGAACTCGTAGAAAGTTTCCAATGAGTTGGTTTTGTTAAATTCACTATCATCCTTAGTCCTTGATGGGTCGTAGTTGAACCTCAACTTATACTTGTTGCGAAAATACTCGAATCGCAAGTAGCCATTTTTGTCAAATTCTTTTGAATCATCATTCGGAAAATATTTCATAAACTTCAACTTGCCCTTATAATCCTCTTCATCTTCAGTTGATTCAGGATGAGGTATTATATTTTCAGGTTTTGGGGCTGTTATTTCCTCACGTTCCTCATTGAGGTCCTCTAAATCAAAATCATCTTTAAATTCCGAGCCTCTACCTCCCGTTGTTTTTGGTGTAAAACCTTGGAGGTCTGGAGGAAGAAAATCATGATAATTACTATTATTGGTATCCGATTTTACGGTGTAGAGGTCATAGTCTACTACTTGACCACCATCAAAATCATCCAACCAAAAGTCTATATGGTGGGGCATTGTTTGCTCATTTTGATCAATACCAAAGGAAAGGTCAAAAACATCGCTTTTTTTTGTTTGCCCTTTTCCCATGTCTATGACGTCAGCATAGCCTCCTTGTGCTATTAATTCGGGAAAATCTAAAAAAAGATTGGCGGAGAGTCTGTAAGGCGGCGTGTCTCTATAATAATGTTTTGGTTTTTTTAAATTTGGTAACCATCCTAGACTGTTGTAACCCTCCTTGAAGTTTCTAATTTCGTTTACATCATTCGGCCACAAACCAACCATTAGTTGGTTAAATCTTGCTTGGAAGTGGTATGGATTGCCCTCTTCGCCTACTTTTTTATCATTTTTCCATATTTCTGGATAAAAACTGGATTCACTCACGTTAGATTTTGTAAAGTAAAGGTTGTAGACTCGTCTGTCGTAGTAGACATTGTAAACGGTCTTTCCCGTGGATTCAACTTTTTTCACTAAGTTTTCATTTTCGGAGTCTTCGTTTTGCTCTTCGGTAAGTTCTTTGTTGTATACAAAGAATTTATTTAGATAAGGATGGTTTTCATCAGTTTCCTTCCATATCTTTTGTAGACGAGCGTCATCTAAGTCCGGGAATTGTACTCCATCTACAGGTTCCGCATCTAATTCCGGTCTAGAGTTTGTGTCGGCATTTTTTATGACATGAGTACCCATATATTCGTACTTTTCTGAAAGACTAGCGTTATCGGCATGGTCTGATTTTTCTGCCCAGAATTGTACTGCGTAGTCTGCCTTTGGCAGTTCCTTCCACACGGCTGTGAATGTCAATTTTTCTCTCGTGTTTTCATCTTTTCCCAAATCAAGTGCCGGCATTTCAAGACCGACATCCAAATCTAATGATGGTGTGCCATCGTCTTTTTTAATAATTTCTCCCGATTTGTATTTCTTGTTGTTTTTTGATTCTAAATCGTGTGATGGCTTCCATCCCTCAAATATACTACCTTTCTTTTTAGGGATATTCTTGTTATCTATCTTTGGAATTTCTTGGTCGTAATAATACGTTCTGGTATCTATTGGAGTGCCTCCCGTAGTATCAAAAACCACACTATAATTAGCACGATTGTAGCGATACTCCATTACAAATTCAGATGCGTCATCCGGAACTTGCATTGTGATGTGTGGAGCTTCCGGAATAAATCCCCTTCGTTCGTTTTCTATTAAAGGTACTACCTCCATTGTAGAGCCAGTGTTCCCTGATTGATAGGAAAGTTTTCTATGCTCTTTTTTAACTTTTTCCTTAGGCGTTGTTTTACCGTCAGTGTTTGTAACACTTCCGTCTGAATTTGTAATCGTTCCATCTGGATTTGTGTATTTCTCGAATTTATCTATTTTTTGAAATACATGTTTAACAGTTATTAATTTGGAAATAGCTTCGTATTTAAAATCTTGATTTGCTTTAAATTTCTTGCCAATGATATCATCGCCAGATTTCCCCTTACCATTAGCAGCGTTTTTTACAATATTATAGTCAATATTGTAAAAGTCATCATAGCGTGACTTATCATATCCTGCAAGTGTCGGAAGTTTGATTTTTTTAATAACCTTAGCTTGTTCTTCTGGTGATGCGGCTTCTCCTACACTTGCAACGTATGGTTGGTAATTTATTTCGTACTTTTCACCTTTTTGTACTTTGTAGTCCGTGCGCAGCGTATAGATGGCTGGCTGGGTAGGATTTGCCACTAAGTCCTTCGCTGTTTTTCCCTTTTCCGGCTTTGCAACCTCAACGTTTTCTACTTCGTTTATTATCTTGCTTTTGTCGTTTGACAGATTTTTATAATCATAAGATGCCAACAGCTGCTGCGGCATTGATGTCAAAACCATTATCAAAGTCATCAAAAAGCAAAGACATTTCTGAATTTCTTTTTTTATTGACTTTTTCAAAAAGTATCACTCCTCTGAATCTATTTTTGTAAAAATATCTATTTTTTTCTGGTGTTATATTTATATCATAGAATCACGATTATTTCAAGATATGTGTTATTATTTATCAGAATGATAATCATTCTCAGAATTTAAAACCTATAATTTCCCAATAATTTAATTTTTAACCAACGATTTGCCACCAAAATTCAATGTTTAAATCACTGTGCGTGGAAAAATTGTCGATTGTTTTCTTATAATAAGTGCGTGTGTTGTGGTGTCTGTGGAATGTCGAAGTCGTGGCTGTGATTTTGTACGTGGTGTTCAAATGTGTTTGGGTGTTCGATTTCTTCGCCTACGATGGCGCATACTTTGAATCCGTGTCCTTTTTGTCAATGTGGATTACTGCAACGTGTTTTCTGCTTTCCAATCTCCAGATTGTACTGTTTGTGTTAATTTATTCATAAATATTACCCACTATAAAATTTGTTACAGCTTATTTGTGCCCGAATTTTTTTGCTAATCATTATAATTTGAAATGATTATAGTTTTATATCCATTATGCAAATTGGCACCTTTTATGGTGCCAATTGTCTTGTGTTATTTGTCGTATTTTTCGATGTCGTCGATGACTTTGCCGATGTATTGTTCGAAAATATTTACGAAAAGACCAACTCCCCGTCTATCATTTCTATAAAATTAGTGGTATTTTGTTTTTCAATCGCTTTTAATTGATTCATTATATCTTCTGTTATTTCCAATTCATCCTTAAAATAAATATATTTATTTCCATTGACTATCACTACTTCTATGTTATCGAAGTCATAATTCTTATATAAATTATACAAATTTACCATAAATTCTTTCAGGTCTTGTGGAATGTTTTCGTTGTCAATCATGCCTTTATTTTCAACCAATGTCAATATTTTAAGCTTATTACACATATCATTAAGCTCTGATAAAGTAAGATCTGCATTAACAAAGTTATTAATCTCTAATATTTGTAATATTTTCTTATCTAAAATAGTTGGTTTCTCATCGGCAGATTCACATAAATTATTATACTGATACTCATCATATATACTTTTTACTACCGGATATCCTTCGAAATTTTCAAACTTATCATCAATAAGCTTTTTCTCAAAAACACTCAAATACATCAAGTTTGAACAATAAAGCAACGTGTTCAATTTAAGGTTTTCGTCATTTCCACCTTTTAAAATGCTTGGATTTTTAAACACAAACCAGTTCGCAATTTCAATGGCCTTCATAAAACACCCCCATTTTTTAAAAAAGAGCCTCAATGATATACTCATGAAGCTCCTCTTTTCTTTAAATATCTTATTTATCAACCTAATTATAACACAAATTTAGGTTGCGTCGGGTTTTCTTTATGTGATAAATTTCTCGTTCATTAGAATCCCCTATACTGTAATTTCGTTCTTGCTTTTTTCATAAAATGATAGGACACCGCATATAAAAGAATCAAATTCAACACAATTTTCTTCATATCTGCTTGATTTCCCACAATTATTTTTCTGATTTCTTGTGTTATTGTGAGTTTGTATCCAAATATCAAAAATGCTGTTGTGATAAATCCAGTAAATGATGCTACTCGTTCGTAAATAAATGTGAGTGCCATGAACAAGAAGAACACGCCATACATGAAAATCAAGGCGAATATTATAGCTACAATCAGATTTGGTTTGAATTGTATTATCCCATTCAATCCATTTCCCGATAAAAATATTACAATCGAAAATAAAATCGCCGCTTTTACTAACCAAACGATGCTTCTTTTGAAATAAATCATCGTGATGCTTGTTCTGGATGCAATCATATTAATCATACCGTTGCTTTTGATTTCAAATTCTATAGATTTGACAAGTTCAAACAACACTGTCTGTAACAAATACCATATCAAAAAATACGTGAACGATTCATTGTTCCAATTGTCCGTCGATTTCAGCATCAGACAAACTCCAGAAAGCATGATAATATCCGATATTAGCTTTGAAAAAAATTCTATCTTGTAGTTTTTGTTTTCGTCGATGTATTTTCGTAATTCTCCGTATTTATATCCCATACAAATTACCTCTTTTCATGCTTGTTTGAATGTTTTTGTCGTATGAAATTTTGACCAAAACGGACAATACAACAGCCTGTATCAAAAGCTGTATTATCAAATCATATCTGATATTATTCAGTTGTAATTGTGTGAAAATTGTACGTGCATTGTTAAATGGAAACAATATTTTATTGATAAGTACAAGTGCTTTGTTGTCGACTTTTACGGTAATATCTCCGAAAAACAACATATAAGTTTCTGCCAAGGCGACAAAACTTCCCAACCTTTTGTAAAGTAGTGTGAAGCTTGATAAGAATGTTCCCAATTGATAAAGTATGAACACAGACACAACCATCACCAAAATTATTATAGGAATGTGGTTGAATTTCGAATAATCAAAGTCTACTGATACAAATATCAATGTGAATATTACGATTACTTTTATCGTATTCATCAAACATTCCACTAAATTCCTGTACAAAACAACTGATAGTATCCCTGTTTTTGATTGGACAATTGATATCAGTGTTCTGTCTGTTATTTCGTTTTGTATCAAAAATGTTGGTGATTCAATCGCATAAGTCGCATAATACCACAATATCATCATCAAAAACACGATTTCTTTTTCTTTTACAAACAGTGCATCTATGATGAAAAGTGACATCAAAAGCACTGCGATGTTTGCAAATATGACGTTGAATTTGTATTTTTTGATTTCTGCGAAATCTCTGTTAAATTCCAATAACAATTTACTAAACATTTGAAATCACCCTGAAGTACACATCTTCTGCCGTCAAAGATTCTTTTCTCATGCTTGTTATGTCACAGTTTTTAAGTAGAAATTCCTTCTCATCTTCATCGTAAACTGACAATATAATTGAATTATCAGTAAATTCGTATTTCGTTTTCTTCAAATTATCTAGTAGATTTCTGTTGGTGTTTTCTATTTCAATGATGTCTTTTTGTAAATCTTTTGAATCAAACAACTGTTTGGATGGTTTATCCAGTACAATTTTCCCTTCATTTATTAGTATTAATCTGGAGTTGATGTTTTTCATAAATGATAGGTCGTGACTTGTGAAGATGACTGTCTTTTGGTCTTCAACTGCTATTTTGTGTAGAAAATTCAACAGAATATTCATACTATTGATGTCCAATCCATTGGTAGGTTCATCCAAGCAAATTATGTCGGGATTGGTTAGAAGTGTGACTATGAGTGAAAGTTTTTGACGATTTCCTTGCGATAATTCGGATACTTTTTTGTCTTTGAACTCTGTAAAATCTAGTTTGTCCATCAAATTATTCACTTCATTTTCATTGTAATTAACGTGATTTAGTCCCAGAAAATATTTGATGTTTTCAGTGGCTGTCAAATAATCGTAGTATCCGCCTCCACTTTCAAGCACAAGTTTGGTGTGTTCTCTGATTTTAGAATTTTTGTTGGATATTTTATCCACACTACATTCTCCTTGGTCTTGGTACAATAATCCACACAAAATTTTAATTAGTGTGCTTTTTCCGGAGCCGTTTTTCCCTATAATTGAAACTATTTCGCCCTTTTCTATTTGCAAATTCTCAACTTCAAGTACAGTATTTCCGTCGAATGATTTTTTAATATTATTAAATTGTATATACATTTGTTGCCTCTTATCTATGTAAATTGGCACCTGTTGTGGTGCCAATTGTCTTGTGTTATTTGTCGTATTTTTCGATGTCGTCGATGACTTTGCCGATGTATTCGATGGTGTCTTTGAGTGGTTGGTCTGTCGTGATGTCTACTCCTGCTGCTTTTGCGATGCCAACGGAGTCTTCTGTCGAGCCCAGTGCCAAGGCTTTGAGCCATCTGTCTGCGGCTGGTTTTCCTTCTTCGACTATCATTTTAGATACTTGCGTTCCGATTGTGAGTCCTGCGGAGTATGTGTACGGATACAATCCCATGTAGTAGTGTGGTTGTCTCATCCATGTTAATTCTGCTCCGTCGTTTATCTCGACGTCGTCGCCCCAGAATTTTTGTAGTGTTTCTCTGAAGATTCTTGACAAATCATCGGCCGTGAATCCTTGTTTGGCGTCTATTAGTTTGTAGACTTCTCGTTGGTAGTAGCCTTCGATGAAGTGTGTGACGAAGTTGTGGAAGTAGGTTCTGGAGATTATTTGTCCGGACAAGTATCTTCTTTCTTGGTCGGTTGTGGCTTTTTCCAACAAGTATCTGCTCATGATGAGTTCGTTTGTTGTGGATGGCGATTCTATGAAGTACATTGATGGGTCGTTGTCCAATACGTTTTGTGTTTTTTGCGAGATGTGCGATTGTCCTGCATGTCCCAATTCGTGCGCCAATACGATGGCTTCGGTCAATTTGCCCGTCCACGATATCAATACGTAAGGGTGTGCCAAGAATGGCGATGCGCAGAATGCTCCTGTTGATTTTCCAAATGTGTTGACAAAGTCAATCCACTTTTCGTCAAATGCACGATCGAGCATTTTGGAGTAGTCTTCACCCAAGATTGACAAGCCTTCTTTGAGTAAGCCCCTCGCATCTTCGACTGTGATGTTTTTCGAGAATGAGTTTTCGACGTCCAATTTCAAATCCATAAATGTAACTTTGTCGAGGTTGTATTCTTTTTTGATGATTTGGGCGTATTTTCTCATATGTTTCGGAAGTTCTTGCATAATCACATCTAGTTGTCTGTTGTATAATTCACGAGATATGTTTTGCTTGTCCAACAAGAAATCTATCACTGAATCGTATCCTCTTAGTTCACTTTCCGCCTTTTCGGCTTGGCAATGTGATAGGTAAATCATTGCTGTCGTGTTTTTGTATTTGGCAAGTTCGTCGTAGAACACTTGGTATGATTTCCTTCTCAAATCCGTGTCGGTGTCGTTGTCGTAGACTCCTTCGAACAAGTTGTATGTCATTTCGTATTTTTTGCCGTTGACTTCGAAATCCGGGAATGTGATGTCGTGGATTTTAGTGGTGTTGTAGATTTCGTAGAATGAGCTGAATGTCTGAGAGAATTTGCTTATAGTGTTTTCCACTTCTTTGGATAGGATGTGTTCTTTTTTCTTCAACAAGCTGTCGATGAATCGTTTGTTGTTGGCGTCGTTTTTCACTTGGGTAAGTGTTTGTTCGTCAACTTGTACGAGCTCTGTTTCGAAAAAGCTCATTTTGTTTTCGATGTCGGCAATTTTTGTGAATGTCTGCATGGCTCTTTTTTGTGACTTTTCGTTGTGGCCGTCCGCTTCCACATCGAGTGATGCGTAGTGTGCGATACGGTCGATGTTAGCCACGATGTCTCTGTAATCGTCCATGGCGTTTTTTATGATGTCTTCTGAGTTCAACTTGTTTTCATAGTTTTGCTTGAAATCGTCGGTCATCAAATCGACTGTTTGGATTGCTTTTTCGAACTCGTCTTCGCTCTTATACAATGCAGACAAATCCCACATATATTGAGGGTCTGCTTCTTCTCTTTTACAGTATTCTAATATGTCCATTATATCGCCCAATTTCCTTCCTTAAATACTTCTATTTCTTTGCCGTCAGCTGTCGTGCCTACGATTGTCATATCCTTCGAGCCGACCATAAAATCAACGTGAATCAATGAGTCGTTGATTCCCTTTTCCTTCAATTCTTCCGGTTTCATATCAACTCCGCCTTCAATACAAGTCGGATATGCTTGACCGAATGCTAGATGACAAGATGCGTTCTCGTCGTACAACGTCTTGATGAATGTCACATTTGACAACGAAATCGGCGATTCGTAAGGGACAAGTGCGACTTCTCCCAGGTATTTTCCGTTTTCGTCAGTGTCGAACATATTCTTCAAAGTTTCCCTGCCGATTTCTGCGTCAAAATCGACAACTTTTCCATTTTTAAATTCAAATCTCATCTTGTCAATCGTGTTGCCACCGTAGTTCAACGGTTTCGTGCTGTAAACAACGCCGTTGACCTTGTCCTTATGAGGAGCTGTGAAGACTTCTTCTGTCGGAATGTTCGGCACAAAATCATTTCCGTAGTTGTCCGTAGCCTGTGCTGCCATCCACAAGTGACCTTCTGGAAGCTCTATCGTCAAGTCCGTTCCCAATGAGTTTGTGTAGTGTAGCTTGACAAATTGGTGCTTGTTCATAAATTCTGCGTGTTTGTTCATCGTGTTCAAGTGTTCATCCCACGCTTTGATTGGGTCTTCTGTGTCAGAACGTGTCGCCTTGAAGATTTCCTCCCACAATTTTTCTACAGCTTCTTTTTCTGAAAGTTCTGGAAATACTCTCTTCGCCCAGCCAACACTTGGAGCTGCTACAACACACCAGCTATTGATGTCGTTCATCGTGTATTTTCGAATAGGCTTCATCTTTTGGGCATAAACCTTGCTTCTCATTTGAACTCTGTCAGGGTCAATGCCCTTTAGGTTTTGTGGGTCTTGGCAAGTGACAGAAATCACTCCCGCCTTTTTTTCAAAATAGTATCTCGATTTATCTACTAAAAAATCGCCGACGTCCTTCAACGCTTCTTCAGATGCGTTTTCATAGAACATTCTGTCGATTGTGTCGTCATTCCATTCCATCACAACTTCGCTGCAGCCTTTTTCGTAGGCGTATTTCGCCAAAAGTCTCGCAAAATCCGCCCTCTCAACCGAGCAACGAATCACGAGGGGTCTGTCGTTCGCATTGATACCCTTTTCAATGACCAATTTTGCGTAATTATTTAGTTTTTTGTCAAAATTTTCCATATTTACCTCCTCATTAAACTTAATAATATTATATGGTTTTCCCGTATAATTTTCAATTTAATCCGTCAAAATTATTGCAATTTAGCAAAAATCTCGTCAAATTTTGATTGACTTTAATAATTTATTATACTAAAATCTAAATATAAATGAAAGGATGAAATTATGATTAATTACGCAATTTTTGATATGGATGGAACTTTGATCAATTCGATGTACAAGTGGAACAGAGTTATCATGGAATACATCGACAACTTGGGCGTCAAGCCGGACGAGGAGTTTATCAAGAAGATTAAAACAAAAACGCTGTTGACATCCATCGACTACATTCACGAAACTTTTGACATCAAGAAAACCACCGACGATGGTCTGAATTTTATATATTACACGATTAAAAACGGATATATGAACGAGTTCGATTTGAAACCGGGCGTGCGTGAGGCGCTCTCGAAATTGAAATCAATGGGGATAAAAATGGCTGTCGCCACTGCAACGGAAAGTCACTTGGCGATTCCCGCACTCGAAAAGCAGGGAATACTCGACTACTTCGAGTTCGTGCAAACGTGCAAATCCGTCGGATATCACAAATACGAAGAGGAGTACTGGAAGTGCGCCTTGCAAAAATTGGGCGGCACCGTCGACAACACGGTCGTGTTCGAGGACGCTCTCTACTGCATCGAAACTGTCAACAAGATGGGTTTTAAAATCGTGGGAATAACTGACGAATCTACGAAAAATGATTACTGTTTGATTGATGAAAAAGTCGAGCAGTACATCGACTCGTACAACGATTTGGACTACGATTTGTTCAAATAGGAGCTGCGATGAGTAAAATTATATATATGTTTGTAATATCAATGCTTCCAGTTTTGGAGATAAGAGGTTCGTTGATTTACGCACTCGCAAACAACATCAACCCAGCTGTCGCATTCTGCTTGTCTGTGATTGGCAACATCTTGCCGATACCATTTTTGATTTTGTTGACAAGGAGAGTTTTGCAATGGCTAGACACCATCAACACTTTCAAGCCGTTTGTGGATTGGCTCAACAAGAAGGCAAAGGAAAAAAGCAAGACGATTGACAAGTACGGCAAACTCGGCCTGTATATTTTGGTGGCGATTCCACTTCCGGGAACGGGAGCGTGGACTGGCGCATTGGTGGCATCATTCTTGGGATTGAGCCCCAAAAAAAGTATGCTACCCATAACGCTCGGAGTCATCACAGCGGGAACTATTGTGATGCTTTCAACAATGGGAGTATTGAATGTGATTAGATAACAACAAAAAAGACCTTAACAGGTCTTTTTTTGGATTAATTTTCATTCAAAGGTGTGGAAAATTCATATAAATGTTCTGGTGATATATCTATGTCATCATTCCAAACAACGGTTCCGCATTCTACCTTGGCTTTTGAAAAAAATATAGGATTGTTTAATTTTGTGTAAATATTTTTCTCTAAAAGAGGTCTGGCGTCGTAAATTTTAATGCTGCCATCTGCAAATGATAAAATCAGCGTATAATCGTTCTTTGCCTGTACCGATTTTACTACCCAATTAGGATTTTTCATATCAATTCTCCCTTCTACATAATATTTTATATTAATTTTAATGCAAAGGCTCGATTTTATAAAGAGCTTGTTCATTAATAGCAAGTTCCCAGTTAGCTATTAATTCGTCTTTATGTATCACTGCCCATGCAGAGATGAGCTTTGTTTGTTTTCTTGGCATATCTCCTTCTATTAATTCTCCTTCCATACTAAATACAGCGTTGTGTCCTTGGTATGTTGCGTGAAAATGTGGTGGATTGTGCTCTCCGTTATTATACATTCTAATAATAATCCCATAAAACATTGATATTATTGGCATTTACTCACCTCCTATTGAAATTCTTTTAATTATTTTCCTGCTTTTGTTTGTTCAAAAATAAATACGCCAAAACTATTATTCCCAACGAGAATAAAATCATCATTCTTTCGTCTTTGTTTCCAGATTCTGGGAGCTTTTCATCTTGTGGCTCTTTCTTTTCCACGACGAGCGATTTCTTGGACAAGTCGCCCTGTGACAACATAACGTTAAATTCACGAACTTGGCCTTCTATCAAATGCACTCCACCCACTCCGTTTCGTGTCAATCTGTCCGAATTGTTGACTGTGAGGTTGTAGTTTCCGGGAAATAAATTGTCGAAAACAACTTGACCTTTTTTATTTGTGTATGCGAACTTGAACGAGTCCGTCCTCTCGTCTTTTAATGATACGAGGATTTTCTCCTGTGGTGCGTCTTTTTTCGTGACGTTTACAATCAGCTTGCATTCGAACTGTTTTTTGAGTTTTTCTGTGATTTGCGTGCTGAATATGGATTCGTCGGCGTCCGAATCAATGTCGATGTCGTTGATTTTGAAATTGTTGTGAGCCACGAACTCGTCACTCAATTTGTCGATATAGACTTCGTATTTGCCGCTGTCATCGACGTTAAAATGAGCATAGCCGTACACATCCGTCTTTGCAATGTATATCTGCGTCCCAGATTTCAATTTGACATCTATCTCTTTCAGTCCCACTCCGTAGCTGTCCGTAATCCTGTAATCTATCCTGTAGGACTTGTCCTTGTCCTGTTTACTCTTGGCAAATATCGTCTTCGTGTTAATGACGTTGTTTTCAAGCAAAATGCTGTCCTCGTCGAAATAATACCCAGAAGGTGCCGATATGACTTTTATCTTGTGCTCTGTCGGGGCAAGTCCTCGAAATTGCACTTCGCCATCTTCGTTTGTCTGGTTCTCACGAGATTTCCCCGTCTGAGTATCCGTCACGATTATCTCGACTTTCGGAATGGGTCTGCTTCTCTTGTCCAACACCGTAATCTTGAACGTGGCATTGTCCTCGTCAGATGCCTGCTTGATTGCAAAAGACAAATTCGACTTGAAATTCTCCATCAGCCTTTTGGCGATGGAATCGTTCATATTCCTGCACGGATTTATCGGGCTGTCCAGTTTATCTATTTCACTAGCTGTCGTGATTTGTGGAAGCATCAACACAACCATCATCACGACAATTATTTTCTTCAAAATTTTCATAATAATTCTCCTATTTAATAATATATCACAACAGGAGCATTATTTGCCATTTTTCCACCAAAAAAGTCGCACGGTGTTGTGCGACTTTTTGTTGGTTATTTTGTAAATTGCTTTACAACTGATTCACTAACAGAGTTTTCTCCTCCAAATACGTTGGCTTGTTCTATTTTCGATTCCTTCAATGCGTCTTTTGTCGCTTGTGGGATTTCGTTTGTTTGTGTCAATAGTATTGGGCAGTCTATTGTTCCTATTACTAAGCTGTCTGCAAAGTTTTCTCCACTTGTGATGTTGACCTCTTTTGTGTCTTTGAATGCGTATTCGTAGATTTTCTTTGCTGTGTCGTAGCGGTCTGTTCCTGCTATTCTTGTTGCGTTTGGTAGTTTGTTAGCTATTTCTTTGGAGATTGTTTTTTCTCCTCCTACTATTGTTACTTTGTTGATTTGTTTTAGTATTTCTTGTGTTGGTTTTGGTATGTTGTTTGGTTGTACTAGTAGGATTGGCATATTT
>NZ_CAMXVC010000034.1 GCF_947252345.1 uncultured Finegoldia sp.
GGTTTGGCAAGTTTGGTACGCTTGGTGTTGTTGTTCCTGGTTTTGTTGTTCCTGGGTTTGTTGTTCCTGGTTTTGTTCCTTCACCCGGTTTTGTTCCTTCACCTGGTTTTGTTCCTTCACCCGGTTTTGTTCCTTCACCTGGTTTTGTTCCTTCGCCTGGTTTTGTTCCTTCACCTGGTTTTGTGCCTTCGCCTGGTTTTGTGCCTTCGCCTGGTTTTGTGCCTTCGCCTGGTTTAGTTCCTTCACCTGGTTTTGTTCCCGGTTGTTCAGGTGTTGGTGTAGAAGTATCTGAATTTTCATTTTTTTCATACTCAAATGCCAAGTCATAGATTGACATACTATCCACCTTGACATTTACTTTTTTTATATCTTGTTTGTCTTGTTCGAAAGGAACTTCTTTTATAATTTTTCCATTTTTTGTAAGGTAAGCTTTCTTCACAGTTTTACCATTGTGAATTATTTTTAGAATGTTGAAATTACCTTTTGCTACTTTTGACACTTCACATCTTCTAGGATTTATAAGATGAATTTCAAAAATATCAACATCTTTATTCTTAAATTCTTCAACAGTTTCTTTTTTTATGTGACCAGTTGCTAGCAATAAATCTTTGAAATTCATTCCCGTTACTATTGTATTTCCTTTTGAACAAATAACCTTGCTATTATTTTTATTAATGTCTTTAATATCTATTAATTGTAATTTAAGTACAGATCTACAAGTAGAATGGTCATACACGTATTTTCCACGACCTGATGCCAATGGGTCTTTTCCTGTTCTTTCAGATTTATCCTTGACAGTCAATGGGAAGTTTTCAATTCCAAATTTATTGGAAGGATCTTCAAAACTAACAGCGTATTGTATATCTTCCAATAAATCAACGCTTATTTTTCCGTTTTTTACAGGAACTTTTATTTTTTCAAATTGACTAGTAAGAATTACATTTCCAGCTCCATGATATAGTCCAGAGCCAATACAAACAGGAATTTCAAAGTGTATTTTTTCCTTGTTTTGTTCTCCAGATTTTAATTCTTTTACATTAATTTTTTCAATATTTGTAGATACACTGTCTTCGTATTTTTTACTAGTTCTATTTCTTACAGGGAAATTTCCTTCTCCATTAGGTTTAATATACAATTGATTAACTTCTAGATCATAAGGTTTATCGGAAATAGTGTATTTTTTATCAGTACAGTAAATAATATATGTGTCATTTTCATACAAGCTCAAAGAAGGAAATACTCCATTCTTCGCAGTAACATCGCCAAAATATTCTTGTTTTGTTCCATTGAATAACTTGAATTGAACGTCTTCTGATAATTTTTGACCATTTACATCATAAATTTGCAATTCTTTTGTATTAACCTTATTATTTGAGAAATGACATTCTTGAGATGGACATGGACGCTCACCGGCTTCATTTCCAGGTTTTTCAGGTTGAGGGTTAGTTTTCTTAGTAGTAATATTTAAAGTTTCTAATTTCTTGTCATTAGAGTAAAGATTATATACTTTTTGTCCCATAAAGTTATTTTCTTTTTTCAAAATGAAAGAGATATCTTTCATTTCGTATTTTTCATCCACTAATTTCAAAGTGTATGATTTTTTAGGATCTAATTTCAAATTCAAAGATCCATTTTTGTCAGTAGCTATATCAGTAGTGATATTATCTGAAATTAATTGGAATTTAATTCCCTTTTTATAATGTTCACCATCTATACTTACAGAAACAGCTTTTTCTTCTAATTCAACAGTTGGATTTTCAGGTTGAGGGTTAGTTTTCTTAGTAGTAATATTTAAAGTTTCTAATTTCTTGTCATTGGAGTAAAGATTATATACTTCAGTTCCCATAAAATTAGTTCCTTTTTTCAAAGTGAAAGAGACATCTTTCATTTCGTATTTTTCATCGACTAATTTCAAAGTGTATGATTTTTTAGGGTCTAACTTCAAATTCAATGAACCGTTGTTGTCAGTAGCTATATCAGTAGTGACATTATCTGAAATTAATTGGAATTTAATTCCTTCTTGATATTTTTTTCCATCTATACTTACAGGAATAGCTTTTTCTTCTAATTCAAAAGTTGGATTTTCAGGTTGAGGGTTAGTTTTCTTAGTAGCAATATTTAAAGTTTCTAATTTCTTGTCATTAGAGTAAAGATTATATACTTTTTGTCCCATAAAGTTATTTTCTTTTTTCAAAATGAAAGAGATATCTTTCATTTCGTATTTTTCATCCACTAATTTCAAAGTGTATGATTTTTTAGGATCTAATTTCAAATTCAATGAGCCGTTGTTGTCAGTAGCGAGTTTTGTATTAGCTCCTTCTGTGATTAACTCAAATTTTATACCAGTAGGAGCAGGTTTGTTGTCGACATTTACAAGAACAGCTTTTTCTTCTAACTCAGTAGTCGGATTTTCGGGTTGAACCTGTTTTTGCTTAATTGATAGTGTTGTTACTTTTTTGTTTTTTTCATTAAACAAGGCTGAATTTCCAAAAAGAGAGGATGTATCTTTTTTAAGAGAAAGCTTCACATCATCCATTTCGTACTTATCATTTTTTAATTTAATAGTAGCTGTTTCATTATTTTTAATATCAAAGTACAATTTAGATTTTTCACTCTTGATTTTTTCTGTTTTATTACCTATTGTAACTTCGAATTCTAATTCATCAGCAATGTCTTTTTCGTTACTTTTTAGTTCTAGTTGTTGAGTATATTTACTAATAATAGATATTGTGTTTTTAATATCTTCATCATTTGAATCAGTAAAGCCATCTTTTGTTTTAACAAACATAAAGCCTTCTTCTTCGTTATCTTCAAAATTATCGTTTTTAACTTTTAGCGAATAATTTTTTCCTTCTTCAAACTTGATACCAGAAAGAACGCCGTTTTTTGTCGTAAATTCACCGATTTTAACAGGGTTTCCACCATTAAATGAACTTAGAGTAAAGGTAACATCCTTTTTTATTGGTCTTTCATATTGGTCAACAACTCTTAGGCTGTTGGAATCTAATTTTTGCTCAACGCTTGTTGATGTTGGAACTGATTGAGCGTAACTTTTGTCAATTGACAATGAACTGGTCGATGTTATTATCATACTAAACAAAAGAAATTTTGCTATTAATTTTTTCATAAAAACTCCTTTATACATTTTGACATAAAATTGGGCAATCTATGATTGCCCAATTTTGTATTTGATTCAATTGTGTTATTATTTGCTAGCTGAGCCTTCTACTTTATATCCGGCGTCCATCCACGCAACGATTCCACCTGGATGACGGTAAACATTTGTGAATCCAGCTTCTTTTGCAAGAACTGCTCCGACATCGCTTCTTGCGCAGCCGACAAATCCGCAATAAACAACGACAGTTTTGTTTTTGTCATCGCCCAATGCTTTCAAGAAAGCTTCTTTTTGTTCTGGTTTTAATTCTTCTGCTTTCATTGGCAATTCTGCGTTAACAGCTCCTGGGATTCTGTTTTTTTCGAAAGATTTTGCAGGCATTGTGTCGACAATTACCATATCCTTTTTTTGTTCTACCCAAGAGTTCAAGTCTTCTGTCGATACTAATTGGTATCCACCTTTGTTGACAGCGTTGACAAGCTTCAAGCTTGCAGCTTCGATTTTTTGTTCGTTGCCGTCTTTTGCTGTGCCAGGGCCTTTAGCTCCGGCAGCTTTTTGACATCCTGTTGCCAATATCAATATCATGGCAAATACAGTTAAAGTTTTAATTAATCTCTTCATTAACTAATTCCTCCTCAATTTTTTTATATCATTATTATTATATCGTAAATTCTGACGGAAAAATCGTTTTATTTATTGAAATTTCCTATAAATGAGCTGTTTTTATGGTGATTCTTAGGAAATTTTCAATAAATGATATTGTTTTTTGTGCGAATGAAATTTTTCGTTATGATATACTATAAGTAATTTTATTTTGTAATGTGAATTTTGTTGATAAAAAGGAGCAAATTATGTATATTTTGATGGTTGCGATGGTGCTTTTGCTGGCGCTTTTGGCTGTAAAATTTTCGAATAAAATCGGCATTCCGTCTTTTTTGTTGTTTATTATTTTGGGGATTTCGTTTAATTTTTTAGGTGTCAAATTTGACAATTATAGATTTGTCGACCAATTTTCAAATATTGTACTTTTGATTATTTTGAAGAAATTTCTGTAAATTAAATTTAAACACGATTTTTCCGTGCGATATTTGATATAATATAAGGATTAAAACAATTTATGAAAGGACTGTTATGATAGATTATTTGATTCACAAATTTGTTAAAAACCACGACGACACACAGAGCCTCAAAACACGCAGAGAGTACGGAAATTTGAGCAGTGCTGTGGGACTATCAATCAACTTGTTTTTGTTTTTGACAAAGCTAAGCATAGGATTACTAACCAACTCCATCGCGATAATGGCAGACGCAATCAACAACTTGTCGGACTGTTTCAGCATCATCCTCATGGTTTTGAGCTTCAGTATGAGCACCAAACCCGCCGATGAAAAGCACCCTTACGGACATTCCAGACTGGAATACATCTTCTCGTCGATGATTACAATAGTTGTCATCTACATCGGCGTCAAATTGGTAGTCGTATCCTTCAAGAAGATAATCCATCCGGAAATTATCACATTCAACATCTACTCGATTTTGGTTCTTGTGGTAGCAATAGCGGCGAAGTTTTGGCTAAGCAAATTCTACTATAAAATATCGAAAAAAATAGACTCCGACTTACTGATGGCGACATCCGTAGACTCACGAAGTGACTGCATATCGACATCCATCGTACTAATCTCAGTCGTTGTGTTTGCATTGACAAAGCTAAACGTCGACGCATACATCGGATTGTTGGGAGGTATCATCATAATCAAAAACGGATTCGAAATGATAACCGACACAGTCGACAAAATACTGGGAACAGGAGCATCGAGGAAATTCGAACGAGAAATCTTGGAATTTGTAGAAGGATATGACGGAATATACGGAGCTCACGATTTGAGAGTGCACGATTACGGCCCTGGTCACATATTCATCACAGTTGACGTGCAAGTCGACAGCAAAAAAGAATTTATCAAGCTGCACTCACTCGTCGACACGATAGAACGAGATTTGATAGAAAAAAAGGGAATCTACTCCACAATCCATATGGACCCACTGCAAATCGACAATCCGAAAGTTGACCGCCTCGAAAAAATGGTCACAGACATAATCAAAAATATGAATAAAGATTGGATATTAAATGATTTCAGAATCGCCGACAAAAAAGACACCATCGAGATGATATTCGACATACGAGTTGACATCAAAGAAAAAATGCGTGACGAAGAAATCGTCGACACAGTCAAAACGAAAATCCAGTCACATGATATGAGATACTACCCAATCATCGCTATATCCAGAGGATATCAAAGAAAAAACTTCTATTAGAGTACAAATCACATTCTCAGACAACGAGAGTGTGATTTTTTTTGTGGAAAAAATCGGGATGAAATTTCAGAAAAAAACAAACCATTCTTAGAACTTTCGCCTCACAAAAAATCAAACGTTAACACAAAAATGACATTTGAAAATTTGTATCTAAATAGATAAAAGCACATAAATATATAAGCATAATTTCTTTTATTTTATTCAAAAAGAAATGTACTTTAATAAAAAAATATTTACTTGACATTAAACGTTTTTATGTTTAAAATTTAGATTATAGGGAAGATTTTTTTAGGGGAATTGTTTGATACATAAAATCAATAAACATATTAACATTCAATATTTTTTCTTAAATAATTTCCACATATTTTAATAATTTCCACATATTTTCACAACTAAATAAAATTTTAATTTTTCATGATGAAAAGGTTTATTCACAGGTAGTGATAAGTTTTACTTATTCAAAATACATTTTAAAACAAAAGAAGGGGGTAATTATGAAAAGTAAATTAAGCTTGTTGCTTGCAATTATTATTGGTATTACTGCATTTAGTGGTTGTTCCAAAGAAGGAAATAATGCTGGCGATAAAGAAACACTAACAATTGCTACAAGTGGGGATGCTATATCACTTGATCCAGTATCCACTAACGACAATCAATCCAGTAACGTAATGTCACAAATATATGAAGGATTGGTTGAAATCGGAGAAGACAACAAACCTAAACCTTTGTTGGCAGAGAAAATCGATCAAAAAGATGATGTCACTTACACTATTCACCTAAAGAAGAACATTAAATTCCACAACGGTGAGGAAATGAAAGCAAAAGACGTTGTTTTCAGTTTGAAAAGAGCTGTGGATGCACCAAACGTTAAGCATTTATTCAGTTCAATCGACAAGGACAAGCTAAAAGCTGTCGATGATTACACAGTTGAAATGAAATTAAAAGAACCTTATGCAGGTATTCTTTACTCATTGTGTCACCCAGGTGCTTTTATTTGCAACGAAAAAGCGGTAAAAGAAGGTGGAGACAGTTACAAGATGAACCCTGTTGGAACAGGCGCAGTTAAATTTGCATCTTGGACAAAAGCTGATAGCGTTGTTATGGAAAGATTTGAAGATTATCACGGAGAAAAAACTCAATTCAAAACATTGAAATTCAGAGTTATTCCTGAACCAACTAACAGACTTGTAGAATTAGAGTCAGGTGGAGTTGATATTTCTTACGACATAGCTGCTAACGACATTTCAAAAGTAAAGGAAAACGATAGCCTAAATTTAGTTAGAGGTCAAGATTATGGTACTACTTATTTGGGATTCAACTGTCAAAAGAAACCGTTTGACAATCCAAAAGTAAGAGAAGCTATTTCTTATGCAATTGATATGGACGGAATAATCAAGGCAGTATTCTTGGGAGTTGGTAAAACAGCTACAAGCCCAATGTCACAAACATTGAAGTTCTCAGTTGCAGATAAAATTCAAGCAAAGAAGAGAGATGTCAACAAGGCAAAACAATTGTTAAAAGAAGCTGGATTAGAAAAAGGATTCAAAACTAGTATTTCTACAAACGAAAAGAAAGAAAGAGTTGATATGGCGACAGCTATCAAGGAACAATTGGCTGAAATAGGCGTAGATTGTTCAATCAACGTTCTTGAATGGTCTGCATTCAACGATGTATTAAAAAACGGCAAACAAGATATGTTCGAAATAGCTTGGATTGCAGATACTCCAGACCCAGACAGTTTTATGTTCCCATGCTTCCACTCATCAGCAGCAGGTGAAGGTGGTAACTATTGCTATCTAAAAGATAAAGAAATGGACAAATTATTGGAAGATGCTAAGAGAGAAAATGACGAAGCAAAGAGAGCTGAATTGTACAAGAAAGCTCAAGAACGTGCTATCGAAATCTCTGCATGGGTTCCTGAATACAACGGAGAACTTTTAGTTGGTTGCAAGAAGCAAATTCAAAACTTCAAGATTTCTCCATTCGGATGGTACAAGTTACAATCAATCAAAAAAGCAGAATAATATATTAAAGAGGGCATAGCCCTCTTTAATAAAATTTTGAACCAAGCAAAGGATACAATAATGATTAAATACGTTATAAAGAGAATTTTTTATTTGATTCCTGTTGTCATAGGAGTAAGTTTTATTGTTTTCTCTCTTTTGTATATAACACCGGGCGATCCAGCTAGAAACGCTCTCGGACCTAGCGCATCGGAGGCGGCTGTTAAACAACTTAGAGTGGATATGGGACTAGAAGACCCGTTTATTCAACAGTATTCGAGGTATTTGAAAAATCTAGCAACCAAGTTTGATTTGGGCAAGTCGTACATAACAAAAACTTATGTTACTAAAGAAGTGATGAGCAGAGCTTCATCCACATTTAGACTAGCAGTGTTGGCGATTACATTTGCCGTAATACTCGGAATACCAATCGGCATTATTTCTGCTATCAAGCAGTATTCTTTTTTCGATAATATAACAATGATATTCGCATTAATAGGGATTTCTATGCCAGTTTTCTGGTTGGGACTATTGCTAATAATGTTGTTTTCAGTTAAATTGGGATGGCTTCCATCATCAGGATTCACAACTGTAAAGCAAATGATTCTTCCGGCTGTTGCGTTGGGCTCACAATCCGTATCGGTAATCACGAGAATGACAAGGTCATCAATGTTGGAAGTTATCAGAATGGATTACATCAGAACTGCAAGGGCAAAAGGTCAAAGAGAAAACAAAGTTATATGGAAACACGCACTTGGCAACGCATTGATTCCTATCATCACAATAATTGGTATACAATTTGGTCAATTGATGGGTGGTGCGTTGATGACAGAAGTTATTTTCTCAATACCTGGAATAGGAAGATTAATGGTAGATTCCATCAAAATGAGAGATGCTCCTATGGTATTAGGATGTGTACTATTCGTTGCGATTACATTCAGTATTGTTAACTTGATAGTAGACTTATTATACACATTCGTCGATCCAAGAATTAAGACTAAGTACGTATAGGAGAGAGTTTTATGGAAAATAATGTAAAAAATAGTAATCTTAGTAATGATTCACAAAAAAATTCTAAGCCAAATAGAACAAAAAGAGGAAGATTTAAAAAATTATCGGACATTTGGAAGAGAATGCGAAGAAATCACCTCGCTATGTTTGGCTTGTTCATAATAATAGTTTTGATATTTGTCGCAATATTCGCAGACAAGATAGCACCTTATGGTTTCTCGGAACAAAATTTGAAAAACCAATTCGCAGCTCCAAACGCCAAGAACTTGTTCGGAACGGATGATTTGGGCAGAGATATCTTCAGTAGAGTTGTGTACGGTTCGAGAATTTCATTGAAGGTCGGATTTATTTCTGTTGGTATCGCACTTGTCTTGGGAACGGCCATTGGAGCTGTCACAGGATATTTCGGAGGAAAAATCGACAACTTCTTTATGAGATTTATCGACATTCTTCAATCAATTCCGGATATTTTGTTGGCGATTGCAATATTGGCAGCGTTGGGCCCTGGACTTGCAAACTTGATGATAGCGGTAGGTATCGCATCCATTCCGGGCTATGCTCGTATCGTAAGAAGCTCGGTGTTGTCCATAAGAGACCAGGAATTTGTCGAGGCTGCAAGAGCTGAAGGCTCATCGAATTTCAGAATAATATTCAAACATATCATCCCAAACTGTATGGCGCCGATTATCGTACAAGCAACTCTCGGTGTTGCCTACGCAATCATCAATGCGGCTGGTTTGAGTTTTATCGGATTGGGTTTGGAACCACCTACACCGGAATGGGGCGCGATGTTGTCTGCTGGTAGGTCGTTCATCAGAGACCATATGCACATGACATTGTTCCCAGGATTGGCAATAGTAATCACGATATTTGCCTTGAACGTGTTGGGCGATGGCTTGAGAGATGCCTTGGATCCAAAATTGAAGAGATAGGGGTATTGATATGGAAAAACTATTAGATATTAAAAATTTAAGCGTAGAATTTGACACGGATTCGGGGTTAGTAAAGGCTGTCAACAATCTCAATTTGTCGGTGGGAAAAGCCCAAACATTGGGATTTGTAGGGGAAACTGGAGCTGGCAAGACTACGACAGCTCTTGCGATTATGAAGCTGATTCAATCTCCTCCTGGAAAAATCACATCGGGCGAAGTTTTCTTTGAAGGCGAAGATTTGTTAAAAGTCAAAGAAAAAGATATGTTTCACATAAGAGGCAATCAGATTTCTATGATTTTCCAAGACCCTATGACATCTTTGAATCCAATCATCACAGTCGGTGACCAAATCAGAGAAGTAATCGGCCTTCACGAAAAATTATCAAAGGAAGAAATAACTAAAAAAACAGAAGAAATGTTGGAATTGGTTGGAATCAGAAAAGAAAGAATCAACGACTATCCACATCAATTCTCCGGCGGTATGAAACAGAGAATCGTAATTGCAATGGCACTAGCTTGTAATCCAAAGCTTTTGATTGCAGATGAACCTACAACTGCATTGGACGTTACTATCCAAGCTCAAGTTATGGAATTGATGAAAAGCTTGAAGGATAAATACGACACATCAATGATATTGATTACACATGATTTAGGGGTAGTTGCAGAAATTTGCGATGTCGTTTCGGTAGTGTATGCGGGAACAATCTTGGAATCCGGTTCAGTAAAATCTATCTTCACCAACCCAAAACACCCTTACACAATCGGGCTGTTTAACTCCATTCCTTCACTTGATGAAGATGTCGAAAAATTGAAAGTAATTCCGGGATTCACACCAGACCCATCGGATTTGCCAAAAGGATGTTGTTTCCACCCAAGATGTCCTCACTGTATGGAAAAATGCAAACAAGCCTTCCCACCGATGTACGAAGTCGAAGAAGGTCACTTTGTTGCTTGTTATTTGTGCGAAGATGAGTTAGGAGAAAACAATGGAAAATAATGTACTATTAGAAGTCAAAAACCTCAAAAAATATTTTCAAACAAAACGAGGTTTGCTCCACGCAGTTGACGATATCAACCTTACAATCAACAAAGGCGAAACACTAGGTCTTGTAGGAGAGTCCGGTTGCGGAAAATCCACAGCAGGAAGAGCCATCCTCAGACTACACGAGCCAACATCCGGCGAAGTGTTGTTGAACGGCAAAAATGTATTGGAATACAAAACACGAACTGAAATCAACAAAATGAGACAGGAAATGCAGATAGTATTTCAAGACCCATACTCTTCGTTGAATCCTAGAATGAACACATTTGAACTCATTTCCGACCCGCTAATAGTTAACAAACTAACTAAAAGCCAAGACGAATTGGAAGATAGAGTCTACGAAATGATGGAAATCGTAGGATTGGAAGAGAGATTGGCAGGCTCTTATCCTCACGAACTAGACGGAGGAAGAAGACAAAGAATTGGAATTGCAAGAGCATTGATACTCAAACCACAGTTTATCGTATTGGACGAACCGGTAAGTGCACTTGACGTAAGTATCCAAGCCCAAATCCTGAACTTGATGGACGAATTGCAAGACAGATTGTCGTTGACATACTTGTTTATCTCGCACGATTTGAGCGTAGTAAAGCACATTTCAGACAGAATAGCTGTAATGTACTTGGGAAAAATTGTAGAATTAACCGATTACAAGAGAATTTTCTCTGACCCACTACACCCTTACACAAAGGCGTTGCTATCGGCGATACCAATTCCAAAATACGGATTGAACAGAGAGAGAATAATACTAAAAGGCGACGTTCCAAGTCCGATAAATCCACCAGAAGGATGTAGATTTTGCGGAAGATGTCCAAACAAAATGGATATCTGCGAAAAAATCACGCCGGAACTTGAAGAAGTGGACGAAAATCACTTCGTAGCATGCCACTTATACAAAAAAACAATCGAGTAATTATTATATTCTCCTTGAAAAGAACTGACCAAAAAAGGTTGGTTCTTTTTTTATGCACGACAAGCACAGCCTCATCACTAAATTAGTGACAGGCTGTGTTTTTTTGTTTGAAGAATAATTTACTTGTTTGAAACTGGAAATACAAATGATAATATCATTAAAATCGCAAATGCGAAAATTGATATTACATTGATTATAATGTGAATTAGTCTGAGATTTTTGTTGGATATTTGATTTCTTAGCGCCAAATTCAAAATAGCAAACGGAATCAAATACAACAAACAGAATCCTTGTTGACCAAATCCATCAAAAAATATCAGTCCGATTAATACAATAATTTGTGCCAAATAAGAAAATGGTATTAGTAATTTCTTCATAAAATGCTCCTTTTTTTTTATTAATTATAATATAAATTATACTAAAAAAATATCGGAGGGTAAATGTATGAAAAAATTATTTAGTATGTTTTTTATGGCTACTATGGTATTGTCTATGTTTTTAGGAACAGTATGTTATGCTGAGGCAGAAGATTCACTAAATGATCAAATGGCGATAATAGATGAATATTTGATTAAAGATGAAAATTTTGTGAGTTTTAATTTAGAAAAAGCTATAGGTGATGGTATTGATAAAGAAATCATAGAAATTGGAGAATGTATTAATGAATTATCAGATGCTTATAATGCTAGTAATCATAACGACAAACAATTACTAAGGTCTATAGAAGTAGCAATTTATGGTAATTATTGTGGACCTAATACTCCTTGGAATAAAAAAGATGCACCTATTGATACATTAGATACATATTGCATGTATCATGACCTATGCTACCTTAGTAAAGGATGGGGAAACAAAGAATGTAACAGAAAATTTGTTAAACAACTTAAGGCTGCAATTTCTAGGGGAGCAATTCCAAAAGGAAAAGCAATGTTAGTAGCAAAAGGAGCTATAGCTATATTCAGCAAATTATCATAAACTATACCACTTCATTTGAAGTGGTATTTTTTTATGAGTTTTTCAACATAGACTCGGTTATCTTCACAAATCTCTTCCAAATAAGTGCGAAAATAATGAAGTTCACAAGAGCTTGCACTCCATTGGGAATGATTGTCGCAAAGGCTGTTTTGTTTCCGTAAAGGATAACGGATGTGAAGAAGTATCCCACCACCATCACCAATTCACAGATTACACCAGCCGTCAACACTGTGGATTGGGTTTTGTTTGTGAATTTTTTCAAAAATACTCCCATCGCCAAACCCATAACTCCCTTCACGACAAAAGTGAACGGGGCGAACGCAGCATATCCCAAAAACAAATCCGCCAAGCTCGAACCAACTGCACCGCAAATCATACCGATGATTGGGCCGAACGCTACAGTCGACAGCAAGATTACAAAATCTCCCAAATTGACATATCCCATTGCAGGTGACACCGGAATTTTGACTGCGATTGTGAAAAACGCCGTCAGTGCGATGAATATAGCTGTTGTAGTTATTTTTTTCGTTGTCATAATTTCCCTCCTGAAAACATTATAGGTAAAATTTGTGATAGTTCATAGTAGCAAAAAATGAAAATTTAATGGTAACAGATTGGTGGATTTTTGGTTTGAAAAAAATTTTTTTTGAAAAATAATTTAGTATTTCGGTAGGATTTTACATTTATATGCAATTTAGCAATAAAAAAACAACAAGCAATTAAAATTAAAAGAAATTTGTTTAAATAAAACGGCTAAATTACAAGTGACACAGAAAAACTTGCGTTCATATTGATGAAAACGATAGAAGTATAATTATTAATTTTGAGGACTAAAAACAAATTGACATTTATTATTTCATTAAGTAAAATTAGTGTAATAAAAAACGCAAAGGTTGTCACAGGTCTTTGCGAATAAATTTAAGGGGGTATATATGAAACCATATTCTAAGAAATTTTTAGCCGGTGTGCTATTGTTTTCGTTGGTTTTGCCAAGTGCGACAACATTTGCGAACAATCAGACAGACAGCACTACATACGCTAAACTTGAAGAACAAGGGGTCAAGAAGGACCAAGAGGTCAAGGTCATCGTTGAAACTGATAACAAGCCAGCAATAGAGAAGGAATCCAACATCAAGAGTGCTAGATTTCAACAAGCTGTCAAGTCTTCAGAGTCAGAAGTGAAGAACACTACAGAAAACATCGATTCAAAATTGAAAAAACAAAACGTCAAGCTCGACAAGGACGAGGAATTTTCAGCTGTCATTACGGGTTTTTCTGCGAAGATAAAAGCAAAGGACATCGACAAGTTGATTAATCAACGTGGCGTCAAGAAGGTAACTTTGCAAATGCAGGCGCAACGACCAAAAAATGGCGCATCGCCAAATCTTATGACAGCGCCTTCTATGATTAAGGCCGATACGTTGTGGAACACTTATCAATTTACAGGCCAAGGAATGCTCGTGAGCATAATCGATACAGGGGTAGACCCTAACCACAAGGATATGAAATTATCCACTGACGTCGAGTCCAAATACAAGAGCGAGGCTGATGTCAACAAAGTTATACAGGCAAACGGATTGAGGGGAAAATGGTTCAGCAGAAAAATCCCTTACGGATACAACTACGCCGATGAGTCGCAAGAAATCAGAGATTCTGGAATAGGCGGATACCACGGAATGCACGTTGCAGGAATAGTCGCTGCGAATGGCGATGAGAAAGACAAAGGAGTAAGGGGTGTAGCACCAAACGCTCAATTGTTGGCGATGAAAGTTTTCAGCAACGACGCATTGGTGTCTACTGTTTACGAAGAAGTGTGGTTGAAGGCGATTGACGATTCCATCAAGCTCGGAGCAGACGTATTGAATATGAGCTTGGGAATGGGCTCGGGTTACAGCAGAGATGGCGCCTCACCTACAAATGAAGCGTTCAACAAAGCAAAAAAAGCCGGAGTTGTGTGCGCAGTCGCAATGGGCAACGACCGTGTTACAAACTGGGGAGGCAATGCGAAGACAAACTTGGCGACAAATCCCGACGTAGGTGTGGCAGGTCACCCAGCAGTTACTGACCCATCGTATTCTGTCGCTTCGATGGAAAACTTAAAATTGATGGGAAGAAACGTCTTGGTAGAAGGAACAGACATCAAATTGCCTACTGGTAACGCAGAAGGAGAAAACGAAAAATCTTCGACAGATATGGTCGAATATGTCGACTGTGGAGATGGAAATGCCGATTCAGATTATGATGGCAAAGAAGTAAAAGGCAAAATAGCTCTCGTACAAAGAGGCGCTAGGTCATTCAACGAAAAGGCTCTTTTAGCCGAATCAAAAGGTGCTGTCGGAATAATAATCTACAACACACCAACTGGTAGTGATTTGTCGACGATGTCAGGAATGGAGCTTAAAGATTTCCCATCAGTTTTCATCAAAAACAAAGATGGAAATAAATTGTTGGAATTGAAAAAAACAAACGAACACCAAAAAATCCAAATCACTCAAGTAAAATCCGTTGACAATCCACAAGCAGGACAAATGAGTACATTCTCATCGTGGGGAATCACACCTGATTTGAGATTGAAACCGGACATCGCTGGTGTCGGAGGAAACATCTACTCGACAGTCAACGACAACAAATACACTTTGATGAGCGGTACATCAATGGCGACTCCACAAGTTGCAGGGGCTAGTGCGTTGGTAATGCAAAGATTGTACAAAGACGGTTTATTGAAGAGAACTAGTGATGGCAAACCAGACCCACAACAAGAGTTCTTGACAGTTCTTGTGATGATGAACACAGCTACACCTGTAAAAGACACAGAAGTAAACGGTGCATCATTGTACACACCAAAACAACAAGGAGCAGGACTTGTCAACCTCGAAAACGCCGTCAAGACGGACGTAACTATCAAAGCTACAAGCGACAACGACAAAAAAGAAGACGGAAAATTGGAAGTCGGAGAAGTTGGAGAACAATTCAACGCTACATTCAAATTAAAGAACTACTCCAAGGATAAGGACATCACATTTACACCAAGATACATCTCATTAAAAGATGAAGTAAAAGATGGTAGATACACTGAACATTCATCAGTTGCAAAAGAAGAAACATTAGATCCTGTTACAGTACCAGCAAACGGCGAAGTAGAATACAAGGCAACGATATCTACAAAAGATATTGACAAAAATCAATTTGCACAAGGATATGTCGTATTTGAATCAAAAGACAACCCAACGCTTTCAATCCCATACACAGGATTCAAAGGCGATTGGTCAGAGCCACAATTCATCGACAATATGCCAGATTTCAGCGACAAAGTAAACTACGCACCAGTGGTATATCCAGATGGAGGAATCGACAAGACAGGATTTATGAGAAGAAAAACACAAGGCGGATGGGAATACTGGAACGCTTGGAACGTCGACGGAAAACCAACAGTATTCGTCAACGCTAACCAAGAAGACGGATTCAACACAGAAATAACACCTGTCATCTCCGTTATGAGAAACGCACTCGATGTAAAATACGACATCTTGGACAGCAAGGGAAAAGTATTGAGAAACTTATTCATCGATCCAGTTCTTCTAAAAGTCAACAGCTTGTACAAAGGCGGAGACAGCCAATACAGATTCCAATACGTTCCAGCCGGCTCTGCTTGGGATTTTAAAGACAACACAGAAAAATCAGTAGACGAAGGAACATACACTTACCAAATAACAGGCCACATAGATTACAAAAACGCCAAACCACAAAAATATCAGTACAACATCGTAGTCGATAACACAAAACCTGAAATATCCTACAAATACGACAAAGACAAAAGAGAACTTACCGTAATCGCAAAAGACGACAGAGCAGGAATATTCAGTGTCGGATACGAAAACAAAAAGACAAATGAATGGTACGGACAAACAGTAAGAAGTGACGACGGATTCAAAAACAACGACATCGTCAGAGACTACTCATACACATTCAAAATAGCTGACGGATTTGACCTTGCAAACCTTGGAGTATACGCATGGGACAACTCAAGAAATGTCAACAGCGAAAAAGTTGACACCAAAGTCACATCCAACATCGAAATCCAACCGATAGAATTGAAAGAAAAAGACCCAGTTCCTACAGAAGAACAAATCAAAAAATTCATCAAAGGACTTCCGGACAATGCGACAGTAAAAATCTTGGACAAGAATTTTGACAACACAGAAAAACCGGGCGACTATGAAATGAAAATATCTGTCAAAGTGGGAGACATCGAAACATACTATTGGATTTCTGTTAAAATCAAACCAGAAAAAGAACAACCAGAACAACAAGAACCAGAAAAACAACCAGAAAAAGACGATACGCTCTACACAATGCCAGTAATCAAAGTGGAAAGCCCAGACTACTACGAAGCATTCGGAAAACACGAAGACAAAAAACAAGACGAAAAACAAGATGAGCAAGGGGTAAAACAAGACGAACAAGACAAGGACTCCTACAACAAAATTCACATCAAAGGAAATGTAACACACATCAACCAAGTGGACGAGTTGACATTGACTGTGACAAAAGACGGCAAAAAGCTCGAAAAAATACCAACACAACCAATCACATTCAAGAAAGAATCCGACACGACATTCTCGTTTGACCACGAATTGAACATCTCCGAGCTAGAAGACGGCCACGTTTACGGATTGCAAATCAAAGTCAAAGGACAAAACAAAGAAGGACGCAACCTCGAAGACACAATCACAAGAAAAATCAGAAAAGACTTCGTCGCACCGGAACTCGACTACTCAGTAGAACACACAGATGAAACAGCGCCAACAGCGAAGATAACAGCAAAAGCACACGAAAATATGACTTACTTGGAAATGCTTTTGAACAAATCAATGCTCGAAAGAGTCGACAAAACTTGGGATTGCTTCGAACTAGAAAACGGCGTTGACGGAAAATTTGAAGTGGAAGTTCCATTGGAAATCGGCGAAAACAAATTCCAAATCAAAGCCTACGATGATGCCGGCAACGAAACAATCAAAGAAGTTGTCATAAACAGAAAAGACAAGAAAACTGCAAAACCAATCGACAACAAAGACTTGTTGGACAACTTGCTAAAAGCAAAGGAAATAGCATCTGTACCTGAAAAATACGAAATCACAGACGAACAATTGACTGAACTAAACAAATTGATACAACAAGCAACAGACGTTGTGAAAGAAAATCAATCACAAGAAAAAATCGACCAAGCAAATAACGACCTAAAAGCAGTTGTCACTAAAATAAAAGAAAAAGAAGTCAAAAAAGAAGACCTACAAAACCTTGTCGCTCAAAAAGAACAAGCACAAGAATTGGTGAAAAACAAATCAGAAAACAAATTATCACCACAACAAGAAAAAACATTGAACGACTTGGTAAAACAAGCTGAAGAATTGGCGAAAAACAAAGACGCTAAAAAAGAGGAAGTTGACAAATTAGCTAAACAAATAAAAGACGAAATAGCTAAAATAAAAGAAACTCCAAAACAAACACCAAGCGAAGGCACAACACCGAAAAATACACCACCAATCGTGGTAACAAAACCAGGTGAAGGAACAAAGCCGGGCGAAGGAACAAAACCGGGCGAAGGAACAAAACCGGGCGAAGGAACAAAACCAGGCGAAGGCACAAAACCAGGTGAAGGAACAAAACCAGGAACAACAAAACCTGGAACAACAAACCCAGGAACACCAACACCAAGCACACCAAACTTGCCAAACCCAACAACACCTGCACAAAACAACACA
>NZ_CAMXVC010000035.1 GCF_947252345.1 uncultured Finegoldia sp.
GTAAAGCAATTTACAAAATAATCCACGAAAGTCGCACAACAACGTGCGACTTTTTTTGTGGGAAAATTTAGTGTATAATTTTAACTTATGATATATTATGTCAAAATGTATAAAGGAGTTTTTATGAAAAAATTAATAGCAAAATTTCTTTTGTTTAGTATGATAATGAAATGATATTGCTATTATTCGAGAGTTAGAATATAATAAAATAAAAAAAGGAGGTGTTTTTATGGAGTTTATGTCCGCAAGGGAGGCCGCTGAAAAGTGGGGGATTTCGCAACGACGAGTAGCTGTTCTTTGCTCTGAAAACAGGATTGACAATGCAACTATGGTTGGCAATATGTGGATTATCCCACAATCTGCGAAAAAACCTGTTGATAAAAGAAGCATCAGATATAACGAGAAAGAAAATACATACATAAAACCATTTCTAAAATGGGCTGGCGGAAAGGGGAAACTCATCAGTGAAATAAAAAAATACTATCCTTTTGAAGATAAAGCTATTACAAAATACGCCGAGCCATTTGTCGGTGGTGGGGCTGTTCTTTTTGATATACTGAGACAATTCGAGCTCAATGAAATTTACATCAGTGACACCAATTTTGAGCTTGTGAATGTTTATCAAACTGTACGAGACAATATATGGGAACTTATTTGTCTATTAGAGAGAATAGAGGGTGAATTTCTGGGAAAGAATACAGATGAACGCAAAAAGTTTTATCTGGAAAAAAGAAAGCTATTTAATGAATTGAAAATTAATGATACTCACAAAATAAGTGTCGAAAGGGCTTCTTTGATGATATTTCTTAACAAAACTTGTTTTAACGGATTGTATCGTGTAAATAAAAAGGGTCTTTTTAATGTTCCGATGGGTTCATACAAAAGCCCTCTCATTTGTGACCGTAAGACTTTAATGGCTGTGAGTGAAAGGCTTCAACAGGTGAATATAGTGTGTGTCGATTACAAAAAATCCCGTGATTTTATCGACAAGAACACATTTGTCTATTTTGATCCACCATATCGCCCATTGACAGATACTTCGAGTTTTACTGCTTATACTAATGAACAGTTTGGTGACAAAGAACAAATTGAACTTGCAAAATTTTTCGATGAAATGGACAGAAAAGGTGCAAAAATTCTACTAAGTAATTCCGACCCCAAAAACGTCGATGAACAAGACAATTTCTTCGACGATATTTATTCTTCTCATCGAATCAGACGAATTGAGGCTTTTCGTATGATAAACTCAAAAGGTAATTCAAGGGGCAAAATCAAAGAATTGCTTATTTCTAATTTTTAGGGTGCAATATGGAAATAAAAAAAGGAACGAAATTAATACAAAAAAAGACAAAACAAGCTATAATTGAGTTTGTTTTAAAAAATTATGTTATTTATGTTTTCGAAGGAAAATATTCTGATTTTGATATATTGGTCAAGTATTCCAAAGATTCTACTCGCTTACGAACTCCTAAGCATATTCATTGGGTAGTGGATGTTCTGATGAAAATGCAGGGAAATCATAAGCTTACAAGGAGTTTCTTAAAATCTATCCAAAGTTGTTGGCATTCTTGTAAGCCACTTTCAAACAATGATTACATCACTTTAAAAAATTTAATAGAAAACGGCGAAAATGAGATTGATATTAAAAAATATTCTTCTCTTAATGATTTTGGTGAATATGATGTTGAGTTTTTGTATGTCTTGATGGAATTATTGGCTGTGCAAGAAAAAACAAACAGAGCTGATGCTTATATATTCGGCGAAATTATCGAAAAATTATTAGACGAAAATGTAGATATTTTCAAAATTATTTCCAAAGCAGGATTTCGTGGAAGGAGAGGCTGATAGTGTTGTGTCAGCTATCTCCTTTTTTAATTATTCCCCCTATTAACAAAAAATCCCCCTGAATAATCAGAGGGATTCTTCTTTGTGAAAGAAGTTTTCGGGGATTGTTATTTGATGGTTTCTGTTGTTTCGTCTGTTGTGCTGTTTTGTGTTGGTTGTGCCGGTTGTTTTTCTTCTGCCGGTTGTTTTTCTTTGTCTTTTTTGTCGTGAGAGCTGTTTTGTTCTTCTTGTTTGTTGTCTTCTTGTTTTTCTTCTGGTTTGTTGTCTTCTTGTTTGTGTTCAGTCTCGTTTTCTTGTTGTTCTTTTAATTTTCCGTATATTATTTATCTTCTGTATTCTGGTGTAAATACTATATTATATTTAAAATTCCATCTTGTGTGTGTGATAAACTATTATTATCCATTAGGATGATAAACTCCTTTGTTAATATATGTAGCTTGTCAGGCAACACTATTTTATCATAGGAGGTTTTATTTTGCTTGAAGCTAAAGCTATTGTCTTCCACCCGCATAGCAGGTGGTTTTTTGTTCCGCTCTCTTCGTTCGCTCAACAAACTTAAGTGCTCATCAAAAGCGACCAACTTTTTATGGTTGATCGGCTTTGGCTTGGTCATTTATTCGCTTGTGATGATAAAATACAAATTTGTTACTTATAATCCGTTGTCTTATTTACATCATAAGATATAAAATATAATTTTAGATAAATATATTTTTGGAGGTGAACGCCATTGGATATTCAAAAAACATTCGGGCACAAGGTTCAGCAGTTGCGAAAAGAAAAGGGACTGAGCCAAGAAAAATTTGCCTTATCTATCGACATGGACAGGACTTATTTTGCATCGGTCGAAGCCGGCAAAAGGAATATCGCCATAAAAAACATTCAGAAAATTGCAGATGGCTTCGGCGTTTCCCTGAGTGAGCTATTTGAGAATTTGTAAAGGAGGGTCTATTTATGGCTCAGAAAGATTTAAGAACCTACCATAGACGAGGCGTGACTCGTGAAAGCGGCTATCATACATGTGACGAGACAACCGGTGGCGAGTGCCGTGTTCTTCATGCAGAGCAATATGTCTGTGAAAGAAACTCGGTGACATTTACATTCACTCGTCCATCTGTTGATGTAGTTGAACTTTTTGAAAAAAATTTGTCAATTATTGCTTTTGGTGGCTACATCCATTCTTCTAAAAAAGCGACTGTATCCTTGGATATGAGTTATAGCTACGAAAAGAAAGGCTATGTTTTAAGCGAAGATTTGGAACAAACCATCGAAGCTAATAACTGGTCAGGCATTGGCATTCATGCCGAACAGCTTATCAATAAGGATTCACAGTTGATTGATGTGGTTGTTAAAATGACCATATCAAGTCAGCAACGCAATGTTCTTGATTTCATCGCTTTTGATTTTGATGTAGTTTCCAAGGAGGAATTTCAAGATACATCTTGTGCAACGAGCTTTTATCAAAAGACCAGTATGCATGTGCCTTATCTTTACTATCTCCGTTCTGACTTGCCGTTTGACTTGTATCTCACTTCCGGACAAGAATTTACAGAAGGAAAGTGCATCATTGCAAAGAGCTGTAATCGCTGTGGTCGTTATCTTCCCATCAATATTGACGACGAGTCAAAGACTTTGTGTTTTTCATTACATTGCAAGAAACGAGCTCCGTGCGTTCATTCGACTTTCAGAGCATACAAGATACAGAACATTTCTAATGTGAAAGAAAGTGACCTCAAAGTGCTCAATATTGAAGGTGATAAGTTTGTATCCTATTATGGACATCAGCTTGAATGTAAAGCATGCAAGAAGTTCTTTGTTAATGCTCCTTTGAATCCTCAACGTAATGCCCAGCAGTTCAAAGAAGATAGTTTAAGACGAAGGGCTATTGAGGTTTTGGTAAATAGCCTCTTGGACAGAAACATTATTCATTTTGAATTTGAGCGCCGCACTAAGAAGGAGTTTTCTCGATACATTTGGGAAAAGTTCGACAAGAGATGTTTCAAGTGTGGGCCTGACTCTGACCCAATTGAGTTGGGGGATATGGCTTTAGACCACACCATGCCGTTGGCGTATTTGTACCGTCTTGATGAAACTGCTACTTGTTTGTGTAGTAGCCATAACTCTCAAAAGAGCGACAATTTCCCTGTAGATTATTATACCAAAGGAGAACTTTCTCGACTGAGTGAAATTACTGGCTTGTCTTTGGATCTTCTCTACAAGAAAGAGGTTAATCAGCAGGTACTGGACTTGCTTGTTAAAAATGTTGTATGGTTCTATGACGAGTTTTTGATGCAACCTAACTATCAAAAGGTAAGAGACGGAATCCTAACTGCGGACAAAATAAATGATTCCTTGAAGCGAATTATCGCTGGAAAAGTTGACCTAGCTGAAAAATACCGCGAGCATAAAGGTCACTATCCTGATTCTGTAACAATCAGATAATTATTCCAACAGGACTGGATTTTTTCCAGTCCCGTTTCTATTTTACTTCTTCATCAAAAACAAATATTGGTGCTCCACCGTTGACCCTTTATCCTTAATGCCATGCTTTTCAATCTCCTGGACATTTTCAGTACCACGATACACCTCGATAAAATACGGTGCAGCTCGTTTAGACAATTCCTCTGCCATATCTACTTTCCCAGTTTTGCCAAGGTGGAGAATTACTTTACCGTTGGGCTTTAAAATATCGTAACACATTTTGAAGAAGGACAGATAAACATCAAAGTCCTTGCGTTGCTTCTGGTCTAGAAACGCATTTTCGGCTTCTTTATAGTCGTTTTCTTCCCAACCGCAAAGCCAAAGGCGCATCCAGTTTTGCATATAAAATCTAATTGAATCAGCAAAAGGAGGTGAGCAAATCACAGCATCAGCAGTGATATAGTGGGTACCGAGATATTGATAGTCCCCATATATCGCTTGTCCGGAGCAATAGCTTTTAAAATTCCCATTTTTATATGAAGCATACAATTTATCTTTAATATGCTCTACAACATTTTTGTAGATAAAATCACCTGTGGGAGCATATGGTGTAAGAGGATGAGAATTTCGTGACAATGCGTAAGGGCGGTTGCCATGAAGAACATGAAGGAAACACGAAAAAACCATTGCCTCAGCAGATGTAAGCGTTCTGATTCTTGAAACAAAATATTTTCGTGCGCAAAGTATTTCCTTAAAAGTGTCTTCGTGGAAATAATTAGGCAGCTTTCCATTGAACCCAAAGTTCTCATATTTTTGGATCATCCATGAGATTTCATCGCTCTGTTTTTCGACCTCGATGTATGAGTATAATCGTTCAAGAACTTCCAAACAATCCTGTTCATCAGCTTTCTCTACTTTTGCCTTTGTAACACAATATGCGAGCTCACTGAGGTCGTTTCCAATACCAACTCTATTTTGCAAGCACGCTTCTAACGGAATTGTACCAACTCCACTCAAAGGGTCAACGACTATGTCTCCCGGCTCGGTAAATTGTTCCACCAAAAAATGAGCAATTGCAGGCTTCAACTTTCCGTGATATGAGCACAAAGAATGCCACGAATGTCCCCAGTTTCGCCCCGAAAACGGTGCAACTTTATATGGCATGGTATTCATAAAATTATGTGCTTCCGCATAGAAGATTTCAAGAGGTGAATCCTTCTTATGAAATCGAAATTTCAATAGCCTCTGAGAAAGAACCATGCCATTTTTAGAACGGCGTTCTCTTAGGATATCCTCTCCATACAGTTCAAATCCGTAAGATTCACAGATTTTTGTCAGAATCTCATGGGTAGGAATATGAACCCCAGCAAACTGTGAGTCTCCAATATCCATGATAAAGTATCCGTTGTCCTTCATTGCGTGTGAGAGACGCTCAATAACTTTCTGCATATCATTAAAATAGCCTGCAACCATTATCGGAATGCGTTTATCGTATGCAACAGGTTCTAATTCTTCAAGATACGGGCGTACAACATCTGGAATCTCAAAGACCTTGTTACGATTGGAGACATTGTTTATGCCTGCGATAATTCCCTTAGAATGAAGGCGTGGCAGATCCTTTTCACTAATAACATGACCGGATAGCTTCAACTCAAGTTTTGCGTTTCTTATATAGTTGGTGCCGTTAAGATAAGGAGGCGAAGTAATAACGCAGTCTATCTGGTTTTCAACTTCAATATCTCTCGAATCATCCGCCAATCTGATAGTTTCTGCTAATGTAGGACAACTATCACTCTCAATGTCTTCAATGGCTATTCTAAGTTTGTAAATGAAATTAGAAAGAACATCTTTGTCTTTGTCTTTCTTCTCGTTTTCTTTTGCGAAGCGTAAATCACCTTGGCGAATCATCTTTGAAGCCCTGACCGTAATAGATGCTAAGAGAATAAGAGCAATGTTTTTCGTATCTTCGTCGGAAATATTATCAACCTTTTGCTGTAAGTCTTGCAACTGAGCCAGTACCTCGGCATCAAAGAATTTTTCAAATCCGTCCCATGTAGGTGCTTCAAAGCAAAGCTGAAATCTGTAATTCTCTATTTCCTTTAAGAATGCTTTAAGGTATTTGCTTCGGATACCTGAGTCTCTCAGCCTTTTAACAGAATTGATTTTAGCCTCAATAACCTGCTGCATAAAAGGATTTGTCTCACAGTAATAGGATTTAATCCCGTGAGAAGATGCAACTAAAGATGTTGTGCCTGTTCCACAAAACGGATCGTAAATTACATGGATGTTTTCCGGTCCAATCTCCATCACAACTTCGTCAATCAAGCAAGAAGAATATCCCTCTAAATAGGAATACCATCTATGAATGGGTTCGCCCTTGTTCAAAACAAAGGTGGCTGCTGCCGCTTTTGAATAACTATTTCTCATTTTTCCCTCCTTCCTTATGACGATGTTTGATGACATCTTCAATGCTACAATCAAAGTAGTTGCATATTCTGTCAATTATTTCAAGGGACACGATTTCAGAGCGTCCCATTTTATCCATAGTTGATTTTGAAATATTAGTTGCTTCCATCAGATCTTTCTTGCTCATATCTCTATCAATGAGCATTTTCCAAAGAGGTTTGTATGAAAAAGACATCGTAAATACTCCTTTCTATGTGAAATTGTACTATAAAAGTATTGCTAAATCAATACTTTTATAGTGACTTATCAACAACAACCTCTTGAGGACTAACAATATTCGTAACAATTTAGTGCTATTTTATCTTATATTTAGCTATTTGAGCATCTCATTTCGATATAGGTTTTTATTCCTATATATTATCACAGCCAAAGGCATACAGCGCTTTCTTCTGGTTCATGGTCATCGTTTTGTTCTCCTTTGATTTGATAAAATTATAACCACCAGCTTAGTTGATGGTTTGCTCTGCCCCTATAAGAGGCTGTTACCGGCAGCATTTTATGCTTTGGACTTTCTTTCTCTTACACCAATTTTCGCAGCTGGTGCTAAAGCACCTTATTTTCTGCTTTTGTTTACTTGCTCACCCGTAAACTGGTCTACAAATTCTTTAATGCTTATTTGATCTGCCATATAATCTTCTTTTAATTGATTTCTTATATATTCTTCAATTTTCTTTGCATTTTTCCTGCTGCATCCACGTAATATCCTCTGCACCAAAATTTCTACTTCCATATTTGTATTTTAAATTTGCATGCCTATCAAATATCATTAGGCTATTTTCCCCTTTTAAATATCCCATTATTTCCGATACACTGTACTTTGGTGGTATTTCAAGCAACTTGTGAATACGGTTCGGACACAATTCAGCTTCTATTATTCTTGTTCCTTTTCTTGTTAATAAATCTCTTAGTATTTTTCCTATATCTTGTTTTAATTTTCCGTATATTATTTATCTTCTGTATTTTGGTGCAAATACCATATTATACTTACAGTTCCATCTTGTGTGTGATAACTATTATTATCCATTATGATGATAAGCTCCTTTGTTAATATGTGCAGCTTGTCAGACAACACTATTCGATCATATGAGGTTTTGTTTTGCTTGAAGCTAAAGCTATTGTCTTTCACCTGCATAGCAGGTGGTTTTTTGTTTCGCTCACTTCGTTCGCTCAACACACTTAAGTGCACAACAAAAAATCCCCCTGAATGTTCAGAGGGATTGCTTCTTTGTGAAAGAAGTTTTCGGGGGTTGTTATTTGATAGTTTCTGTTGTTTTGTCTGTTGTGCTGTTTTGTGTTTGTTGTTTGTTTTCTTTTGGTTGTGCCGGTTGTTTTTCTTCTGCCGGTTGTTTTTCTTTGTCTTTTTTGTCGTGAGAGCTGTTTTGTTCGTGTTGTTTGTTGTCTTCTTGTTTTTCTTCTTGTTTTTCTTCTTGTTTGTTGTCTTTTTGTTTGTATTCAGTCTCGTTTTCTTGTTGTTCTTTTAATTTTTGCTCTTTTTCCAGTTGTTCGTCGCTTGGTATTTGTGGAAGTTGTCCTTTGTAGGATATTTTTCCGTTTTTCTTTTCAAATTTGCTTATGTGGAAGCTTGTCGTCGTATCTTTAGTGTATATGTCGACAGTTTCTTGTCCAATCGAGAAGATTCTCGACGTGTCACTGATTTTGTAGTGAGATTTCAAAAATTCTATTACTTCTTCTATTTTCAAGTCTGATTTGTACGTCAAATCAACTTGTGGATGTGTGAATTTGTATTTCAACGTTGCGACGACGTCTTTCGCTGTGAATCCCTTCAAAGCTCCTGATTTTTCCATTTTCAACAAGTCTTTTATGCTTAGTGCGTGGTAGTGGTCGCCGTGTAACCAGTAGAATACATTGTCTTGTTTGTCGTCTGTTCCCACTATGGTGATTCCGTCTGTCAATTTGCCGTATCCCGTCATACTTCTTAGATTGTCGTTGAGTATGGCTTCGATTCCGTCGACTTTGTTGGCTTGGATGTCATCGTAGTTGAAGATGTCCTTGTCGTCTACTTCTACATTTCCAACATCGACGTAGTCTTTGATGTATTCAGCGTTTGGATAGTGGCTTTTTGGATTGACTCTTACCATCAACACTTCTTCGTCACCTCTGTACAAGTGCCAGTGGTCTTTGTGGTCGACGATTTTCGTGATGCCTTCCGGCCATTTAATCTCGTCGTTGTTTTGTGGCTCGTCGTGGTTTCCTTGGTAATTTCCATACGTCGCTTCTGGGAAGAGTTCTTTCGGATTGGTGTATGTTATCGCTTCGTTCCCGTTGGAGTCGTAGATGTGATAATGGTCTTCGTGTTTTAGGATTTTGACGATGTCAAATCTGTTGATTTCGTTTATTTTTCCATCTTTTCCGATAACTTTTGTTATTTTGAGCTCTTTTATTTTTTGTTGTCGTGTCTTGGCATTTGGAATTTGCGATGTGCCATCTTGTGACGGATTGTCTTGTGGGTTTTGTCCTGTCGGATTTTCCCTTTGTGGATTTTCCTTTGCGTCGTTGTGGTGTTGACTATGTTCGCCGTCACCTGCGTGGCTTCCCGTGTAAATTCCAACAGCGATGTCTGGGTAAAGTGATGATGGATTCTTGTAAGTTATAAATTCATCGCCGTCTTTTGTGTAAACGTGCCAATGGTCGCCGTGTTTCAATATTTTGATGACGTTGTGTTTTTTCTTGTTGCCCTCCACTTTGACGAGTTTGTCGTCACGAATTAGCCTGTCCGAATTGTGTTTCGTGTAGGTCTTGTTAGATTTTTTGTTCTTTTTTTGTTTTTCCCTGTCTTCTTTGATAATCTTGGCAATCATTTGTTTTCTGTTGGCGTGTGTTCCAACGTACTGACCGTACTCTGCATTTGGATATAAGCTTCTAGGGTCTGTGTAGGACACAAACTCGTTGCCCTTTGACGTGTAGATGTGGTAATGGTCGCCGTGCTTCAATATCTTGATGACTCTTTCGTCGTTTTTCTCGATAGTTTTTTTGAGTTTTTGCTTTTCGTGTGCAATTGTCTTTGCGTCCATTTTGCCGTGAAAATGTCTGTTGTTATCCGCATGGGTTCCAACGTACGTTCCCACTTTTATGTGTGGAAACATCATTGATGGGTCTTCGTAAGTGAGATATTCCCCGCCACCTCTCAAATAAACGTGCCAATGGTCGCCGTGCTTTAATATTTTAACGACGTTTTGACCTTTGAGTCTACTCTTGCCGACAACGCTCACCATTTCAAAATTCGTCGTGTCTTTTATTTTGCTCGGGTCTTTGTAAGTAATCTTCTCTCTGCCATCCTTTGTAAAAACGTGCCAATGGTCGCCGTGCTTGACGACTTTGACGATGTCAGATTTTTTGATTTCAGAATCTATCAAGACCTCCGTTGTCTTGTCCTTTTTTATTGTTGGTTTCTTCTCGCTGCAAGTCGATTGTTGCGTTGTGTTAACGTTAGAATTTGCAAGCTCCTTCTTTTTTTCCTGCTTGGAAAAGCTCGAACAAGAACTTAAAACTGTCGACAACAAAACCACAGCCAATATTATTTTCTTATTGTAATTCATTTTATCTCCTATTTTTTCCTTATTATCAACGAAATTATCAGCCAAAAAACCGATATCAACACGATTACAGACCCCGGTCTGAGGTTTAGCATATAAGATATCACAAGCCCCAAATACACAAACACCACCGAAAAAATTATCGAACAAATCAAAGTGTTTTTGTACGTTTTGGTGTACTGCATAGCGCTTATATTCGGCAACACCAGTAGCGATGACACGATTAACGAGCCTATCGTTTTTGCCGAAATAGATATGGCGATGGCAGACAAAAATGTCACGCAAAAATTAATAAACTTGATGTTAATTCCCAAAATCCTAGCAGCTTTCCAATCAAAAATGCTCAGATACAACCTCTTGTACAAAAGTGTGTATGCCACTAACACAAATGCGGCCACTGCTAAAACCAAGTAAAACTCCTCGTCGCTTATCGTCACGATAGAGCCGAACAGATACGACGAGATGCTGTTGGTGTTTTTCACCATCGACGAAAAAATCCCTGCAAGCCCGATTGACAGAGCGAGGATAATCACCGTCGATATCTCCTGATAGGATTTCAATCTGTTTCTTATCACCTCGATTGAAAGCCCCGCAAAAACACACGCCACGATGGCTGCCAATAGCGGATTGAACCCGAACGCAAGTCCAATCGTAAGCCCTGCGAGTGACGAATGTGAGAGAGTGTCCCCAATCATCGACAGCCTTTTTAATAAAACAACCTGCCCCATACAAGGGAGTATAATCGCAAGCAAACCCCCTACAATGAAAGCTCGCTGCATAAATTCGTATTCAAAAATATCCATATTCCCCTCACAGACGAATCTCATTTTTTTGTATTCTCACAGCCTTTTTGTCCTTGATTTTTATCGCATAATCAATGTACTTTCCAGCCAAATCAAGCTGATGAGTTATTATCACAACGGTTTTGTTTTTGAGATTGGACAAATTTTCGAAAAACTCATCCGCAAACTTCTCGTCAATTCCACTCGTAGGCTCATCCAGAAAAATAATCTTCGCATCCTTTATCAAAGCGAGTACAATCCCAAGCCTTTGAAGCTGTCCACCAGACAACTCGTCAAGAGATTTTTTGCGATGCTCAAAAAGCCCCACCTGTTCCAAGTAAAACTTCAAATCTGCCTTCTTTTTCAAAAAAGACAAGTGAATCTTCACGCACTCCTCAATAGTCGTCGGGAAATTTTTGTATGACAAGACAGAATTTTGAGAAATATACGCCAAATCCCTAAAATGATTGTCCCTTTTTATGTCGACACCGAAAAGTTGTATCTCGCCGTCATAATTAGTCAGATTTTGCAACATAAGATTCATCAACGTAGACTTGCCAGCCCCGTTCTCACCGACAATTGCCACAAAATCCCCCTCATTCACGGCAAAACTCACCCCATCTAGTATAGGATTTTTCTCATAGGAAAAGGACAAATCCCTGACACAAATAACCTCCTTACTCATTGAAAGCTTCCACAAGTTGTTTTAAGTTTTCTTCCATAAGCTTCAAATAGCCCTTTGCAACTTGACTTTCGTCGAGGTTTTCCATCGTATACAAAGTAGATGTTTTTGTGTGAGTGTTTTTCGCCAAAGTCTCTGCAACTTTCGGCGTAGCCTTGCCCTCGAAAAATATCGTAGAAATATGCTTGTCCTTCACGAAATCTGCGATTGTTTTAAGTTGCTTGGCAGTAGGCTCATCCTCAGGAGAAATCCCCGTCACTGCAACCTGCTTCAAACCATAATCGTCTGCCAAATAATTGAACGCCGCATGGGAAACGACAAAATACTTGTCCTTGCTCTTGACCTTCGAAAGCTCCATTTCGAACTTCTTGTCCAATTCGTCGAACTTGCCACTGGCCTCGTCCAAATTCTTCTTGTAGAACTTTTCATTCTCAGGGTCAATCGCAGACAACTTCTTGTAAATCGAATCCAACATCTTCTTGGCATTTTTCACAGAAAGCCAAGTGTGTGGATTGATAGCCGTCATATCCGAACCCTCGCTCGAAGAATCCAACAAAGTTAGCCCTTGTGACAAATCCAAAAACTTCCCGTCATCCTTCATAGATTTCTTCAAATCGTCCACAAAAGCCTCCATACCGGCACCATTGTAAACAATCAAATCGCCCTTCAAAACATCCTTCATAGTGTCCGTCGTAAGCTCAAAAGAATGAGGCTCCTCATTCGTCTTGATAATAGTCTTGACCTCCATCTTATCCTTGACAATCATCTTCGTCAAATCCGCCACCGGAAAAAACGTCGCATAAATAGTCTTCTTAGAATCAGTCTTAGCCGCATCTTCGCTCTTAACATCCTTAGACCCTTGCTTGCCACAAGCAGTCAACAAAAACAAAGCTGCAACGAAGACAACCAATATTTTCTTAAAATTCTTGCTCATAAACTCCTCCTTAATGCAAATAGTTTGCAACAACTAATATAATACACTAAATGCAAATGATTCGCAACAATTTTTTAAAAAATTTTTAACAAACACAAAAAAACCGGCAAATCACAGTGGACTCGCCGGTCTTTCACGAAAAATTTTAGGAAAATTTTGAAATTAATAAAAATTATGGAATTAACAAGGTTATTTGTTCATGCTCGACAGGATAGCGTTGAGCTTTTCAATGGAGATTTTGATATCTTCTAGTCGGGACTCCACCCTGACTAGAAGAAAAGCCGTCACTGAAATGGGAAAGCCCACGTTACCAACAAAGCTTAGTAAATCGTCCATACTCGACCTACTTCAAAACGACTTGTTTTCTCTCAACGGACACGATATCAGCTTCTAATTTCTTATTAAAAACTCCCGATTTACCCGTCAAAGCCTCAGACTCTACGATTTTAGTGAGCTGTTTGTCGATTTCATCATCAGTTTTGTTTTCATCGAAATTGTCGATTCTGATTGTCATTTTTTCGTTGAATTCATTGCCTAATTTTAATTGCAAATACTTATCCATCTACACCCCTCCTATAATTGTTTTGTTTCCACAAGATAAGCTTGCTTATCTTTACCTAACATCAACTCTTGGATAGCCAAACAAGCATCTCTCAACTTGTCTTCAGCCACCTTATCATTTACATTGTTGATTGTCTTTGACAACTTTTTTTGTTTGCCGTCTTTCACAACAGCTGAAGTGATTTTTAATTGTTTCATTCTCACTCCCCCTTTCACTTATACATACATTTGGGGGTGTGATTTTACTATTCTGATTTGAAAAATTTGGGTATAATGTAATTAACACAAGAAAGGTTGTGAAATTTATGAAAAGGTTATTTAAAATTCTACTTACAATTGTAATCGTCTACTTAATTGTCGGCTGGACTTACAATCATCCAGTTCAATATTTTTGTGGAAAACACAGGCTGTATTCTTTTATGGAGCAGCAAGGAACTAATAAAGATAATATTTTGAAGATTTCATCAAGCTATGATTTTAAAACTGAGGGTTATGAATTTGATGTGATTTTTAAGGATGATCCATTGGTTGAATATCGTTACAGTTATCATTTGACTAATTTTAGATTGTCTAATTTGCCGCATTTGTTTGAAGATACCAACAAAATCAGTGTTGATATTTACGAATACGCTACAGGAAGTCCTATCGGAAACACCTATTTCAAAAAGGCAAAATATATGAAATACACTGATGGATGGCATTAAGAGGTGAATATGAAAAATAAATTATACAAATTTATCAAAATCGTGATCTGTATTTTCGTGATTTACAATGTTGTGTGGTGGGTTGTTGATCATCCAATTCAAAGCTATTTTGCAAACAAAAAACTTGACCAAGTCCTCACTTTACAAGGAACCGACAGATCCAACATCAAATCTATAGAAAAATATAATGATCCAAGTAGGAATACCACATGTTTTACAATATATTTCAAAGATGAACCCAATACACAATACGAGTACCGATATTTCTTGTACTCCAATGTTTATTTGAACCCTTGGAAGAACAACTACAACAAAATGTTTTGTTTTGCTTATGATATGAAGCTAAAAAAAGAAAAAAACATGTACGACAATCACAACTACCTTGCAAGAAAGCCGTTTGCTGATTATATTAAATATCAAAAATGTTTAAATACTTGGAAATAACTCCACAAAAACAAGCTCACTTAATAAGATGAGCTTGTTGTTTTTATAAATTGTATGAAAGCACAGGCTGTGGACAAGATAATCGCCACGTTGTAATCGAGTTCGAAAAAATTTCTCGCAAAATTTGCCATCAATATCGCAAATACTGTCAAGTTTACGAACACAACGTATTCGAGCTTTGATATTTTGTGTTTTACTATCTTATACGTCAAATAGAAAAGCATAATTATGAGCACAACTATTGTCACCGGTATCACGATGTTCATATCGACTTGTTGTTCAAAAACCATATTCTTATACATGATATGCCTTTGCATTCCCATTCTGTGTTTGGTGAAATAATGCACGATGAATATCGAAAGTATGGCTACTATTTGAATTACAGATAGTAATTTTCTGATAATTTTCATTATTTTGTCGCTCTGTCGTTTGGCAATTTGTCAACTGTTGTGAATTGTACATTCTTGTCTTTTGGGTCTCCGACTTGTACTGGAAGTTCTTTGTGCATTTGCCATTCATTCCATCCACCATCATATATTGTTGGGTTTAATCCGTTTTCAAATGCCATAAACCAAGGCAAAGTTGCTCTCCAACCTGTTCCACAGTAAAAAGACATTTCCTTGTCTGTTGAAATTCCTTGTTCTGCCCACATTTTTTTGATTTCGTCGAATGATTTGTATGTTCCGTCTGGGTTCGTGTAGTAGGACATATCTGAATTGTCTTTTCCAGATTTTCCCCACAATGCTCCTTTTGGTTCTCCTGCTTTTGGAATGTAAGAATATCCCGATTCGATTCCTTTCCATTCTTTTTCGCTTCTAATTGAAATCAATTGGAAATTCTTGTCGTTTTTCAATTTGTCCTTTGCTTGGTCAAGTGAAATCAAATATTCTGGGTGAGCTGGGATTTTTGTGCCGAAATCTTTTACAGCAACTGGCTTGTTTTCTGTTGTTTCTGTTTCAAATCCTTTGTTTTTCCAAGCTTTGATGCCACCGTTTAGAATTTTAACGTGTTCAACTCCAGCATAAATATACGCAAATGCAACTCTTGTAGCTCCTGTGTTTGGTCCGTAAACTATGACTGTCTTATCCTTTGTAATTCCTTGTGAAAGCAATGCTTTTTCGATTTCTTCTGGTTTTCTCAAATTCCAAATAGGTCCAGCTTCAATGGAATCTGTGTTGACATGGATGGCACCTTTGATGTGACCGTTTCCCTTCAAATAATCAGGACTGTCCTTGGCTTCTCCCCATGTTGCTTCGACCAAGACGTAATCTTTTACATCGCTCTTGCCGTCGATTACATCTTTTACATATTGTGGGTCTACGAATATTTTTCGGTCGACTTGTTTATCAGATGAATCTTCCTTCTTTTCTTCCTTCTTTTCTTCGGATTTTTGTTCTGTTTTTTTGTTGTCGGCTTTTTCATCAGATTTTTTGTCACAAGATGTGAAAATCATTCCAACAACAACTGCCATCAACATAAATTTAAATAGTTTTTTCATATTTCCTCCAATAATTTTTTTACAAAAATATTTTACCACATCACATCCCAAATCTTTTATTGCGTTTTTTTATAAATCAAAAAATGGTATAATAAAACCAAATAAAAAGGTGATATTAATGAAACAAAAATCTGAAAGCATCGAGATAATGTTCATACTGACGCTCATTGGTGGTTTCTTGGACAGTTACAGCTATCTCACACGAGGAGGGGTTTTTGCCTTCGCACAGACGGGCAACATCGTCTTGTTGTCGATAAATATCTGCGAGGGAAATCTCGACAAGATAGCACGATACATTATGCCGATTATCGCATTCATCATGGGTACGACTTTGGTTAGAATTTTCGAAAAAAAATACAAATATATGAAGATAGTTCATTGGAGGCAGGTTGTCCTAGTGTTTGAGGGGTTGTTCTTGTCGGTTGTCGGATTCATCCCCGACAATCTCAACAAAATCGCCTGTCTTTTCATATCGTTCGTCTGCGCCATGCAGATAGAGGCGTTTCGCCGATTCAAAGGTGTAAATTTGATGACTACGATGTGCACCGGAAACCTCAAAAAAGCTACCGACGGACTTATCGACTACCTCTATGTCCGTGACATAACGCTCTTGCAGGGTTCAATCACGACGTATTCCGCAATCTTGTTGTTCATGCTCGGTTGTATAATCGGGACTTTAACATCGTTCAAATTTGGCACGAAATCCATTTTCTTTTTGCCAATTATAATATTTGTGGCATTCATAATAATGCACGAAACAGAAAGGAGTCGCAAATGACCTTCAAACAAATGAGAAATCCGAACGAAAAAAACGGCTACGTTATGCTTTTTACAATGCAGGACAAGCGCTCATTGGACGTGTTGAAAAAAGAAAAAAGATTCACCAACAAATTGGAGTACGCCAAGGAACACTTCGACGATATTTACGAGTTTTTCAGAGAAAAATACACGTATTTTGTCAATAAAGCAGAAACAATTGTCGACAAACCTGATGACGTGAAGCTTCCGATTTGGTGCTCTGTCAGTTACCGCAACTGTATGAAACCCGATCCCGATTCCGTCGCTTACTGCATCAAAGTTCCCGCTGACAAGGTTGTATATCTCGATGGGCTAAAATGGGACTACGTCCTCAACAACCACTACGTCCCTCTCGACAAACAAGACCTCAACGATTACTACAAATACTTAAAAGACCACAGAATGCCCAATCCATTTCTAATAGGCTCACCGGATTATCGTTATTTGTATCCGCAAGAATACAAAAAAATCACCGATTCCTACGACAGAATATTCGACATTGACAACTGGGACATATTCGCCGTACAAGCAAACATCTGGGAGTTCACCGAAGATATGGTGATAAAAGTGTTCAACTACAAGGAGACAATCGACATATCAGAAGATGACCTCGAAAAATACTTGTAGAAAATCTGAAAAATCAAAAATTTCAGAAAAATCAAAAATTTCAGAAAAATCAAAAATTTCGGAAAAATCAAAAAATCTATAATATCAATCAATAGCCAGTGTAATCATTGGCTATTTTTTTGTATTCATTTGCAAACAAAAAAGAGAGTATCGCTACTCTCATTTTTGTGTGAATGTCTATTCAATTTTATCTGTCTTCGTCTTTTTTCTTCAATCCGAGGAAAGCCCCTGCTGCTGACAACAATCCAGCTATTGATAGCGTGAATGTTTCTGCTGTGCTTCCTGCTTTTGGCAATTTCTTTGCTCGTTTCGAAGGGCTGTTGGCAACTTCTTTTCCGTTCAATTGTGCTTTTGCTTTTTCGAGATTTGCAAGTGCTTTGTTGACTTCTTCTTGTGTTGCTTTTTTGTTTGCTAGTACTTCTTTTGCCTTCTTCAACGCTTTTTCGTAGTTGTATTTTTTGTCTTTGTCGGCGTTCTTGTACTTTTTAGTTTCCTTCGTCGCTACTGAATTGTT
>NZ_CAMXVC010000036.1 GCF_947252345.1 uncultured Finegoldia sp.
AGATAAATCTTACAAATTATAGCAAAAAAAGAATAATAAATGATTTATATTTAAAAGGTATTGATAAAAAAATATATGAAAATTATTTGAATGAACATCTTGATTTTGATTTTGAATTAGAAAAAGCAGAACAAATTGTCAGCACAAAAATAAATTTATGGAAGCAAAAATACCAAGGCTATTTGCTAAAAAATAAAATTATTAATTTCCTTCTACAGAAGGGCTTTGATTATAATATCTCAAAAATAGTAAGTGATAAATTCTGATGTATTATCTATATATTTTAAAATGCGCAGACAATAGTTTGTATACAGGAATTACAAACAATCTAGAAAAAAGAATAAAAAATCATAACAAAGGAATAGCTAGTAAATACACTAGGGCAAGACTTCCTGTTGAATTTGTTTTTATAAAAGATATTGAAAATAAAAATGACGCTTTAAAAGAAGAAATAAAAACAAAAAAATTAACAAGAAAACAAAAAATTAAATTGATTAATTCAGATGAGAATAAAATAAAAGATTATATTTCAATTAAAAAAAGCTTAAGTTTTGAATAACTTAAGCTTTTGTTATTATAAATTGTTTTTTGCTAGCTCAACTAATTTAGCAAATTCTTTTTCATCTCTTACAGCCATATCTGCAAGAACTTTTCTGTTTAAATCTACTCCTGCTAATTTTAAGCCATGCATAAATTTGCTATAACTTAAATCATGCATTCTTGTAGCTGCATTGATTCTAGCAATCCAAAGTTTTCTAAAGTCTCTTTTTCTTCTTTTTCTTCCTACATAAGAATAAGCTAAAGATTTCATTACTGCTTGATTAGCAGTTTTAAATAATGTATGTTTTGAACCAAAATATCCTTTAGCTTGTTTTAATATTTTTTTGTGTCTTCTTCTAGTATTTACACCACGTTTAATTCTTGCCATCTATATTTCCCCCTCTAACTAAGGAATCATTTTATCGATTCTTTTCATATCTGCTTCGCTTACTGTAGTACCTTTTCTCAAGTTTCTAACTCTTTTTGCAGATTTCTTGCCTGTTAAGTGACTTGCATAAGCTTTGAATCTTCTTAACTTACCTGTACCAGTTCTTCTAAATCTCTTAGCAGAACCTCTATGTGTCTTCATTTTTGCCATATATATTCCCCCTCTAATTTTCTTTATCAGTCAAAGGACCCATAAACATAATCATCATTCTGCCTTCCATAGAAGGTTTCTTTTCTATTTGTCCTACATGTTTAGTCAATTCGTAAAATTTATCCAATACTTCTTTGCCCATATCTTTATGTCCAAGTTCCCTTCCTCTAAATCTAACAGAAACTTTAACTCTGTTATCATTTCCTAAAAACTTAGATGCCTGATTGGCCTTAACTTCCAAATCGTGAGTATCAATACTTGGCGAAAGTCTTATTTCTTTTACATTAATGACTTTTTGATTTTTCTTAGCTTCTTTTTCTTTTTTCAATGCATCATATTTAAACTTACCATAATCTAATATTTTGCATACTGGTGGCTTAGCGTTAGGAGCAACATTTACTAAATCTAAATGTTTATCATCTGCCATTTTTAAAGCTTCTTTGAGAGCTACTACTCCAATTTGTTCTCCCTCATCATCTATAAGCCTAACTTTAGCAGATCTAATCTCCTCATTAATCATTAAATCTTTTATACTATTCACCTCCAAATAAATAATGGCGGGTAGAAAATACCCGCCATAAATTAATAAACAAATTTAATTATAACCTTATGAATTTAAAATTATAAGGTGAGAGCGGATACCTCTACTTATTAACATCAATTATTCTATACTATCTTATACAATTTGTCAACTATTTTTTTCTAGAATTTACAACACTTATTAAAATATATGGTAAATTAAAATCTGAAGTATAAGCAATGTATTTATTTGACCAAGTTGGTTTAAATTTATCTTTGTAACTTCTTAATCCCTTAAAATTATATATGTTATTTTGTGAGTTGTAAATAATATTTAACATTTTTTCCTTTTTCTTAGAATATATTTTATCTCCTACTTTTGACAATGGGGCCATTCCTAAATAAAATTTTTCATAATTATTTTCTTGTGCCCACAAAATCAATTTTATGAAAATAAAATCCATAAGACCTTCATCTTTTGACCTTATATATCTCATCAAATCTATTGAAATGGTCTTTTGGTCATAAAACGGCTGTAAGTTTGCAAATGCGAGTAATTCATTTTCTTTGTATATACAAGCAATTTTCGTTCTTTTCAAATAATTTTCATCAAAAAATCCGAGACTAAATCCCATTTCATTTTTCCCTCCAAGCCAATTATCAGAAACTCTTTTCATATTTAAAAGTAAACTTTCACTTGGTTCTTCGACTTTGAACTGGAAATTCCCTTTATCAAAATTATTAATTACATGTCTCCACGTTCTATTTTTCTTGCCTACTAGCGAAAATTCTGTTAAATCTAGCGTTGCATCTTGTCCGACTTTAACAAATCTAAATCCTTGGTCACAATACAATTCAAGATTTTCTCCGTTTATTTCATAGAAACAAACATTCATATGATATTCGCTACAATAATTTATGAACTCATCAATCGCCTCTACAAAATTTTCTTTTACTCCTATTGGGTCTCCCAAAACAATTACGCTATTATTTACAGGTCTGTACATAATCATTACAGTTTTTATTTTATTAAAATATACATTTTTATCATTCAAAAAAACTAAATGACTGAACTCATTCCCACCGTAGTTGTTCAAAAATTCTGAAATAGTTTGAAAATCTTCATCTGTTAATTTTTTAAATTCTATTTTTTTAGTTCTAGTATATTGTGATATATATGAAATCAACAAAATAATCAATATATAAAAAACTATTAATTTTTTGTTTTCTATTAAATAATGTAGTGAATATTTTTTAGTTGACGTCAAGAAATTTACTTTTGCAGCTGTATTGCTAATGAAAATAAATAGAACACTTACTATCGTTATTTTCATTATTGTATGATAAAAATCCTTAAATTCAAATTTTATGGCACTATCTGTGAAACCATCTTTTAAAATGTAAATTACTATTGCCAAAGTGAAGGTTATAATAGATTCTTCTACATCCAATCCTTTTAAAATTGTCGAAAAAACTGATATCCATAATACAAATTCTGTAATATAGAAAACTTTTCTAACAGATTTTTTTATTCCCGGTGCAAGCATTATGAGTAACCCACCTGATGTTAGAGTTATCAATTTTGCAAATAGCATTACATCTTTTTTCACAAATCTTCGTAATATCTTAATTCTCATAAGAATTGAAGGTGTCGCAACACTAAGACATAATATAATTCCCACTACCAGAGTAATGATTGACAAAATTTTAAAAGCAAATTGTTTATTATTGCCATCTACATATGAATCATTATATATCTTTCTCAAAATCATTGCCAATGAAATCAGCCAAGGGATAATTACAGATATTATTCTGTATAATAAAATAAACATAATTGAAGCTTGAGGCTCTATTAAATGACTTAATAAGTGAATAGCGAGCAAATCAGATACTATAAGTCCACTAGGTGCTAAACTTATTAGCCCAATTACCTGACTGACGCAATATATCAAAATTAATTGTTGGTAGTTTATATCTGTAAATCTTTTTATAAAATATACGAACAATGAAATATAGCAAATATTAACAAAGAGTTCGTATACAAAAATTGAAGTTTTTTCTTTATTTGTAAAATCATCAAAAGATATGAAGTTTAAATAAGAATTTTGCTTTTTATAATATAAAAAACAAACACCAACAAAAATAAAAATCAAGTACAATAAAAACAATGTCCATTGTGGTTTTACAGTAAAAATAACAAATATGCTAATCAAACTTAACGCTAAAAAATGAGCAAAATTTATTAAATATTTTTTGTTTTCAAAATTTTCATCATCTAAAAATTTTGAATCTACTCCTTTTATCCAAACAAATTTTCTAAGAGACTCAAAAATCCAATTTGATTTTAATTTTGCCTTGTCGATTTTTCCATCAACAATAAAATGCGACATCATTGATATGAAAAATATTAGCATCCCCAAAAAAGTAATTTCTATTTTCTGAAAAGAACTTATTAAAATTTTGTAGTTAAATATTTGATTATTTAAAATAAAATTGTTTTTTACAATATAGAAAACTATAAGAGTAAAAATTATAGTGTACGAAATCTTGATGTATTTTAGTTTTTTATCCATTTTTCCCCCTTAAGATGATTTCTGCTCATCATATATTTGCTTGTAAAAACCTTCTTTTTTGATTAATTCAGTATGACAACCACTCTCTATTATTTTACCATTAGATAATGCGTATATTGTGTCTACATTTCTTATAGTGGATAATCTATGTGCAACGATTATAGTTGTTCTAGAAAATTTAAGTTTTTCTAATGGCTTCTGGATTATTTGTTCAGTTTCAGTGTCTATATTTGAAGTTGCTTCATCAAGTATCAATATTTTTGGATTTCTGATATATGCCCTTGCAAAAGAAATTAATTGTCTCTCCCCTTGAGATAAATTTATACCTTTTTCTTTTATTTGCTCATTTAATCCTCGCTTTATTAAAGTATCACATCCTAATTCGTTAAGGGCGTCAATTACATCTTCATCAGAATATTCTTTACCCAGTGTAATGTTGTTTTTTAGATTTGCTTCGAATAAAAAAGGTTCTTGTAATACTACAGCAAAATTTTCTCGTAAAAAATCTTCGTTTAAATCGTTGATATTTTGTCCATCTATCAGTATCTCCCCTTTTCTTACATCGTAAAATTTCAGTATTAAATTCAATATTGTAGACTTACCGCTGCCTGTCGTTCCAACGAAAGCCGCACTTGAACCCTTTGGAATTGTAAATGATACGTTTTTCAAAACATCAACTTTGTCATAAGCAAAGTATACATTTCTAAATTCAATATTTCCTTCGACTTTCAGCAAATTTCCTTCAGCTTTTTTTGTTTTTTCAAATTTCATTACGTCGAAAATATGAGATGCAGATGCGTATGCTTGTTCCATATCGCCAAATCTTGTTACTATTACGCTTATATTAGAAAATATTTTAGAAGTGTAATCGATTATAACATAAATTCCGCCAATAGTAACTGGATAACTTTTTGTAATTTGTCCATACCCAAAATAAAACAGAATTATAACAGTAGACAATAATCCTATAATATCTATGGCTCGGTATCCTCCATAACTTCTTAATTTCGTAAGTTCTAAATTGTTCTCAAAAATCTCTACATTTAGCTTATTGAATTTATTTTCAATTGTTTTTTTAACGTTTAGAGCTTGTATTATCTCAATATTATTGATATTTTCATTGATATTTGCATTGATTTTGCTTACTAAGTGTCTAATTCTTTTATTATAATTTGCAGACTTGTATCTATAATCATAAAAAATAATAAAAACTAAGGGAAAAAGAATTAAAAGCATCGCTGATACTCTAATATTTGTTGCTATTAACATAAAATATACCGCTACTATCATTATTAAAGAGGTCAATATATCTGCAAGAATTAACTGAAACATAACTTTTAATCGCATAGTGTCATTTGTAATTCTCGAAACAATACTTCCCGCAGCTAAATTGTCAAAATATTCAATTGGAAGTTCATTAATATGCTTATAAATATCATTTTGTACAAAATATGTTATATTATTCGCTGCTAATTCAAAATAAATCATACACAAATTACTGAAAATTCCGCAGGCAACATAAATTACAAGATAAAGTAACAAATATAAAATAATCGTCGAGAAATTACCGACAATTTTACCCTTTGCTACAAATTCATTGAGCACAAATCCAATTACAATCGGCCCTATAATTTCCATAGATGTTCTCAATAATGAAAATATGAATCCTATTGTCAATTCTTTTGATTGCTTCATTGTATACATTTTCAATTTTTCTGATACAAATCTGCTTCTCAGTTTACTGTTCATATCTACCTCTCAATAATTGAACATTGTATTGTGTGTAATACCACTTTTTATTAGCCATCAATTCGCAATGAGTTCCTATTTCACTAATTCCCCCATTTTTTAATACAATTATCAAATCAAAATCATCAATTTGATTTAATCTATGAGTAGCTAATATAACAGTTTTATTCAATCTTTTTAGTTCTTTTAAAATATTTTTTTCAGTCTGAGTATCAAGAGCACTTAAACAATCGTCTAAAACAACTAAATTAGAATTTTTTAATAAAGCCCTTGCTATGGAGATTCTCTGTTTTTGTCCGCCTGATAATGATACCCCATTTTCACCACACAAAGTTTCAAAACCATCAGGAAAATTTACAATATCCTTGTAAATATCAGCGCTTTTTGAAGCGTTTAAAATCTCGTCATATGTTGCATTCTGATTAGACAGTTTTATGTTATTTTTTATAGTATCTGAAAAAATCATACTCTTTTGGGATACATAAGCTATGTTATCTCTTATCGACAGTAAATTAACCAAATTAGTAGCTTGTCCATTTATTTGAAATTCATCTTGCCTTGGATATAAAAACAATAACTGTTTTAGAATAGTTGATTTGCCTGACCCAGTTTTGCCTACAATTGCCACCCTCATATTTTTCTTTATTTCAAATGAAATATTTTTTAAAGAATAATCATTTGAATATGGATATTTGAATGAGTAATTCTGAAATTTAATACTATCTATTTCATCTACTTTCGCAAAATTTTCATTTAACTCCAAACTATCTTTATAATCCAATACTTTATCAATCCTATCCATAGAAGCATCTGCTTGTTGATAAACATTTATGAAATTACCCAAAGCATACATCGGCCAGATTAACATATTTAAATAATAAGTAAAGGATAGCAATTGGCCAACAGAAATTTCTTGTTTACTAATCAAAAATATTCCATACCCTATTGCTATTATAAAAGTTATTGCTGGAATAATTCTTTGAAAAGGTGCCATCATAGCTCTGTATCTTACTACGTCCATATTTGCTCTCACTAATTGTCTAGAACGTTCCTTAAAGGAATAATATCTAGTATTCTCAATTCCAAAGACACGAATAATTCTTATTCCTTCAATATCTTCAAGCACATTATTATTCAATTTATCAAAATTAGATTGAACCGCGTAAAATTTCTCATATATTTTTCTTCCTATTTTCAAGCATAAAAAGGCTAAAATCGGAAGTGGTAATATAGAAACTAACGTTAGTTTTACATCCACAACTACCATCATAATTATTATAATAAAGAGAGGAAATATTGTTGAATCAAATAATGTTAATGTTCCAAATCCCATCAAATCACTCAAACTATTTACATCTCCTGTCGCCCTATTCATTAATTCACCAGTTTTAAATGTTTGAAAATACTTCAAAGAAACGTTTAAAAACTTATTCATAAGTCTATTTCGTGTAACGTAGTTTATTTCATTTGATGCTCTGAAGGTAAAATAGCACCAACCCATTGCAAAAAAATATTTAACACAAATTACTAAAATATCAAGTAACAATATTAAAAGAAATGGCTTGAGTTCAATGGAATTATTTAAAAGTCTATCTGTCAATTTCCCAGTGATATATGGAGGAATTAATCCAACTACATCACTAAGCAAAAGAAAAGAAACCGCCAAAATCAATTTATTTTTGTAGTATTTTAAAAACCATAAAAACTTTTTGTACATTTCTCCTCCTATTATTAAAAATTTGCTCTGAGAAAATCAGAGCAATTTTTTTTATTTTTAATCCAATTAATTCTATTATATTATTTTCTATTTTTGTATTCGTCAACTAATTCAGCAATAAATTCGTCAGTATTTTTAGAACCTATATCTCCAATATCTCTTTTTCTAATTGATACAACATTGTTGTCTAGCTCATTTTGACCTAGTATTATTGAATAGTTAACTTTTTTCAATTGAGAATCTCTTATCTTTAATCCTATCTTTTCACTTCTATCATCAACTTTAGCTCTTAAGCCATTTGCTCTCATTTTCTTTTGTAATTCATAAGCATATTCATTAAATTTATCACTGATTGGAAGTATTTCCACTTGAACTGGTGATAACCACAATGGGAATTTTCCAGCAAAATGCTCGATAAGAATACCCATAAATCTTTCCTCACTACCTAAAATAGCTCTGTGAATCATAGCAGGTCTTTTTTTAGAGCCGTCACTTGCTATATATGTCATATCAAATCTTTCAGGCATTTGGAAATCTAATTGTATTGTACCACATTGCCAAGTTCTTCCGATTGCATCTTCTAAGTGAAAATCTATCTTAGGTCCATAGAATGCTCCGTCTCCTTCGTTGATTTTGAAAGGCAATCCCTTGTGTATTAATGCATTTTCCAAAGAGTTAATTGCCAAATCCCAGTCTTCATCAGAACCCATAGAATCTTCTGGACGTGTAGACAATTCAACCTCATATTTAAAACCAAATTTAGAGTAAATATAATCGCAGAAATCTATTATCTTCGAAACTTCTTCTTCAATTTGCTCAGGTAAACAGAATACGTGTGCATCGTCTTGTACGAATGTTCTAACCCTAAACAATCCATGTAAAGCTCCTGATAATTCGTGACGATGAACTTGTCCTAATTCTGCAACTTTTATAGGTAGTTCTCTATAACTGTGAAGTTCATCTTTGTAAATCAAGATAGAGCCTGGACAATTCATTGGCTTGATAGCATAATCATCACCATCTATTTTTGTGAAATACATATTTTCTTTGTAATGGTCCCAATGGCCGGATTGATGCCATAATTTTTCGTTCAAAATCAACGGAGTTTTGATTTGTCCATATCCTCTTTCTACAAGTTGCTCTTTTAAGAATTTTTCTAATTCATTAAGAACAACCATTCCATTTGGATGGAAGAATGGGAACCCTGGACCTTCTTCTTGAATTGAAAACAACCCCATTTCTTTACCTATTTTTCTGTGGTCTCTCTTCTTAGCTTCTTCCATTCTTTCAAGATATTCATCAAGCAATTTTTTCTTAGGAAATGATATACCATAAATTCTTTGAAGCATCTTATTGTTTTCGTCGCCTCTCCAGTATGCGCCTGCAATTGACAATAATTTAAATGCTTTAATATTTTTTACATCCAATAAATGAGGTCCTCTACAAAGATCGATAAATTCTCCCATTTCATACAATGTAATAGTTTCGTCTTTGTCAAAACCTTCTATTAAGTCTACCTTATAGTCTTGGTTTAATTTTTTGAATCTTTCGATTGCTTCATCTCTTGATATTTCAACCCTAATTAATTTTGGATTTTCTTTTACAATTTTTTTCATTTCAGCTTCAATTTTTTCTAAATCTTCTGGAACGAATTTATGAGATGTGTCTAAATCATAATAAAAACCTGCATCAATTGATGGACCTATTGCAAATTTTGTATTTGGATATAGTCGCTGTATTGCATATGCCATTAAATGTGACGAAGTATGCCAAAATACTTGTTTTCCTTCTTTATCATCAAACTTTACAAATTGTACTTCACAATCAGAATTAATTTTTTCCATTAATCCCATTGTCTTTCCGTCTACAATTGCTCCGACACAATCCCTTGCTAAACCCTCAGATATTGATTTACAAACATCCAATAAACTGATTTCACTTTCAAATTCTTTAACAGAACCGTCTTTCAATTTAACTTCAAACATAAATACCTCCTAATAAAAAAGAGACACCCATCCCCGATAGGGACAAGTGTCTCGTGGTTCCACCCTAATTTTTTCTCATTTAATAAAAGGCTCCAAATTAGTATTCGGCACAATGAGTTCTTAAGTAAAATCTCAGCCTATGTCTTACTCTCTCTTAAAGTTCTTTTATGCTTACTCGGATTTTTCATAGCCTCATTTTAAATTGTTTATGATTTCATCAAGCGATAATAATTTTTGCTCTCCACTTTTCATATCTCTCAAAGTGAATTTATTATGCTCAACTTCATCCTGTCCTATTATTATAACATATTTTACTGATAATTTGTCAGCATAATTAAATTTCTTTTTTAATTTATCATTTTCAAGATAACTCATACACTTTATAGATGACTTTCTCAAATCATTCATCAATTTTACTGCATTATTTTCAAAGCCTTCCATTGGAATTATAATACAATCCAAATTATACTTTTGATTTTGGATTAATCCCAACTCTTGTAGCTGATAAAACAATCTAGTCAGCCCAATGCTCATTCCAACTCCCGGAAGATTACTTTTTGTAAAATTGCTAGCTAAATTATCATATCTACCACCTGAACAAATTGAACCTATTTCTCGATAATCTTTTAAGAATGTTTCAAAAACAGAACCAGTGTAGTAGTCGAGTCCTCTCGTAATAGATAAGTTGATTTTAATATTGTCTTCGTTAACTCCTAGCGACAAAATATTTTCGTACACAAATTTCAATTCATAAAGTCCTATTGTAAATAACTCATCATCAATTTTTAATGATTCGAGTTTCTCGATAATTTCTTTATTATTTCCATTTATATTCAAAAACTTTAAAATGGCTTCAATTTTATTGTTATCTAAACATATTTTGCTTAGTTCTTCTTTTACAAGGTCTAATCCTATCTTGTCAAGTTTATCTATAATTCTTAAACATGATTCAAAATCTTTAATTCCTAAATAAGAAAAATATCCATTTAATAATTTTCTGTTATTGTAATGAAATTCAAAATCTGGAATATTTATCTTTTTTAAAGCTTCAAACATACATTTTACAATTTCTGCATCGTTAAAAAGGCTTAATTTTTCATGTCCAATAATATCTATATCGCACTGATAAAATTCTTTATATCTACCTTTTTGATTTCTTTCTCCTCTATAAACTTTTGCTATTTGATATCGTCTAAAAGGAAAAGCTATATCTTGCATATATAATGATACATATTTAGCTAATGGCACCGTTAAATCAAATCTAAGTCCTTGATTTTTTTTACTGCTATCTATTTTATATACTTGCTTGCTTGTTTCACCACCACCTTTTGACAACAATATGTCTAGTTTTTCAATTGCTGGCGTATCTATTCCAAAAAAAGAATTTTGTATAAACACATCTTCTATTTGTCTCTTAATTTTATCAAATACTAACTGTTCTTCAGGAAGAAGTTCCATCATTCCTGGTAATGTCGATGGTTGAATCATCATTTACCTCCAATATCATAAAATATCATTGAGCCATAATCTACAAACTCTTCGTCAGTAGGAGAATAATATTTAATGTTTTCTTTATCTAATATTTCCATAAGCTTTTGTTTGTATTTATAATTTGAAATATCTCCATAAAAAACTATGCCTAATTTTTTGCTGTAACCACAAGTTCCACCTATAAAACCACTATCATACCCTTCTAATTTTATATCTCCTGCTTCTATTAGGTATGAGTTTATTCCATTTTCTTTTGTCTTTTTTAATATCGCATTATCACTAGTAATCAAAAAATCATCTCCGACAATAGTTGAACATTTTGAATAACCTTGATTAACTCTAATAATTCTTTCATTTTTAAGTATCTTTAATATTTGTGGGTCAACTGATTTTGGATTGCAAACAAGGTAATTTTTTATAGAAAAATTATTTACCAGACAATCTCTTGGGTAAACACTGCTGCAATTAAGTTCCGTCATGTATAAATTAATGCCATTAGGTAAAAATGCTCTGTAATGGGAATAACATTCCTTTGTACAAATAAAAGATGAATCATTTATCATTCTAATCTGCATATCAACATGCTCTTTAATTTTTTCATCAATTATTTTGCTTTCGAGACTAAAAATAACGTTGTACCCAGCTTTTTTCAAAAATTCTACGAGTGATTTTGATGAATTTTTGTTGATTATTACAAATTCATTTGAATGACTGCTAAACAAATCATTTGAAATGGATAAGGTGTTGTCTTTTAAGTGTTCTTTTAATATTTCATCAAAAATAAAACCTTTAAATTTAAATATTATTATATCAAATATATTTGATTGTGCATAATCCACCAAAAACCTCAAAACTTTTAGTACAATATCGTTGTTAATTACATCAAAATAAATTTCATCAACGACTAGTTTCCTCTCCTCGAAATTTAAAACAAGATATCCAATAAATAAATCGTCTTTAAATATAACAAAATGATTTTTGAGATTCAATTTCTTGTAAAATGATTTGTAAATAGATTCGTAATTTTTCGCGAATGAATCATCAAATTTATTTTTAAATAAAGTATTATTTCTTATTTTATGCGTGAATTTAGTAATTTCATCCAAATATTCAGCTTTTAAACTATCGATAAAAATCATCTCATACTCCCTTGTTATATTAAAAAAAGGAAAGTTGTAAAAAACTTTCCCTTGGAGGCGACACCCAGATTTGAACTGGGGGTGAAGGTGTTGCAGACCTCTGCCTTACCACTTGGCTATGTCGCCATATGGAGCGGAAGACGAGACTCGAACTCGCGACCCTCGCCTTGGCAAGGCGATACTCTACCACTGAGCCACTTCCGCACATATATTGGTGCCCAGAGCCGGAATCGAACCAGCGACACAAGGATTTTCAGTCCTTTGCTCTACCGACTGAGCTATCTGGGCTTAATATATCAAACATTACTTTAATAGTATAAACGATTAAATTTGTTTTGTCAAATTTTTTGCAGCAATTTTATTTTATCAATTAAATCTACTTATACCTTTGCAAAACTCTGTCATTTAATCCATACCACAACGCATCTTCAATAGAATTGTTTAGAACAGTCTTTAATGTCTTTACAATTTTTTTATATAGATTCTCCAATTGCCACATATTCAAAAACTTTTCTTCGGAAATTACAATACTATTATTTATAGACATCATTATTAATTGTTTATCCATTTTTGTATTGATACTAAATATTTTTTCTTTCAAAATATTCTCGCAATAATTATCTATTATAGAATTCTGAACTTTAAATGCATTTGATCTGCTCTTTATTGAAGAAACCATTTTGTTTTTTATAAATCTCACGCTTCTGCTGTCAGAATAGTGTAAAAGAATTTCTGATTTTTTAATAGTTGAAGCAGGAATGTGTCTTAATGCAAAAAATTCGAGTTCATCACTTATATTTTTGTTATTGTAACCTTCAGTATAAGCTTGAAGATAATAAGTAAATTCGATTTTGTTTATATCTTCAGAAATCAAATCAAATATCGTTTTAATTATGTTTTCCCTGTCTTTTCTGTATGATAAATGATTGCTAAGTACATGGTCGATTTTATTCAAAGCACTGTATTTTACATAACAAGGCTGTACTTTATTTTCCTGTTGAACGATGTCTAGCATCAAGTATAAAGCTAATAAATCATCTTCAAATAAAAATTTTTTTTCAAGCTTTTTCTTTAGATTATTCATATTATAAGCTTTATACATATTACCCTACTCCTAATTTAGTTTAGAAAACAAAGGATTTTTCAATACATCGTTCAGTAGATAAAACTTCAATTGTTTCAAAAATAAAGGAAAAAATATTAAAATTTAACCCATACGCAAAATCCAAGTCCCTATCTTTACCTTCAGATTTATTGTATTCTTGTACGATATTTTCTATATAATCTTTTACCAATGTTTTCAATGTCACGTATTCATCATTATCAATAGAAATATTTTTATTTTTAATTATTTCTTTATTATATATATGATTTTGTGATAATTTGTTTAAAATTCTTTCGTATCTCAAATGCTCTTTCAAATGCTGATTACAAGTCCATCTTCTAGCGTGTGGAAGACATACGTAATCACTTAGATAATGACTTATTACTCCAAGTTTCGTACTTAAAATTTTGTTTTGTAGGGAATTTAATCTTTTCAAATCTGTAAATTGAAAAATATAAATTATTGTAATTATCTCTTTAACTACATAATTTATACTTTCTTCCTTGTAGTGCCTGATAAATTTGTATTTTGGTAAAATATCAGGACTAATGGCACCCCATTCAAGTTTTTTAAGATTCAAATGAATGCCATATTGATTTGTTATATCGCGATTAATTTCCCTCACAACTCTTTTATGAGTTTCTGGAAAAATATTGACCACTACCTTTCGTCAATCGACATAATAATATTTTAGAGTAAATCAATTTAAAAGTCAATGATTAAGATTTGCACATATACACCAAAAAATCGCTAATCCTCAACGATTGTTCGTCTATGACTTCATTAATCAAATTTACAAATTCACTAGAATATTTTTCTATAAGAAATGAATAGTCTATATTTAGAGATTGTATTTCAAATTTTTTCATCTCAATAAATACATTTGAAATTAAATTTTTAAAAACATTTTTATTGTCGTTTTCTAAATTTTCTGGCAAGTTTGCTAAGATTACATAATCAGAAGATATATTAAAAGCAGGAATAATAATACATTCACCTTTTTCTATGCCGCTAATTTTTGTTAGTGGCTCTAAAATTCTTTCACCGGCTTTTTCAACTAATTGTTTAGAATCATCTTCTAAAAGTGAATTTTCTATAAAATATAAAATTGCATCACTATGCAAGTCAAATATATTGCCTTTCACAAATCTTATATCCATAAAATCTACCTCTTCTTATTTACTATAATTTCAATATCCATTATAATACAACTTAGATAAAAAGTATATCGAAAGGACTCCAAGTATGAATATTGCAATTATTTGTGAATACAACCCAATGCATTTTGGGCACATTTATCAAATAAATCAAATAAAAAAAATATATCCCGATTGCAATATAATTGCCGTGATGAGTGGCAACGTTGTTCAAAGAGGCGAAATTTCTATTTTAAATAAAATTTATAAAACAAAAATGGCACTTGATAATTTAGTAGATTGTGTTGTTGAGATTCCTAGTGTGTTTTCATTGCAATCAGCTGAGAATTTCAGCTTATATTCTATAAAAATAGTGGACAAGCTCGGATGTGATTTTGTATCATTCGGCATAGAGTCTGCAATAAGCGATTTAATTTCTTATAAGGATTTCGTCGTCAATAATGAAGAAAATATCAAAAATTACATTAATCTCAACAAAACAAATTCTTTTAATAGAAATATCATTGATTTCGCACGAAGTAATTATGCAGATTTCTCTGAAGACATTTTTCAGTCAAATAACATATTGGCAGTCGAGTATATGAAAGCACTTGATAAGATTAATTCAAATTGCAAAATTCTTCCAATAAAAAGAATTAACAGTAGCTATAACTCTACAAATTTAGACAGCGTTTCTTTCAGTTCAAGTTCAATTAGAGCTAATATTGAATCAATTAAACAATTATGCGATAAAATACCAAATCAAACACTTCACTATTTGAAGAATAATATTTTGAAACCAAACGATAAAATTTTAGAGCTTTTGTTTTATAAACTAATTATGGAAAAATCAACTTTTTCAAAAATAACAGGTTTCGAAGTTGGTCTTGAT
>NZ_CAMXVC010000037.1 GCF_947252345.1 uncultured Finegoldia sp.
TTTTGGCATACAAAAACCCCTCCATCCGTATTCCGGATTTTGGGGTTCAGGTCATTTGACTGTCTATTTTGATTTAATATTCTATTTTATTTTTGATTAGTGATAAAAGACGAAGGAATTTTTTCGTTATTCCTAAACTCTTTTTTCCAAATTTCAGAATAATTTCCCACTGCCCACTCACTCATTATTATAGAATCGTCTTTGGAAATTGGTATACTTCCAATAAATTTATTGTTGTTCGAGTAATCATAAATCAATATTTCATCCGGTGTTTGCACAATCAAAATTCTCTTATCCGGAGACGAAAAAGCATCTATCGCGCTGGATTTTAAATTTTTAATTGATTGCCAGTTCATCGACAACTCATCAGGCGAAATATTTAAATGTGAAACAATATTCAAGTTTACATTTTTTAATTTTATATCATTATTCTGTTTAAAAGTATACTGAGTTTGGTAGCTCCATTTTCCAGAATTTCTTACAATGCCAATGTTTTTGTAATTTTCATTTTTCCCGTCTATTGAAACATCTACATTTGAGTTTGTAAATTCCTCTGCTATTGAGTTTTTCAAAGAATTGACAGCCTCTTTACCACCTATCTGCTCAATATTTAATTCATTGTTATTGCTCATTTTGTCGATATCAAAAATCGAATACTCTTCAAACTGGTCTTGTTCCTTCATAACTGAAACATATTCAGGACCAAGATAAGTTATTTCAGTAGGTGAATCAAATTCTAATTTTCGATTATCTTTTGAATTATCTCCTGAATATACAGGTTTAGCGAGAAACTGTTCTACATGATTATTGTCAAATTCGTTTTGATTGTATTTCATTATCCAAAAACCATTTTTCCTCGGAAAAAACAGTGATGATGTTTGATAAATTTGTGCGCTATTATTCTTGTTAATATCCAATAAAATTGTCCTGTACGATAGGCTACTTTTCCCATTTCGCGCTACTTTGTTTTTAATTCCCAACAAGAGCGCAATATTTTCTCTGTCTTTTAGATTGTTGTTCTTATTTTCGCTGTATTTATTCTCATAAGATGACTGATAGTTTTCAATAAATGACCTGCTTACTTTATTTTCAGTTTTTTTCATGTAGTACAAAACACCGTTAAACGGCAAAATAATATTATTTTTATCCATTACTACAATATCTTGGTAGAATTTACTTCCATCTGAAATTGTCACAACAACTTTTTTGTCTTTCTGAAAATTTTTACTTATGTTTTCGTCATTAGTCTTTGCGTTCAAATAATTTTGTACACTTACAAATTTAGATGAAAATTTTGGATTTATTGTAAATCTATTGCCAAATACTACTATAGATTCATCGACGTATAATTTTCCTATTTCATCCGCTGCTTTTGGCTTTGAATCTGAAAAATTTTGCTTTTTTTCGATTTTCCACACGCCAGCTGTAATCAACATATTATTTTCTGGAACTTTTACATTTTCTACAGCTGATTGTTCCTTGTTTCTAAACATAATAAAGACAATTAACAAAATCAATACTATTGTTCCAATAAGTATACTAGTTGTTTTTCTCATCTTCATCATCTCCTAAAGGAAGTGTAAAGGAAACAGTTGTTCCTTCATCTAGTTTTGATTTAATCATCAATTCACCGTTGTGTAGCTTTACTATTTCTTCGCAAATGGACAATCCCAATCCTACGTGAGAGTTCGAGTTAGAGCCCTTGTAAAATTTTCCCGTAACTAATTCTATTTCTTCGAAAGAAATTCCAATTCCCGTATCAATTATCGAAACTTCTGCAAATTTTTCATTTCTTTCAATATTAATTATAATAGTACCCTTGTCTGGAGTGAATTTTATGGCATTGTCCAAAATGTTTATAAAAACTTGTTTGATTCTGTCGCGGTCAAATGTTGCGATGAGTTCCGGGCTTTCATAATTTAAAATCAAATCAATTCCTTTCGCTCTGACTTTTGGAAGTAATTGATTTTTAATGTGTTCTGCGAGTTCGATTAAATTTTGTTTTGTCTTGACAATTGAAATTCGTCCAGAAGTAAATCTTGAAAAATCCAACAATTCTTCTACCATAGTTGTAAGTCTGTCACATTCACTGTCTATTATGTCAATTCCCATTGTAGTAGTTTCCAAATCCGCTGGGTCATATTTTAATGTCTGAGCCCAACCTTTTATTGATGTCAAAGGTGTTCTTAGTTCGTGAGATACGCTCGAAATAAATTCATTTTTCAATTGCTCTTTTTTGTTAATATTGTCTGTCAATAAATTCAACGTCATCGCTAGTCTTCCGATTTCATCTGAATTATTTTCCTTTGCTCTAACCTCAAAATTACCTTTTGCCATTTTCTCAGCAACTTTTGCGAGGTTGTTGATCGGTTTAATGATACTCTTTGTCAAAATTTTACTGATAAGCATACTAAACAAAATTACCAAAAATCCGAACAAAGAAAAAGATACAGATTTCATTCTTATCGCACGGTCAACTTCTTTTAAGCTTGAAATATATCTCAATATTCCAACTTGCTTGCCCCTTGATTCCAGAGGAACCGAAACTGCCATAATATTTGAATTTGTGTAGCCAACCTTTCCGGTGTAGCTTCCATTTTGTCCATTTGATGCGCTTACAACATCCGGAGTTTTGATTTTTTGTCCTAAATTCGGACTAGCAATAGAGTCGAATACTACAACTTGATTATTGTCTAATATTTGTACTTGACAATCTGTTTGCCTGTAAAACTGATTTTTGTCTTCTGCGATTACTTCTTCTAATTCATAATCTGCCATGTAAGAACTATACAAATTCGTTGAGTATCTTATTTCATTATTCAAAATGCCTTCCATTGTAGAATAATAGTAAAATTTGGTAGCATATATCGAAAAAATAACCAAAATTATCGCAGTGATACTCGTCAAAAAAACGAATGAGTACATTATTTTATTCTTGATGCTCATTATTTTTTATTTTCCCATCTATAACCCACTCCCCAAACTGTTACGATATATTTTGGATGAGTAGAATCTTCTTCAATTTTGCTTCTCAATCGTCTCATATTCACATCGACAATTTTTGCATCACCAATAAAATCTTCCCCCCACGCTTTATCCATCAACTCATCTCTGGTAATAGCTTTTCCAGGATTTTTCATCAATAATTTGACTATATTTAATTCCGTTGGTGTCAGTGTTATTTCTTTTCCATTTTTGTAGAAACTTCTCGAGTACATATCCAATTTGAACGTTCCATCTTCGATAATTTGGCTGTCTTTTTTTGCAGTTGGACTTCTTCGTAAAACAGATTTAATTCTCAAAACCAATTCTCTCGGATTAAATGGCTTAGTTAAATAATCATCCGCTCCTCTTTCCAATCCTTCAATTTTATCATTGTCTTGTGTTTTTGCTGTAAGCATAATAATAACCAAATCAGGATATTTGTTTCTCAAAATTTTACAAACTTCAAATCCGTCTATTCCAGGCAACATTATATCCAATACCGCTACATCAGGTTTGTTTTCTTCGGCTAATTCCACTCCTTTTTCTCCAGAATCTGCTTCCAAAATTTCAAACCCTTCTCTTGCTAAATTTATTTTCGTAAATTGTCTAATGTTATCTTCATCTTCTACTAAAAGCACTTTAATACTCATATTACACCTCTTGTATTATTATAACTCATAAATTTGCTAATTCAATTTTTTCAAATAGTTATTCAAAAACTTTTCAACTTCTATTTCAAAATCTCCGTTGTAATTGGTTTCAATAGTATAGCCCTTTCTCAAATTCACAAGAACCATTTTGATTTTTTTCTTGTATTTTTTGTTCAGTACATAAGCATAAAATTTTAATTGAATATGGTATTTTTCGTACAAGGATTGTTTTGATTGTGAACTTATTTTGTAATCATATACTTTTATCTCGTCCTCATAAAATTCAACTCTATCCATAAAACCGGAAATCATCAAATTTTCGAACATTAAATTAAAATCCATTTCATTTTTGTAATTTGAAAAATCTGTGATTATTTTTCTAAAATTTCCGACAGCATCTTCAAATATTTTGTGCTCCTTTTCATTTAAAAAACTTGTTTCTTTCAATTTAACGAGATTTTTCCCGTCGAATAATTTCGCATACAAGTGCACCAAATTTCCCAGTAATATATAATTTATATTTTCATTATTTTGAAAAGAATCTTTATCATTATCTGTTGATTCATTTTTCATCATATTTGTTATGCCAATCGGAATGAATTTCTTTTGTTCAAATTTTTTCGGATTGACAATTTGTTTTGAATGGTTTTTCTGTTTCAAATCAAAGCTTTTATCATTTTTATTTAATATTTTGATTTTGCCTTCTACTCTTAAATCATCTACAAACTGACTTATGTTTTTAAAGTGTCCTGAGTTTTTGGAATTTGAAAATGACAATTGCTCCTTTGCCCTTGTAAATGCGGTGTAGTATAAATTGTCATTTTCATATTCATCTGCCTGTGCTATTGAGTCTTTGATGTGATTTTTCCTAAAAATTGAAAATGGAAAATCTAGTGCGAAATAAATCTTCTCATTTTCATTATCAACATAAAGGAAGAATTTATCTTTTGATGTTGTAAATTTAGAAACATTGTCCACGATTACATTTTTAAATCCTAATCCTTTTGACTTGTGAATTGTCATCAATTTTACTAGATTGCTCTTTTCGTCTTCGTAAGACATTTGATAGATGTTTTTGTTATTTTCGAAAAAACTAACGAAATCATCAACGCTGTAATTATTGGAGTCAAATTGCTTAGCTATTTCCAAAAATTTTATGACATTTGCTCTTTTTTGTATGTCATTCAGTAGTTCAAAATACTTTATTTCTTGTATATAATTGCTCAAAGCAAAATAAATTTTGTGCTGCATCAAATTGTTCAGAAATTTCTCTGAATGTGTATCCAAAATTTTCTGAATTTGTTTGAAATCATCAGTGTCATTTATTATGTCATTATATTCTATATTGTAAATATTAGAAAGCACCCCGACTTTGCTGATATCATCCTGGTATCTAGCGTATTTGATAAATTGAATGAGATTCAAAATTTCGATACAATCTTCCAATCCTTGTTTGTCAAAAAGATAATAAGGAATATTCCTATCTTTCAAACTTTGTTCGTAATACTCTAAATCTTGTTTGGTCCTAGCTAAAATTGCAGTATCGTTGAAATTTTTTTCATCTATATAAGAAACTAATACATTGCAAGAATCATTGTGTGTTTTTTCATCTTTGGTGTTTTTCTTAAATTCGTCTTCTCCAATCACATCGCCTGCTGGATTTTTTGCAATCAATTTGTCGTATCGTTCTTTCATTTTATTAGAATAAATGTAATTTATTGGTTCCATTATATTTGGATGCGTTCTGTGATTTTCATAAAAAGTGATATCTTCACCGCCGCTTTTAATAATGTCTTGTCTGGTTTGATTGAACACTTTGATGTTAGCGCCTCTAAAACTGTATATTGCTTGTTTAGGGTCTCCAACCACGAACAAATTATTTCTGTCTAATTTTTCATCATCACTGCAAAGCGTATAGAATATGTATCTTTGAAGATTGGATGTGTCTTGAAATTCATCTATCATAAAGAACTGATACTTATTTTTTGAATTTTGTAAAATCTCTCTGTTTTCTAGGACTTTTTTGCACATTAATTCGATATCATTAAAATCAAGTACACCAAGTTCTGTTTTTTTCTCGGAATATTTTTCGTCAATTTCTATTAATAACTCAAAAAATTTCTCATACAAAACAAAATCACCTTTTTCCAAAGGCTTAAGAGTTTCTTCAATTTTTTTATTTACTTCGTCAATTATTTCTCTTACGTTTTCCTTCGTGCTATCTCCTATTTGGTTGTAACTTTCAAACAAAAAACGGATGTAATCGTCGCTATCAGTTAGTTGCCTTTCATCATTTAAAAATTTATACAGTTTGCTGTTTTTTTTGATATCCTTGATGTTTTCACACTCTTGTTTTAAATCAAAAAGAAAACTTTTCAAAAAAATGATATCTTCAGCTTTGAAATCTTGTAAAGATTTCAAATAATCCAACGTTTGATTTTTCAATTCATAAAAATCAACATTATTTGTTCTCATTTTATAATAAGAAGATTTCACAACTCCAACTGTATCGCTGTAATTTGTCTGGAAAATACTTCCTATTGATTTGATAAAATCAATGTTATTCTGGGAGATTTCTCCGACAATCTCATCAACCATTTTGTTCTGTTCATTTTCTTCAAATATTTGAAATCCAGGGTCAATAGACAGATAATACGAATTGTCTGAAACTATTTTTTTGCAAAAAGAAGATATTGTGGATACATTTATATCATCTATTAATTTAGGATTGTTCAACTTTTTAATTATTCTGTCCTTCATCTCATCGCAAGCTTTGTTGGTGAACGTTATGCAGACAATTTTCTTGATGTCAACACCGCTATCGTACATATACTTGAATCTTTCCGACACAACTTCAGTTTTTCCTGTTCCCGCACCTGCATTAACACAAACATTTTTGTCGATAGTTGAAAACGCCAATTTTTGATTATCTGAAAATTTAATCATTTACTATCTCCTTTTGATTTCTTAATCTGCAAATCTTACTATAATCACAATAAACGCAAGTTCTATCGTCGTGTGCTTTTATGAATAATTGCTTATTTTTAAGGTTATCAATAAACTCATTTGTTTTTTCGATTACGATATCATCTAGTTCTTCAGGTTTTATATTTTGTAGAAATTCATATTCATCATTATCCTGGATGCTTTTGTATTTGCAGCTTAAAACATTTCCGTATGATTTATAGATTGCAAATTGAAATCCTTCGTTTTTTTCCAAATCTTGTAACTTTTTGAAGCTATTATTTGAAAGTTTGTAATCTATAAGCCTGATATTTCCATTATCTGATTTATCAACTCTGTCAATTCTTCCGCAAAATGTATACGAACCTATCTTTACTTTAAATTCTTCTTCTAACTTGAAGGGATAGAATTTTTCAAACTCTGTTGTCATTTTATTGATATCTTGTTTAATAAAATCATCGAGTTTAGTAAGATATTTTTCATAATCAAATTCATTTTCTTTTATATTGACATTAAGTCCATATTTTTCAAATGAATTTTTCAACAATTTATCTAAGCTTGATGTATCTATGTCTGTACAAGAATCCACAGCGTTTTTTATTTTCTCGATATTAATACCGTAAAATTCTTCCAAGGTATTGTGAAGAACATTTCCCAAAACTAGATTTCTTGATTTTGAATCTGATTTTAAGTTCAAATAATATTTAAAATAAAATTTCATCGGACATTGAAAGTATGTTTCTATCTTTGTCGGCGATAATTCTCCTTCAATAATCTTTCTTGTTGTTTGTTCATCAACCACAAAATCCTCAATGTTTTTGGCTTCGGATTTAGTTTCAATTTGATTTAAATAATTTTTAAGTGAGAATTTGTCATATCTCGTTAAGGTAATATTTTTTCCTATCTTGTTTTCAATTTTATTGGAAATTTTAATTGCTTTTTTTGTTTTTTGATGGCTTAGAATTTGTTTTTCGGATAATAATCGAGATTTTATTTTGTTTTCAGTATTATATGAAATATAAAGCTTGTTTTTTACTCGATATATCGCATCAAAATACCTGTCAATATTACGCTGTCTGTTGTCTTTGTCTGATAAAACATCAACAGATTTTCCTTTGAGATAGTCTATATTATCTTCGTTAAAGAAAAAATTGTAACTCACTTTTCCAGGGATTACATCGTCGTTCATATTTACAATGTAGAGAACATCATATTCTGACAATCTAATATTTGTTAGATTGTAAATTCTGATTCCATCTACTAAATAATCTGCTGAATCCACTCTCAAATTCACAATTACATCTGTCAGATATCCTTCAATGTTTTTAATCTGTTTTACAAGCTCGTCATAAGTTTTTTGCAATTCTTGCAAAATAATCAGTAATTTTTCTGTGAATAATTTATAATTTTGTTCTTCAATCTCCGTGTTTTCTAGTATTTTTACAATATTGGCAATTAATTTTTGATTGTCGCAGTTGAAAAAATCGTAAAGTTTCTTAAGTTCTTGACAAATTTTTATATTGATTTCATAATTCACATTTAATTTCAAAATTTCAGATAAACTTTCCCAATCATCAAATTCATAATCAATCAAAATATTTCTGAAATTGATTTTGTCGTTCAATTCAAAACACAATAAACAACTGTCCAACATAGAAAATATATACTGTTTAAAATTCTTTGATTTGTCCAGTAAATTAATAATATCCGAGTATATTTTAAAATCGCTGTGACAAATATAATCATCACTAAAAACCGGGATTCCTTTGTTTTTTAGCGTATTTATGATTTCTTTTTTTGTTTCGTCTTTTTCGACAAGAATTGCCATCTTATCGTAATCATATTTGAATGAATCTGCTGATATTTCATAAATCAATCTATCTTTTTCCAAGATTTCATTTGTTATTTTAACTATTTTTTTATCCAATATTTTGCAATTTTCTGTACTATCTGTAGAATCTAGCACTTCGAAACCAATTTCTTGTAATTTTGTTTTTAAGTTAGATTTATAATCACTGTAATAATCAATAAAAATATTGATATTCACATCAAAATTTTCTAAAAATTTAATCGTTTCCAATTCAATAGGCCTAAATTCACTGAATCCGTGAATATAAATATCCTTGCTTTTTTGAAGATTAATATTTTTGCACTTGTAATAATCAAATTTATCTGAAATATTTTGATGATTTAAAATTGATTGGTATTTTTCGTAAATTTTAATCAAAATCCCTATACTGATGCTGTAGTTGTCCCATTTTCCCAAATCAATTTCATCTTTATTTGAATATTTACATATTGATATGAATTTTTTGGCAGCGTCAATCAATCCTTTAGATTTGAAAAATTTGTTATCTTCGAAAACCCCTTCTTCAATTAGAGACTCTATCGATAATCTTATAATCAAATCGGTCATATACGAAGAAATATCCGATGCACTGACCAAATCATCAAACGTCCAAATCTTAACATCACACAAAACAGATTGTTTTTTCAAAAATTTGTTTCTTATGTTTTTGATTAATTTTCTATTTGGCAAAATCAAAATAAAATCAGTGTTATTTTTTTCGATTTGTTTCTCTAAAAACGAAATATTTTCATCAAATAATTTCGATGAGTTTTTGTTCGTGTAAAGCAATCTTTTACTCATTATAATCTCCTATAAACTCATTTAAAATTGAGTTTTGGGGAACTACGGAATCATCCGCGATATCTATAAAATAGTTTAATATTGATTTTAATCGTTCTATTTCTGTGTAGTTTTCTCCGTATTTGTCATAATTTTTCACTAATTTCGTGAAGTATTTTTTCAAAATATTAATCTCATATATTAATGAAGAATCTATAACACTGTCTGCCTCATTTTGATATGCAAAAATATTTTTGTATTCAGCATCGTGAACTCTAGGCCACTCAGATAGAGTATCATCGACGCTTTTATCCCTTTGAACAAAGTCTCTGACCATTCTTCTAATTAGTCTCATATCCGTTGTGGAAATCCTGTTGTGGCAGTCAATGCGAAGCTGCGTTAATGCAGAAACGTAAATTTTGTATTTATTTTTATCTGGAACAAGCTTAGTCAATTTTGGATTCAAACCATGAATACCTTCAATTATTATAATGCCATTATCATCTAATTTAGTTTTTTTATCACTAAATTCTCTCTCACCTGTAATGAAGTTAAAAATTGGCAAAGTGACATATTCGCCCTCTAATAAATTCATCAAATTCTTGTTGAAAAGTTCTAAATCCAGGGCTTTTATTGATTCATAATCTTTATTTCCTTCGTCATCCAAAGGGGTATCTTTTCTATTTACAAAATAATTGTCCATTGAAATAGGAATTGGCTTTTTCCCTCTTACCGCCAATTGAACAGACAATCTCTTTGCCATTGTAGTCTTTCCAGAAGACGATGGCCCTGCTATTTGAACCAATCTTGCATTGTTGTATATAATCTTGTCCGCGATATATGAAATTTGATTTTCAAAATAAGCCTCGTTGACACTAACCAAAAAGTCAATATCTCCCTGTTTAATCTTCTCATTCAAACTTCCGACATAACCAATATCCAACATATCTGTCCATTTTCTTGATTTTTCAAAAATTTTAGACAATGATTTTTGTTCTTTAAATTCACTAAATTCGCCATTATTGCTAACTGATATTACAATTCCAGGATAGTAATTCATTATTTTATAATGCTTCAAATATCTTGTTGAAGGCGCAACAAATCCTTCAATCCCGAAATAATGATTCATACATTTGTACAAAAATATTTCTTTTTTGTCGAGACTTTTGAGCAAGCGAAATTTTTGAACGTAGCCTTCTTTTTCAAATATATCAAACGCTTTTTCTCTCGATACTTTTATCCTTTCAATCTCTAAATTCTTGAAAATCAAATCATCCATTATTGACTTTATTTCGTCCAAATCTTTGTAGTGTATCTCCTTGTTATTTTGAAATTGAAGATACATATAATCTCCAATTGTGTATTCCTCTACCAATTGTTCATCTGGAAATTTAATTTTGAATGCCAATAGTAAAATCATAATCCCCGTCTTCATCAGAGTATCTTCTACGTATGGGCTTTTCTCGTCCAAAAATTCCAAAACATCATTATCTTCAACATAGCTCATAATATCAACGAGTTTATTGTTTTTTAGTGCTACGATAGAGTCCCCAAACCCACATTTTTTTGCAAAATTGTATATAGTTGTGTTTTCAAATTCATAATTTTTATCTGTGTTTTTTATCTTAAACATTTACTTCTCCAAATCCACCAATATATTATTGAATAAGTCATCTCTTTTACTTTCAAAAACCATAGATTCGTATTTTTTGTATTTTCCCATACAATCTGGAAAAATCAGCTTGTATGAATGAAGCAATTGAAAGTTCAATCCGTATTTTTCTTTAAATTTTTTATTAATATCTTTTCTTCCGTACTTTTTATCCCCAACTATTGGATGATTAATGTATGCCAAGTGTGTTCTTATTTGATGAGTTCTTCCAGTTAATAAATCAATGTTAACCAGAGAATAATCCCCAAGATTTTCAACATTCCAAACTTTTGTAACACTTTTTTTGCCATCCTCATCTACCAAGGATTTGTTCTTATTCTCGTCTTTTTCCAAAGCTAAATCTATTGTTTGATTTTCCAGATTACCCCACACAATCGTTTCGTATAATTTTGTTATATCTCGATTTTTAAACATCTGATTAAAATATTTTAAGCTATCGTAATTTTTTGCTCCCACCAAAATACCCGAAGTATTTCTATCTAGTCTATTTACAAGAGCTGGAGTAAACGTCTGATTTTTGCTCGGAGTAAATTGCTTTGTTTTAATCAGATAAGCTACCATCATATCCACTATATTTTTGCCGTAATCTTCACGAGTAGCCGCATGAGATAATACGCCAGCTTTTTTATTAATCACTATCAAATCTTCATCTTCGTAAATAATATCCAAATCAAAGTCATCTGCTGAGTAAATCTTGTTGTCAGTGTATTTTGTAATAACCTCTTCGTACAAATAAATATCAACAACATCATCTAGTTGAAGATTGTAGTCTGCATCGACTCTTTTTTTGTTGACCTTAATTTTTTTAGTACGTATTAGTTTTTGAATGTGATTTTTCTTAATTTTTGGCATTAGTTTCATAATAAACCTGTCAATTCTTTGATTGTAACTGAAATTATCTATTTTGATATGTCTCATTTTAACTCCTATTTGAAAATTACCTTAAAAATCATTATAATTAAAGAGGAAGGTGAACTATGAAAAACTTAGTAGATGGCATAATTGACTTTATTTATAAATTCGCAAAGATTTTGTTTTTGTTATTAATATTATTCGCTACGACTTTTTTTGTGTATAGAACTATAAATCATATGTTTAACAAAAATTATCAAGAAAGTTCTACATACTCAAAAGAATTAAATATCAAGCAAATAACAGACGAAGTAAAAAACATAGAGATAACCATACCGCCTGAGGCAAAAGACTTGGATGTGTCCAAGATTTTAATAAGCGGAAATATCATTAAAGATGAAAATGAGTTTTTGAATTATCTAAAAGAAAATAAAATAACATCATTTAAATCAGGCAATTTTAAATTAAACAAAGATATGCCAATAGAACAAATAGCTAATACAATAAAAAAATAACTAGTATCCCTCGTTGACGTAAGAATCGATGAGGGATGTTTTTTTTACCGGATTGAACACATTATGCTCAACAAGCTTTGCTTTTATTTTTTCATTTACCGTGTGAAAAATCATCTTTTCATAATCCTTTAGAACTATTTCGTATAGATTATCTCTCATTCTGTAAGATAAAATATCAATATAATAAGCCTCTACATTTTTAAAGTCAATCAATTCCAAAATTTTTAAAATCGTATTATCCTTTTGAAGATAATAATTTCTACATTTATTCAAATACTCATTGTATTTTTTTTGCTTTTTGTTTTTATACTTATTAGCTAAAATATTGAACTCTTTCGCCTTAGAATTATAGTATTGATAATTAAATATACCCTCATTTACCGTTTTAATTGTAATAAAAGGTCGTAAATTGAAACTTCCAATCAAAGAATTATTCTTTGATATAAAATCTTTTTTGCTTAGCTTACCCATATCCAATAAATCTATGAGTTCATTTCTTTTTTCAACAAACAAATCCACATTTTTTTTCATAATATTCCTCTAATTAAATTATAATTCATATTTTAAACTTTTCAAAATTCACAATAAAAAAACAATAAAACAAATTTGTCTTATTGCTTATAATTTTTTATTCAATTATTGAAATATCGTGATTAATAACAGAATAAAATTCCTCTTTTATTTTGTCGATATTTCTATTGTGTTTACCCATCGCATACATCATTTTGCACACTACTGATTCAAGAGTCATATCTTTAGATTCTAAAACTTCTAATTTTTCTCTTATTCTCATTCCCACTTGGTACACTCCAATATCGGAACCTTCTTGAGGAACCTGTGTCGTCATTACGATTATCTTATTTGTAGAATACTGGTCGATTAATTTTAAAAATTCCTCCGCAATGCTAGCAGGCATTCCACCCACTCCATAACTTTCGACAATGATACAATCGTATTTTTCGAAAATCGCCGCTAAAATATCGCTTCTGATGGATGGAATTAACTTCAACAAAAACACACTTTCATCGACTTTATCGTAAAATTTGACTTCATTATCCGATTTATCATCAATGTATCTTAGAACTTTTCCATCATGGATTATTGCAATCAAAGGATAATTTATAGAATCAAAAGCGTCAAAACTTTTCGTTCTAACTTTTCGTGCCCTATTTCCACAAATAACTTTTCCATTAAACACAATATTAACACCGTGGGATTTTTCCTTGCTCGCAAAAATCAACGCATCTATTAAATTGTTCTTTGCATCCGTAATATCATTCGAAATCGACTTCTGAGCACCTGTGATAACAATAGGTTTCTGACTATTTTGAATCAAATATCCCAAAGCGGATGCGGTATATGCCAATGTGTCAGTCCCGTGAGTAATTACAAAACCATCATATTTGTCATAACTTTCTTTTATAGTATCTTTAATCATTATCCAATGTTTAGGTCTGATATCAGTAGAATCTATGCTGAATAAACTTATTGTATCTAATTCAAAGTCAAATTTTTTGAATTTAACATAATTTAATATATCTTGTGGTTGTAGTCCAGGTGCCAATCCTTTATTAGTATTAACTGATGCAATCGTGCCCCCCGTTGTGATTAATAGTAATTTTTTCATAAACCCCTCCTAAAAATAGTATAACACTTTATTTTTAAAAATTATCAACAAATAACTTTACACACAATTTACATTGATATTATATGGATTTTAAAATTTATATGTATTCTATTAGTAAATTAAATTAAGAAAGGATGATTTATTTGAAAATCAAAAAAATTATGTTAGTTGCTATGATGCTTGTATTTGGAGTATTTTTGGTAGCGTGTGCAAAACAAGATGATGGAAAATCGTCAGACAACTCAAACAAAACAGAAAATGCTTCTACTGATTCTAACTCTGATAAAAGCGCAGGAGGCGAAATCCACGTTGTATCAAGAGAAAATGGTTCAGGTACAAGAGGAGCCTTTACAGAAATAACTAAAATATTGGAAAAAGGTGCTGACGGAAAAGAGCAAGACAAAACAACAGCTTCTGCAATCGTACAAAACAGCACCAACGCTGTTATGATGACTGTCGGTCAAGACAAAGATGCCATTGGATACATTTCATTGGGCTCATTGAACGACAAAGTCAACGCAGTTAAAATCAACGGTGTCAAAGCAACTTCTGAAAATGTTCAAAAAGGAGACTACAAAATATCAAGACCTTTTAACGTTGCTTACAAAGGAGAATTAAAACCACTACCAAAAGATTTCTTAGATTACATTCTTTCAAAAGAAGGACAAGAAATTGTAAAAAAACAAGGCTACGAACAACTTCCTGAAAAAGCTAAACCTTACAACAAAAATTCACAAAAAGGTAAAATTGTACTAGCGGGCTCAACTTCGGTCTCTCCATTAATGGAAAAAATCTCAGAAAGCTACAAAGCAATGTATCCAGAAGTGGAAATCGAAATCCAATCAACAGGCTCTTCAGCTGGTATGAACTCAGCTATAGAAGGTGTTTGTGATATCGGAATGGCTTCAAGAGAACTAAAAGACAAAGAAAAAGAACAACTAAAATCACAACCCATCGCAATTGATGGAATAGCAGTTATTGTAAACAAAGAAAATACCAACACAATGGATTTAACTTTAGAACAAGTAAAAGATATTTTCACCGGCAAAATTACATCTTGGTCAGAAATTTCTAAATAACCCCTATCGAAAAGCAGATTTCTTTGACCTGAACCCGTAAACACGGAATAATTTAATAATATTTTATGCGGAATGTA
>NZ_CAMXVC010000038.1 GCF_947252345.1 uncultured Finegoldia sp.
ATTACATTCCGCATAAAATATTATTAAATTATTCCGTGTTTACGGGTTCAGGTCACATAGTGAGTTATCTTTTTTAGTGGTAATTTATATAAAAAGTATTGGATTTTTCGATTTTTCTGTGTCGATTTTTGAAATTAAAAGTTGGTATCTTCGCAAAAATCCTATATATACCTCCATAATTTTACAAGAGGCAAAGTATTTCATAAACTTCAGAAAACATTTTTAGATTTTATCCAAGATATTATGGCTGTTTTTATAAAGTAAATCACATTTTCTATTTTTTACTTTTTTAAATTCAAAAATTATTTATGGCAAAATAATAATAATTATACAGTACATAGAAATTTATAAATTCAAGTATTGCAAAAATTTAGGTATCTGTGTTAAAATGTTACTGAAAATTTTCCAAGGGGGTAAAAAAATGAAAATAAGAAAGATATTTGCTTTTATAATTGCGTTAACTTTAATTTTAACTGCATGCACAAAACCGGCAAATAAAAAATCAAACGATGCTAAAAATGCGTCGACTGTTGAAGGAACTGAAAAAGGTTCTGGCAAGAAAGGAGGAATGATGGTTTTAGGAATTGGTTCAGACCCAACTTCTGTTAATCCTCTATTTGCGAACGACAGAGTTTCGTTAACTATATCGAATGTGCTATATGATAGCCTATACCATATTAAATCCGGTAAGATTGTTTATGATGGTTTGGCAGAATCGATGACTGCATCTGATGACCACTTAACTTATACACTTAAGTTAAAAAATAATATTAAATGGCATGACGGCAAAGCGATAACAGCTGACGATGTCATCTTTACTTATGGCATTATTTTAGATGACAAACAAAATGCTAAAGGACAAAATGTTCTTAAGTCAGATTCTGGTGTTGTTAAATACAAAAAAATTGACGACAAGACAATTGAATACAAATTACCTAAAGTTGATATGACATTTGTCGATGGAATAGCAGGAATTGTTCCTATACCAAAACATATATTTGAAGGCGAAGCTGAAATTGCCAAGAGTAAAAAGAACGATAATCCAATAGGCAGTGGTCCATTCAAGTTCAAGGAACATAAAACTGGTGAATTATACCAAGTTGAAAGATTTGACGGCTATTATGGAGATGTTGCAAAACTTGACGGCATAGCTTATAAAGTTATACCTGACGCCAACGCATCAATGGTTGCACTAGAAAACGGAGAAATTTCAGTATCGTATATCAAACCTAAAGATGTAGCTAAGTTTAAAAATAATGATAAATTTGAAATAGTTACTTTCCCTGAAGGAATGGTTGATAATCTATTCTTTAGAGTTGATTCTAAAAATCTAAAAGACACAAAAGTTCGTCAAGCTATATCATATGCAATTGACAAAACAAAACTTATTCAAGGAACTTATTTGAGCGAAGACTATGCAAATCCTGCATATTCAGCTTTCGCAACAAACACTGGATTCTTTAGTGATGATGTCGAAAAATATGAATACAATATTGAAAAGGCAAAAAAATTATTGAAAGAAGCTAACAAGGAAAAATTAGAACTTAAGTTAATGTACACTTCAGGTAGCCCTGCTCAAGAAAAAGAAGGTCTATTGATTCAAGAAATGCTAAAAGCGGTTGGAATCAACGTAGAACTTCTTCCAATGGAAAGAGCAACATTCATCGAAAAACTATTGAATCATTCAAATCACGATTTTGATATGGCTATTAACGGATATGTTATGGGTGACAATCCTGACTCATACTCATCGTTGTTCACGATTAATTCTTCTGAAAACTTCAGTAACTACAAAAATCCAAAGATTCAAGAATTATTTGAAAAAGCCAAGGCAGAAACAAATGAAGCTAAACGTGGAGAATTATACAAAGAAATCCAACAAATTCTCGCAAAAGACGCAGTAGAATATCCTGTTGCAAATGTTAAATCGATACTTGCAGTTCGTAAAGAGTTTAAAAACTTGAAAGAAGCCAACCCTGCACCGATTCATATGTTTGACTACTTTAACAAAATCGAATCAAATTAATTATAAACACAATGAACAGTCCCATTACGGGATTGTTCATTTATTTAGGAGATAATATGACAAGACTTATACTAAGAAGACTATTACAAACCATACCTATGATAATAACTATTTCCATAGTTTCTTTTTTGCTTGTACGAATAGCTCCATCTGACCCAGTTAGATCTATGATAACACCTGAGTCCAAAGTTGAAGATATAGAAAGAATTAGAGAAAATATGGGACTAAACGATAGTTACTTTGTCCAATACAGTAGATGGGCTGGAGATATTTTAAAAGGTGACTTCGGATACTCATTTTCAAATCACAGACCTGTCCTTGAGCAAGTTACTGAAAGACTACCAGCAACTCTTGGACTTATGGGTAGTGCATTTTTAATTTCAATAATGATGGGGACAATCATAGGCATTATATCAGGGATGAAACAGGGAGGTTTAGTGGATAAATTTTTTACATTATTTTCCTACATAGGTATATCCATACCTTCGTTCTGGTTTGCAATGATGCTTGTTCATCTTTTTTCGCTAAAGCTTGGGATTCTACCTTCAATTGGAATGAGGACACTCGGAGTCGACACGACAGCAGACCTTATAAAGCACTCGATATTACCTGTTATTACTCTAAGCATTGGTGATACAGCTGTGATAAGTAGATATGTAAGAGCGAGAGTGACCGACCAATTAAAAGAAGATTATGTTATGACAGAACTTGCCCAAGGCAGTTCGAAAGGAGAACTTTTTTTCAAGAGTATTTTAAAAAATTCTCTACTTCCTCTTATAACACTAGTTGGAATGAGTCTACCGAGATTTGTTTCGGGAGCGTTTATAACTGAAAGTATCTTCGGATGGCCTGGCCTTGGACAACTCGGAATGAATGCAATCTTCACAGCAGACTATCCATTAATTATGGCAACCACAATGTTTGCATCTGTACTTTTAATACTTGGAAACTTAATTTCAGATATTCTCTACCAAATTGTAGACCCGAGAATAAAGGAGATGAATTAATGAAAAATCTTTTAAAAAACTTTAGACAGAGTCCATTGAGAGTCAAGTTTTCAGTAATAGTTCTATTAATTTTTATTTTAGCTGCTATACTTGCAAATCTGTATCCTAAAAATGGAATAGATACCAATATAAGCAATGCACTAGTCCCTCCAAATAGCGAAAATTTATTTGGAACTGATGATTTAGGTAGGGATTACTTTGCAAGAGCGTTACACGGTGCAAGAGCATCGTTGACTGTCGGAGTACTATCTGTGGTGATTTCCACCGTGATAGGCTCATTGGTAGGGATAACTTCCGGATACTTTGGCGGGAAAGTCGATATGATAATGATGAGAATCGTTGACATTCTGATGAGCATACCTTCATTCTTTCTAATATTGATATTGAACGCAGCATTAAAACCGGGCATACAAAACATCATCATCATAATCGGTTTATTCAGTTGGATGGGAGTTGCAAGACTTGTTCGTGCAGAGACACTAACTGTTAAAGAAAGAGATTATGTAACTTATTCAAAGTTAATAGGAGTTAGCCACAAAAAGATTATGACGGTGCACATTCTAAGAAATGTAGTCCCAACACTTACCGTAGCGGCAACGATTAACGTGGCATCGGCTATTCTTACAGAATCAACGTTATCTTTCCTAGGACTTGGAGTAAGACAGCCAAACTCATCTTGGGGTTCAATGCTTAAAGATGCTCAACAATATTTAGGAACATCTCCGTATTTGGCAATTTTTCCAGGATTGCTAATACTTTTAACAGTGCTATGTTTTAATGTAATTGGAGATTATTATAGACAGGAGATACAATGAAATTAGTTGAAATAAAGAACTTAAATGTAAAATTTCTAGGAAAAGAAAATACTACTTACGCAGTCAATAATGTAAGTTTTGATATATACAAAAACGAAGCTCTAGGAATTGTAGGGGAATCTGGTTCTGGAAAATCAGTGACAGCGAAGTCCATTTTAAATTTGTTGAAGGATAAATCTATTTGCAGTGGAGAAATTATTTACGACGGAATAAATATTCTAAACTCTGACGAAAAGACATTAAGACGTATTAGAGGTTCTGAAATTTCGATGGTTTTTCAAGACCCGATGACTTCGTTAAATCCTCTTTTCACAATCGAAAGGCAAATGCACAGACTTATAAAAAGACACAGTAAAAATTTGAGCTCGAAGGAAATAAAAGACATTTCAATAAAGTATTTAGACCTCGTTGGGATTCCCGATGCAAAAGATAGAATAAAATCATATCCGCATGAATTTTCCGGTGGAATGAAACAAAGAGTTATGATTGCAATGAGCCTTTGTCTTAATCCAAATCTTATCATCGCAGATGAACCTACCACAGCATTGGATGTGACAATTCAGGCGCAGGTGCTATCCCTTTTGAACAATATAAATCAAAATTCTAGTCAGTCAACTCTGCTCATAACACACGACCTTGGAGTTGTAGCCAACACGTGCGACAGAGTTATAGTGCTATATGGTGGCAAAATAATGGAAGAAGCTACAACTAAGGAGTTGTTCACAAACGGACTTCATCCTTATACAAAGGGGCTTTTGGCATCGATGCCAATTATCGGTAAAAAAGAAAGACTTGTTCCAATACCAGGAAATCCACCCGTTTTTACTGAAAATCCAAAAGGGTGTCCATTTTATGACAGATGTAGTTTAAGACAAGAAATATGTAAGAGTGAGGATTTACCTAAAAAGGAAATATCTCCGACACATAGGGTTTATTGTCACGTGGTTGAGGTGTAGTTATGGAAAAGATTTTTGAAATTAAAAATTTAAAAAAGTACTTTCCTGTAAAAAAACAAAAAGTATTTGAACAACAGAAATATTTAAAAGCTCTGGATGGAATCGACCTTGAAATATATAAAGGGGAAACATTCGGATTGGTTGGAGAATCTGGTTCGGGGAAATCAACCTTAGGAAAGTGCATTACGAGAATTCATGATATTACAGAAGGCGAAGTTTTCTTCAAGGGCAACGACATTAAAGATAAAAGCACGAAGACGATTATGCACAATGAAATTCAAGCAATTTTTCAAGACCCATACTCTTCACTAAACCCGACGCTAACAGTTTATGAAATAATTGCAGAGCCAATAAAAACCCGTCTCAAATTAAGCGATTCTGAAACAAAAAAGAAAGTTGAAAAGCTATTAGAGAAGGTTGGATTATCGAAAGAGATTATCGACAAAAAGCCTGGACAGTTTAGCGGTGGACAGAGACAGAGAATCGGAATAGCAAGGGCAATCTCGACAGAGCCTGAGTTTATATTGTGCGATGAGCCAATTTCAGCGCTGGATGTTTCGATACAGGCACAAATAGTAAATCTCCTTGAAGATTTACAAAATGAACTTGGTCTGACATATCTATTTATTGCCCATGACTTGGCAATGGTACAGCATATTTCTCACAGAATTGGAGTTTTATACCTTGGAAATCTTGTAGAAGTTGGTAATGTAGAAGATATTTATGAAAATCCAATTCATCCATATACAAAAGAGCTTTTAAATTCAGTTTTAAAACCAGAAGTCAACGACAAAAAAATATTGACATACAGCAATAAAGAAATACCAAGTCCGATAGACCTTCCAGATGGATGCCCATTCCAAGCTCGCTGTTCTTATAGGAAAGAAATCTGTTCACAAAAACGCCCTGAACTTGTAGAAGTAAGTCCAGGACATAAAGTTTCTTGCCATATTGTAAGCAGCAGTAAATTTTAGCTTATAATTAAATTCAAATTTGAAATAATTTGTCAAAACAAAAAAAGAGATAACTCTAAGTGAGTTATCTCTTAATTTATTTTATCAATTACTTAGAAAGCTTTGAATCTTTCGACTTTTTCCTTGTCGATTCCGTGTTTTTCGTTATAAGTCATTTTTGTTGTACTAATCATAAATGGTACGCCGTCAATTTTACGAGCTTCCAAAAAGTTTACTACTTTTGAGTAATCGCCGGATTCTTTGCCGCCTTTTTTCATTATTTTCATAATAGAATATGGGTGTTCTGGCTCTTTTATAGTTATTAGCGAAGAATTTGGTTTGTTGAATGCTTTTTGAATTATATCCTCAAATTCTTCTGTGTCAATTCCAGGAATTAAATAGTATTCTGTATCTTCGTCAATGCTTTCTAATCCTTTAACTTGTACTGATTTGAATTGTTTTTTTGCAATTCCCATCATAATAGCCAATAATTGTCTAATTCCTGTTGACCTATGACCTGAAATAATTATATTTTCACGGTTTTCAATTGCTTTTTCGATAAATTCAGCTTGTTGTTCATCTAAAAAGTCTGAATCCACAAATCTTTTTATCATTGGATGCATAAAAATTCCTCCTTATGTTTGATTTCTTAGCAATATTATTTTACCACATATTCAATAAAATATCATACTATTTTATTAATTCTATTAATTTAGTTCGATACTATTTTTCAAACCATCAGTGTATTTTATCTCGTTGTTTTCAAAAACCCAGAATGCGTTCACATCATCTAGTGAGTCCACCAATTTTCTTCCTTCTTCGTAATCCATTACAAATAGAGTTGTAGACAAAAAGTCCGCCAATCCAGAATCTTTTGTAATTATCGTCACTGATTTGAAGTGAGTCGCTGGGAACAATGTAACTGGGTCTATGATGTGATGATATTTTTTGTTGTTGTAAGTGTAGAATCTCTGATAATCTCCACTTGTTACCATAGAAGTTGTTCCAGGTATTTTTAAAATGGCAACGTATTGCTTGTCAGCCTCCTCGTTAAGGTTTGGATTTTGAATGGCGACATTCCAAGTTTCTTTGCCTTCTATCACAGGCTTTCCAATCGTACGCACATTTCCACCTGCAGAAATAATCCCCGATTTTAGACCACGTTTTTCCAACTCCTGAGCAACTTTTTCAGTGGCAAATCCCTTTGCTGTTGCTCCCAAATCAAGCCTCGTTCCTTTATCTTTTAAGAAAACGGTGCTATTCTTTTCGTCAAGAACAATGTTGTCAATACTTGTGTGGAGATTTTTTTCCTTTAATTCTTTTATTGTAGGAATTTTTATTATTTTTTTCTCCAACGCATTGTCGCGGTAGCTTTTCCACAAGTCAGTCACAGAACCGAATGCAATATTTGTTTTTTTGTGGAATTTTGTGTAATCTTCCTTGGATTTTTTGATTAATTCAAACAAATCCTTGTCCACCTTCACTGCTTTGACACCGGCATTGTCATTTATTGTCTTTGCGTTGTCGATTCCTTCGAAATTATCGTAGGTGCTGTATAGTTTGTGAAGTCTGTCAAATTCATCGTTGATAAATTTTGAATACTGATTAAATTCTTTTTCTGTTTTTGTGTACAAACTATATCTGATTACCGTGTCGAATTTGTCGTAGAGGGTAGCGTCGTGCTTTTCGTAACTTTTTGCAAACAAACCTTCATCGTCTTTGCTTTCTTCAACTTTTTGCTGTGGTTGTTTGTTTTCGGCTGTATTATTTTTGTTTGCGTTATTTTGTGAACAGCCAGTCAATATTGATAACGTCAAAATCATTAATATAAATTTTTTCATATAATCACCATTTATTATTATATCAAATTTAAAATGATTTTTGACATTGTTGACATATTTTAACTTCAAAAGCTTTTAAAATTCAGGATATATAGTATAATAATAGTGACAATTTTTTAGGAGATGAAAAATGAAAAAAGCTATAATACTTTCTGCGGGAGAAGGCACTAGAATGAAATCTCACAATTCAAAAGTGTTGCACAGATTGTTGAACAAACCAATGATCGAATATGTGTTGGATGCTTGTGATTTTGTAGATGAAAAAATAGTAGTCGGCGGAAATAATTACGATATTTTAAAAGAAAACCTTGATGAAAAAATTCGTTTGGTTAAACAAAATATAGGTGAAAAATACCCCTACGGAACGGGATATGCCGTTAAATTGTGTTTGGATGAAATAAATGACGGCGATAAAGTTATTATTTTAACAGGAGATACTCCGCTGATAAAGCAGGAAACATTAAAAAAATTCTTCGACTTTCACGAACAAGAAAAATCCGTAGCGACTGTTCTCACAAGTGAAATCGACGACCCATTTGGATATGGAAGAATTGTAAAGGACGAGAGCGGAAATCTTCTCAAAATAGTTGAGCAAAAAGATTGTAACGCTGAGGAGCTTTTGATTAAGGAATTTAACAGCGGTATGATGATTGTCAATGGCGATATGCTGAAAATGTCAATCGGAAAAATTGGCACGGACAACTCAAAAGGCGAGATGTATTTGACGGATATTTTCGAGATAATAAGAAACGCAGGAAAAACTGTGAAGACTTTTAAACACAATGATGTAAACGAAACTTACGGAATCAACACAAAAGCTCAGTTGTATTTCTGCGAAGAAATCCTAAAACAAAGAGTAAATCAAAAATACATGGAAGATGGTGTTGTGATTTCAAATTCTGATAGTGTAATCATCGAGCCATCTGTGAAGATAGGAAGAGATACTGTGATTATTGGACCTTGTAGAATTTATGGGAACACAGAAATCGGATGTGATTGTTTGATTAAAGGCGATTGCGAAATCGTGGATTCCAAAATTTCGGACAATGTGATTATAAAATCTTCTTATATCGAAAATTCTGTTGTTGGTGAGAACACAGACATTGGGCCATTTGCTCATTTGAGACCAAACAGTGTGTTAAAAGAAAATGTGCACATTGGAAACTTTGTTGAAGTAAAAAATTCAACAGTTGGCAATAAAACAAAAGCAGGTCACTTGGCCTATGTCGGTGACAGTGATTTGGGAGAGAATATAAATATCGGCTGTGGCGTGATATTTGTCAACTACGACGGCAAGAACAAACACAGATCTGTCGTTGAAAATAATGTCTTTGTAGGTTCAAATTCGAACATAATCGCACCTGTTACTTTGAAAAAAGACAGCTTCATCGCTTGTGGAACGACTATTACTGATGATGTCGACGAGGGATGCTTGTCTATCGGAAGAAGTCGCCAAGAAAACAAGAAAGACTGGGTTTATAAAAAGAAAAGATAGGAATGATTGTATGTATTTAATCGCAGGACTTGGAAATCCAGGAAGCAAGTACGAATACACTAGACACAATGCTGGATTTTTGGTTATAGATGATTTAGCGAAAAAATTGAATATAAAAGTAAACAAATTAAAATTCAAATCTTTGATTGGCGAGGGATTTATCGGAAGTGAAAAGGTGATTTTGATGAAGCCATCAACATATATGAACGATTCCGGAAAAGCTATACTGGATTGTTTCAATTATTACAACCTGACAGCAGACAATCTTATAGTTATCTGTGACGATATCGACATTCCTTTTGGAACTATAAGGATAAAAAAGAAGGGCTCCGCTGGAACACACAATGGCTTAAAATCCATAATATATTTGATTCAATCTCAAGATTTCTGCAGAATTAAAGTTTCTGTCGGACAAAACGAAAATTATGATTTGAAAGATTTTGTGTTGTCGCAGTTTTCGAAAAAAGAGTTTGAAGTATTAGAAAAAGAAATAGAAATGTCGAGCGAAGCTGCAATAAAAATAATTGAAAACAATGTTGACTTTGCGATGAACAACTACAACGGGAAAAGTGTACTATGAATTTTTTAACCAAAATTTATGAAGACAACAGGGAATTTAAAGGCTATCTTGATTGTTTGAACAATTCTAATTCTTCCGTTTATGTTCACGGAGTAATCAAGGAGGCATTCGCAAGTTTTGTATATGCCACAAAGAAAAACACCAAAAAGCCAATTGTCGTAATAGTGGAAGATAGCATCAGAGCGAGAAGTCTTACTGAATACTTAAATGATATCGAAGAAAATATTTGCGAGATTTTCCCAAGCAGACAATTGAATTTATACAACGCAAAATCGCTCGATGATAAAGCGGAAAATCAAAGGGTAAATGTCCTTTTTAAATTGTTGAGGGGCGACGATTTTATTATCGTGACAACCTTCGACGCCTTGACCAAGAAAATCACGAAGAAATCTCTTGCCACGAAGTACACTTTCACAATAAAAGACACTGACTTGATTAATTTGGATGAACTTCAAGAAAAATTGAAAGTTTTGAAATATGAGAGAGTCGATACCATTGAATCCAAAGGTCAATTTGCCATTAGAGGTGGAATTGTAGATATTTTTCCTGTTCATAGCAGATTTCCAGTGAGAATAGAATTGTTTGACGATGAGATTGACTCTATGAGGTTTTTCGAAGTGTCAACACAGAGGTCGATTGAAGATTGTAAATCCGTCGATATAATAAGCTGTAGTGAGCTGATAATTGAAGAGTCAAAGAAGGAATCAATAATAAAGTCTATTCAGAAAAACTTGGATAGCAGGATTTCTCATCCGATTTTTGGTGAAAATATAGACAATGTAAAAGACAAATTTGAAAAATTAATCGAGTACATCAGAAATGACCTGGAATACGAGATTGATTTGGTGAGTTGTTTTTTGAACAAAAAAGATTATGACACTGCGTTCGATTATTTTAATGATGACAGCGTCTTTCTTATAGAAGATTTATCGAGATGTTACGATATTTACAAGGAAAAAGAAAAGAGATTCTTGGAAGATTTCGTCTATTTGGTTGAAAAAGGCGAAGTTTTATCTAAGCATGAGCAATCGCTAATCTCTATTTCGGATATTTTGAAATTGATGAAGACAAAAACCTCTGCAAATATCACAAGTCTCGTCAAGAGAACTCGACTCATAGAATCTGATTCAGTGTATCAGTTTAAATCTTTGGAAGCTCCTAATTTTAATAAGAACATCAACAGCTTGATTGAAACTATTAAATCGAACAGCTTGCGAGGATTTAAGCAAATTGTTTTTGCGGCAAATTCTGAAAGAAAAAATATGCTCAAAGATTTGTTCCTCACTAACGGAGTGCCTACAATCGAATCTGAAAATTACAACGCGAACATAAAGTCGTCTCAGGTTTTGATTACAAGCAAAAATCTAGCGAATGGTTTTGAAATACGGGATACAAAATACTTGGTGATTACTTACAAGGAGATTTTTGGACGAGAAAAGCAAATTCGCAAGAGAAAAAAGAAAAAAAGTACCGGACAAGATATTGTCAACTACTCTGATTTGAACATTGACGATTATGTCGTTCACGAAAATCACGGTATTGGTCAGTACAAGGGAATCGAAAAAATAGATGTAAATGGAATACAAAAAGATTACATCGTCATTCAGTACAAGGCTAATGACAGATTGATGATTCCAACTGACCAGATGAATTTGGTGCAAAAATACATCGGTGGAGGAAACATCAAGAAACCTTCGTTGAATAAATTGAGCGGAAATGATTGGGCAAAGGCAAAACAAAAAGCAAAGAAATCTGTCGATGAGATGGCAGATGATTTGGTTCAATTGTACTCAAAACGAGCGAAATTAAAAGGCTATCGATTTTCAAAAGACACTCAATGGCAAAAAGAATTTGAAGATTCATTCCCTTACGAGGAAACGGATTCGCAGATTAGATCTATCGAAGAAATTAAAAATGATATGGAATCAGATAGGCCGATGGACAGACTTTTGTGCGGAGACGTGGGGTATGGAAAAACAGAGGTTGCAATCAGAGCTTGTTTTAAAGCGATAATGGACGGAAAACAAGTTGCTTTTCTGGTTCCAACGACGATTCTCGCACAACAACACTTTAATACTATAAAAGAAAGATTCAGAGACTATCCAATCAGGGTGGAAATGTTGAGCAGATTTGTAACACCTACAAGACAAAAACAAATTATGAAGGACGTTCAAAGAGGACTTGTAGATTTGTTGGTGGGAACTCATAGGATTTTGTCGAAAGATTTAAAATTCAAAGATTTAGGGTTATTGGTTATCGACGAAGAACAGCGATTTGGAGTTAGACACAAAGAAAAACTAAAATCCTTGAGAGAAAACGTAGATGTTCTTACATTGTCTGCAACGCCAATTCCTAGAACTTTGCAAATGGGATTGACGGGAATCAGAGATATGAGTTTGTTGGAAGAACCACCAGAAGACAGAACGCCGATTTCGACGTATGTTACAGAGTACAATCCGAGTATGATTCGCGATGCGATAATTAGAGAACAAGATCGTGGTGGACAAATCTATTTTGTCTACAACAAAATAGAAGACATAGAACAGATGGAGTTCAAAATTCACGAGCTAGTTCCGGAATTGAACATAGCGATAGCTCATGGAAGAATGAACGAAAAAGAACTCGAAAATGTCATGCTGGACTTTCAAGATGGAGTGTATGATTTATTGTTATGCACGACAATTATTGAAACTGGGCTCGATATACAAAATGTAAACACAATGATTATTTATAATGCAGATAAGATGGGTTTGTCGCAATTGTATCAATTAAAAGGAAGGATTGGAAGGTCCGACAGAACTTCGTTTGCATACTTCACTTACGAAGGGCAGAAAAGTTTGACCGAAATTTCTGAAAAAAGATTGATGGCGATTAAAGATTTTACGGAATTTGGCTCGGGATTTAAAATAGCGATGAGAGATTTGGAACTTCGTGGTGCAGGAAATCTACTGGGAGAAAGTCAACATGGTCATATCGCAAAGATTGGATATGATTTGTACGTAAAACTTTTGGAACAAGCTGTTCGTCAGGCAAAAGGAGAGAATATTTCAGAAGACAAAAACACTGTCACAATCGAGATAAAAGTCAACGGATACATTCCTGAAGATTATATTTCTGAAAATGAAACCAAGATTGATATCTACAAAAAGATTGCATCTATACAAGATGAAGAAGATTATTCTGAAATAATCGACGAATTAATCGACAGATTTGGAGATGTGCCTAAGCCAATCGTCAACATTATGGATGTGTCGATAATAAAATCTTTCTGCGCGAAGTTATCCATCGAAAGTATCAAGGAGATAAAGGGAGAGCTTTTCTTGCAATTTTCCTCTTCCAAAGATATTTCACTAGAAAAATTGAAATATCTAACAGAAAATTACAAAAAACAAATGAGATTTGATTTGTCCGAAAAGCCGAATGTGATTTTGGGATTTGAAGACAAAAATTTACGAAATGCTATAGAAGTATTGACACTACTTTTAAAGTATAACGAGGGAAAATTGGAGGAATAATGAAGAGATTATTAGCAGTTTTATTGATGGTTGTTATGGTTGTTATGACAGGTTGCAAAAACAAACCTGATGGTGCAGTTGCGAAGGTGGGCAACGAGTACATTTACCAAAAAGATGTTGACAAAATTATGAAAGACTATGAACAATATTACGGACAAAAAATATTTGACCCAAATACTGAGCAAGGAAAACAAGCTTTGTTGCAAATAAAACCTAAAATAATAGATATGCTCGTAAATGAAAAAATTGCGAACAAATTGATGAAAGACAAAAATATCGAAGCTACTGACAATGAAGTCAATAATGAACTTGGCAAATTAAAAAAACAATTAGGTGGGGAAGACAAGTTCAAGCAACAACTCAAAAAAGAAAATATGACTGAACAAGCTTTGAAGGAACAAATCGAAAAGCAATTGAAGAACAAAAAACTTTCTCAACAATTTGAAAAAGAATTCAAACCTACTGACAAGGAAATAAATGATGAGTTCAACAAAAACTTGGATTACTACACTCAATACAACGCAGACCACATCCTTTTTTCAGGAAAAGATGCTAAGGGCAAAAGCTTGGATGCTTCCAAGCTTAAAGCAAAATCAGAATTAGCTAAAAAAACTTACGAAGAAGTAAAAGACGGCAAGAAATTCAATGAAGTTGCAAAAGCGAAATCAGAAGACCCAACAGCAAAGCAAAACGCTGGTAAATTAGGTGATTTCTTGGCATCTACAATGGTTAGAGAATTTTCCAATGCGTTAAAAAATATGAAGCCGGGTGAAGTTTCAAAACCAGTTAAGACAGAATTTGGATATCATATCATAAAACTTAACAGCAAAATTACAGATTTGAATAAGATGACACAAGCCAACAAAGAAAATATAAAACAAGCAATTTCCAACAAACTTATTCAAGAAAAAGTTCAAAAAGAATTTGAAAAACAAAAAAAAGAATTGGGTGTAAAAATTTATTAATTTTTAACAAAAAAGGCTATTTTTTCAGTCAAAACACTTGAAATAAAAAAAATATTAATGTATACTGTATTTAAAATAGGTATAAAAACTATTTTGAAAATTTAAGGAGGA
>NZ_CAMXVC010000039.1 GCF_947252345.1 uncultured Finegoldia sp.
ATTAGAATAACGGTCTCGTGGGCTCGGAGATGTGTATAAGAGACAGGTATTGAATTTTTCAAGATATTTATGACCATTAGAAATTCTTTTGTTTAATTCATTTTGCTTGTTATATATAATTTCAAAACTATTTAATCTTTTTGAGTCAGATTCTAAGTTGGCATATATTTCTGATAAATTATCTAGTTTAATTTTAAAATAATCTAAGTAATCGTATTTCTTTAAGTCAGTTTCTTTTTCAGAAATAATTTTTTTTACAAAATTCATTTCTGAATTAAGAGCTCTGACCTCCTTTGAAACATTTCTTGAAGCATTATCTAAAATATCTACATTTACAAGCTTTCCGATAGCATTTGCTTTTGAAGAATCAGATTCACTTAGTAAAAAAGAATTTTCCAATTGTGATGATATCAAGATATTGTATTTATCATTAATAATATTTACTTTTTTGAATAAAAAAATATCTTCGATTTCTTTAGGGATTTCTTTGCCGAAATTTACATATTCCTCGTAATTATTTGTCTGAACATAGTAGTAATTTTTGGAGCCATATCTTCCACGAGTTATATAATAACCATTATTAAAAATGATTTTTACTTCTACTTTTTTATAACCTTTTCGTATTAATAAATCGGTTGTATAGTCATTAAAAAGAACCCAAGATATAGCACGAATTACAGCTGTTTTCCCGCTATCCGAAGAACCGGTAATTAAATTTACATTTTTTGAGAATGTAAAATGACTATCTTGATATGATTGAAAATTCACCAAATATATATCTGATATATACATTACTCTAATCTCCTTATAGCCTCGTCAATTATTTCTTTTTTTATCTTTAAATTTTTCCCGATTGACTTCAAATTTGAATTCAAGTTAATTAATGAATTATTTGACAGTGTTTTAAAATTTTCTTTGATTTCCATTAAGCTTTTTCCTTTTACTGAATAAGGGTCAAGATTTTTTTCGATAAAAATATCTTTGCCATCTTTAGCACTAGTTAAAAAAATATCTTTTATTTCAATGTTGTCCTTCGTCAATTCGATAATGAGTACCTTTGGCTTTAGTTTTTTCTCACTTTCAGTATTTGTCATTCTAGCAATACTTCCTGGATTCGAAAAATATTTTCCGTTTACTTTTACTGTTTTAAATCCAGTATGATAGTGACCACTTAAAACAATATCACAATCAGTATCCATTATCTGATCTATCAATGTATATTCAATTTGATCGATAAATTTTTTGTATAATAAGAAACTATGAATCATTAAAATATGATAGTCAACATTTTTATCTCTAGCAGGTTTATAATGTGATTTATCAGAAGAATCTATATCATGACAATATGGCTCTCCTGAAATTTGAACAGTAATTCCATCTTTTTGTATAAACACAGGCTTATCTTTTTGTATTAACTCCAATATATCTAAGGAATCAAAAAGGCCAATCATAGCTCTTTCAACAGAGTTTTGATTATAACCATATATATCATGGTTGCCACTTATTATATAAATTTTTTTGGGAAATGTTTGTAATAGTTTACCAAATTTTGATGCAGTTTTAATATCAACATCTGCTTTGTCAAATAAATCTCCACCATGTAAAATAGCATCTACATTTTCATTTATAGATATGTTTTTGATTTCTTCGATTTTATCATAAATTGATTGCTCATAATTATCTATTCTCGATTTAGGGTTTCGAGATTTTATATGCGTATCGGTAAAAAATAGTAACTTCATAATACAAATAACGGGCAAGTTAACCTTGCCCTAATCTAATTCTTCCTCACTTGTTTGCTCATTTTTTTCTTCGTTATTAGCTTCAACTAAATCGTTGTTATTTGTTTTGAAACCGTAATAATCATAAGTTTTGTCGATGATTTCTTGTAAAATTTGTGGATTTTCTTCTAGGAATACTTTTGAATTTTCTCTACCTTGTCCAAGTTTTTCATCGTTATAGCTATACCATGCACCGGCTTTTTTAATAACATTACAATCAGTAGCTAAGTCCAATATTGTTCCTATCTTAGAAATTCCTTCTCCATACATTATATCAAATTCAACTTGTTTAAATGGCGGAGCCACCTTGTTTTTGACTATTTTTACTTTAGTACGGTTACCAATAATATCGTCGCCTTTTCTGATAGCTTCTCCTCTTCTAATTTCAATTCTGACAGATGAATAAAATTTTAAAGCTCTACCTCCGGTTGTTACTTCGGGGTTACCGAACATTATTCCAACCTTTTCTCTAAGTTGGTTAATAAAAATAACAGTACAATTGCTTTTAGAAATAACGCCTGTCAATTTTCGCAAAGCTTGACTCATCAATCTAGCTTGTAAACCAACATGACTATCTCCCATATTTCCTTCTATTTCAGCTCTAGGAACAAGAGCTGCTACAGAGTCAATTATTATTATATCAACTGCAGAACTTCTAACTAATGAATCGCATATACCTAAAGCTTGTTCTCCTGTATCCGGTTGTGAAATTATGAGATTGTCTGTATCTACGCCTAAATTTCGAGCATAAATTGCATCTAAAGCATGCTCAGCATCAATAAACGCGGCAGTTCCTCCCATTTTTTGTGCTTCAGCAACAACATGTAGAGCAAGAGTAGTTTTACCTGAGGATTCAGGGCCATAAATTTCTATTACTCTACCCCTTGGCAATCCACCTATACCCAAAGCGACATCTAAATTTATAGCTCCAGTAGGAATAGCCTCAATATCTTTTTGAACTTGATCTCCAAGTTTCATGATGGAGCCTTTACCAAATTGTTTTTCAATACTTGCAAATGCTTCTTTTAATGCTTGTTCTTTTTCTGTGCCATTGGAAAAATCCATATTACCCTCCAATTTTTAATAAACAGAACATAAGTTCCTGTAATCATTATATCATAAAATTTCTAAAACTTAAATATTTTTTAGGTCTAAAACATTTTTATTTTTATAAATATAGTCAACTAAACTTATAATAGTAAGTACAATAGAAATATAGTACAAATAAATATCAATAGGTAAACCAATTAAATCATTTATATTTACTAAAATTAAAACTATGGATATAAATTGAGTCATTGTTTTTGATTTACCCCATAAGCTTGCCGCTAAAGTTACTCCATTAGAAGCTGCTAAAATTCGGAATCCACTTATAGTAAGCTCTCTTAGAACCACTATTACGACACTCCAAGCAGGGATTATATCTAATTGAATCAATACAATCAAAGCACTACAACTTAACATTTTATCAGCTAAAGGGTCCATAAATTTGCCAAATGTTGTTACTAGATTTTTTCTTCTTGCTAGTTGTCCATCTATAAAATCGGTAATCGCAGATATAATAAATATAGCAGCTGGAATGTAATTTTCAGTTTTAAAAATCAGTAAAGATATGACAAAAAAAGGTATCAATATTATTCTTAAAGTTGTAAATTTATTTGCAATATTCATTTTAATCACGTCTTTCTAAATAATTTTTTGAAATTAAAATTTTTCTTGGCTTACTTCCTTCACTTGCACCAATAATTCCCTTTTCTTCCATTTGATCGATAATTCTGCCAGCTCTTGCGTATCCAACTTTTAATTTTCTTTGCAATAAGGAAATAGAAGCAGAGTTTTCGTTTAAAATAATTTCAACCGCATCATTGAATAAGATATCTGTATCGTCATCATTAACATCCAATGGCTCTGATTTATCAATATCTTCAATAATATCTTCTTTGTATTTACTTTCGTTTTTTTCAATTAAGAATTTAACGACTTTATCAACTTCTTCATCTGAAATAAATGCTCCCTGAACTCTGCATGGTTTAGCCATTGAAGATGGGAAGAATAACATATCACCTCTACCTATTAGTTTTTCTGCTCCAGATTGATCTAATATTGTTCTAGAATCAATTTGACTGCTTACTGCAAACGAAATTCTTGATGGAACATTAGCTTTTATTGTTCCAGTAATTACATCAACTGTAGGTCGTTGTGTGGCAATTATCAAATGAATACCACAAGCTCTAGCCATTTGCGCTAATCTACAAATGGAATCTTCGACATTATTTGCAGATACCATCATTAAATCGCTTAACTCATCAATAATAATTACAATATATGGTAATTTTTCTAATTCATTTTCTCTATTCTTTTTATTATAAGTCTTAATATCTCTAACATGGTTTTCTGAGAAAATTTGATATCTTCTTTCCATTTCTCTAACAGCCCAATTCAAAGCAGCACTAGCTTTTTTAGGGTCTGTAACAACAGGTATCGCTAAATGAGGAATGTTATTATAGATGCTTAATTCCACAACTTTTGGATCTATTAAAATCAATTTAACATCATTTGGATTTGATTTAAATAAAATACTCATTATTATAGTATTTATACAAACAGACTTACCACTTCCTGTTGCTCCCGCTATCAGCAAGTGGGGCATTTTATCAATTGAAGTTACAATACATTTTCCAGAAATATCTTTTCCAAGAGCAATTGGCATTAGGGATTTTTCTTTTACAAAATTTTCAGAAATTAATATATCTTTAAGCATAACAGAGTTCTTAATATCATTTTCAACTTCAATACCAACAACTGATTTACCGGGTATTGGAGCTTGAATCCTTATTCCACTAGTTGCTAGTGAAAGCGATAAATCATCAGCCAAATTAACTATACGAGATACTTTAACTCCTGCTTTTGGCTGCAATTCATAGCAGGTTATTGTTGGACCTCGGTCTATCTGCACAACATTAGCATCAATTGAAAAGTTTCTCAGAGTATCTTCTATCATCTTAGCTTTTTCTAAAAATGAATCATTGTTTTCTTCTATAAATTCTGAATTTTTAAGTAATTCCAAAGGTGGAAATACGTAGTTACTTTGATTTCCCTTAACACTAAAATCAATAACTGATAATTGTTCACCAGAATCAATTGAGTTTGACTTGTAATCATTTAATTTTGGAGTCGCTTTTTTTAGTTCATCTGTTTTTCCTTGTTGAAAATTAGGACTATTTATGACAGAAGATGAATCTTTAGTTTTATTATTACTAATCTTATTATTATCTAAAATATTAGTACTTTTCTTGTATTCTTTATTCCTGTTTTTAATTTTATTTATTAATTTTGAAAAATTTATTTTTGTAAACGAAAAAAATCTTGCAAATAAATCCTTTATAGTAATATCCAAAATCTCAGCAATAAATAGTAAAAACATCAGGAATAAAACAACATATAAACCTATAAATCCGATTGCACTATCAAGCAAACTAGCTATTATTGCCCCAATAACACCTATACCTTGGTATGAGTTCGCAAGATTAATGTTAATATTAATTCTTTGCCTTATAGTAATGTTAGGATAAAGTGATATGTTGACAATGCTCATTACTAAAAACGTGCTTATGAGAAGAGTGTAACAGATTTTTTTTAGTTTTTTTCCTTTGTTTTTTTCTATCATTGTCGACATAATATATATTATTCCAATTAAAATCAACAAGTACGAAAAAATGCCAAAAGTATTGAAATAAATATTTTTTACTATAATACCGAGAATACCTGATCTACTACTAGCCATAAATATCAGTGATAAAATTAGTGCTAATACAATGATAAATTTTTTTGAAGATATTATATCATTTTGTTTGTTCGTTTTTTTTCTAGGTCTCTTCGATGTTTTATTTGTCATAATTAATAACCTGTATGTCCAAATCCGCCATCATTTCTATCGGTTTCATCTAAAACTTCAACTTCGTCAAAAGAGATTTTTTCATATTTTTGCAATACCATTTGGCAAATTCTATCACCTGAAGAGATTTTATATTCTTTATTTGATAAATTTACTATCGGGATTTGCAATTCTCCCCTATAATCACTATCGATTGTACCGACACAATTTATTAAAGTTATACCATGTTTTATACTAAGACCGCTTCTTGGACGAATTTGTACTTCGTATCCTTCAGGTATCGCAATGAAAAGTCCAGTCGGAATTAATTGCCTTTCTAAAGGTTTCAAAATTATATCTTTATCTATAAAAGCCCTTAAATCCATTCCACTAGAGCCAATAGTGGAGTAATTTGGTAGCGGGTTATTAGATTTATTAATAATTTTAATTTTCATAATTTCCTCTTTCTAAAACAAAGTTGAGTAAATTTACTCAACTTTGTTTTGATTATCTTCTTTAGTATCATTTTCAGATTTTTTCTCAAAATTCTTATTGTCTTTTCTATCTGGTTTAGGAAGAAGAGCCTTTCTTGATAAAGTCATTTTCCCTTGGTCATCAATGTCCATTAATTTTACCATAATCTCATCATTTTCTTTTAAAACATCTTCTACTTTATTTGTTCTCTCATGAGCGATATTTGAAACATGAAGAAGTCCTTCCTTGCCAGGTAATATTTCAACGAAAGCACCGAAATTCATAATTTTAGTTACTCGTCCCAAATATTTTTCTCCAATTTCGGGTTCTCTAACTATATCTTTAATCATATCTATTGCTTTTTGTGCACTTTCAGTGTTTTCGCCTGAAACTGTTATTTTTCCATCATCTTCAGTATCAATTTTTACATTTGTTTCTTCTATTATTTTATTGATAACTTTTCCTCCAGGTCCAATAACTTCTCTTACCTTTGAAGCAGGAATATTAATCACTAAAATTCGTGGAGCATACTTAGAAATCTCTTTATTTGGCTCACTGATGCATTCATTCATTAAAGATAAAATATGAAGTCTTCCAATTCTAGCTCGTTCTAGTGCTTCTTTTAATATTTCTTCAGAAATTCCGGTAATTTTAATATCCATTTGTAATGCTGTAATACCATCTTTAGTGCCAGCTACTTTAAAATCCATATCTCCTAAGTGGTCTTCCAAGCCTTGAATATCTGAAAGAATAACGACATTATCTCCTTCTTTTATTAATCCCATGGCAATACCAGCAACAGGTTCTTTGATAGGAACACCAGCATCTAATAAACTAAGAGTAGAACCACAAACAGATGCTTGAGAGCTAGACCCATTAGAACTTAATACTTCAGAAACCACTCTTATTGTATAAGGAAATTCTTCTTCAGAAGGAATCACAGGTAAAAGTGCTCTTTCAGCTAAAGCGCCGTGACCTATTTCACGTCTTCCAGGACTTCTTAGTGGTCTTGCGTCTCCAACTGAATATGGTGGGAAGTTATATTGATGCATATATCTTTTATCTTCTTGTTCAATCAATCCATCTAATACTTGAGCATCAGAAGGTGTTCCTAAAGTTGTTACAGACAATACTTGAGTTTGTCCTCTTTTAAATAAACCAGAACCGTGAGGTCTTGGTAAGATATCAACATCACAAGTTATATCTCTGATTTGATCTAATTTTCTATTATCAGGTCTTATGTGTTCTTCTAATATTAATCGTCTAACTTCGGATTTTTCTAAGTTATCGTAAATTGAAGAAACTTCTGATGAAATTTCATCACCACGTTTTTCAGTGAAGTGTTGAATAACAGATTTCTTTAATGAGTTAATATGTTCTTCTCTGTCTAATTTATCTGAATTAACGGAAATTTTCTTCAAATCTTCGATACAAAAGCTCTTTACTTCATCTTCTAATTCTGAATTTTTTTCTGGTTGTATAAATGCTTGTTTTGGTTTTCCGCAGTCTTTTTGAATACATTCAATAAATTCACATATTTTCTTTATTTCATCATGAGCTCTTAGTATGGCCTTTAATACTTGAGATTCAGTAATATTGTTGCATCCAGCTTCCACCATCATAATAGCATCTTTAGTACCAGCTACTGTTAACTCTAAATCAGATTTTTCTCTTTGCTCTTGAGTTGGATTAATCACAAATTCTCCGTCAATCATTCCAACAGCTACTGAACCTGTTGGTCCCAAGAAAGGTATATCTGAAATACTTAATGCTATAGATGAACCTATCATAGCTAAAATATCAGGTGTGTTATCTTGATCAACTGATAATGCAGTAGCAATTACTTGCACATCATTATGATAACCTTCTGGGAATAATGGTCTTAGAGGTCTATCAATTAGTCTAGCAGTTAGAGTAGCCTTTTCACTTGGACGACCTTCTCGTTTTATAAATCCGCCTGGAATTTTACCAACAGAATATAATTTTTCTTCAAAATCACAAGTTAGTGGAAAAAAATCAACTCCCTCACGGGCTTCTTTAGACCCTACCGCAGTAACTAAAAGTACAGTTTCTCCAGATTGTATTAAACAAGCACCGTTTGCTTGTTCTGCAACTTTTCCTATAGTGACTTCGATTTTTTTACCACATAAATCGTATTCATATTTTTTTATCATAAATTCTCCTTATAAATAAAAAGAGCGGAAAAAACCGCTCTTTAAATTATCTTCTAATGTTTAATCTTTTAATTAAATCACGGTATCTTTCAATGTCTTTATTGCTAAGATATTTAAGAAGATTTCTTCTTTTACCGATCATTTTGAAAAGACCTCTTCTTGAATGATGGTCATTCTTATGAGTCTTTAAATGTTCAGTCAAGTAGTTAATTCTATAAGTTAATAAAGCTACTTGAACTTCTGGAGAACCAGTATCTCCTTCTTGAGTTTGATAATCTTTAATTATTTCTTCTTTAATTTCTTTGTTATACATATTTTCCTCCAATTATTTTAATTCACATTTACAGTGATATCGTTGAGGTATCGAATATCAATGTAAAAGTAGTACTTATTTATATTACCATATAATCATTCAATTGTAAATGTAAATTTTGTTTTTTTGCAAAATTATAATCTTTTTCAAGACTAGTTATAAGTTCTTTTTCGTTATCAAATTTTATATTATCTCTTATCTTTGAAATAAACACCAAAATAATTTCTTGATTATATAAGTTACCACTAAAATCTAAAATATGAGTTTCAATTTTTACTTCTTTTTCGTTGTACGTAAGGTTTTCTCCAATAGATGTTATACCTTTGTACAATTTATTATTATAAATTACATTCGTATAATATACCCCAAAAGAAGGAATGAAATAATTTTCGCACTTTAAATTTGCGGTTGGATATCCTAATGTTCTACCGCGGTGTTTACCATTAACGATTTTCCCTTTAATACTATAAGGTCTATATAGCATAGAATTTGCCTTATTAATTAGTCCTTCAGATAATAACTCTCGAATTTTAGTAGACCTTATTGGCATTTCTTTAATAAATTGGTCATTTAAAATAAAAAGTTTGAAATTATAAATATCAGAATATGATTTTAAGAGCTCAACATTCCCGGTGGCATCAACTCCAAATTTAAAATCTTTACCAACAACTAAATTTTTAAAATTTGTTATTTTCTTCAAATATTGTAAAAATTCATCTGGTGTTAAAGATAAAAACTTAGCATCAAATGACTTCAATAAGCAATAGTTTACCTTAAATTTTGATAGTATATTAATTTTATCTTGTGTAGATAAAATGTACTTAAAATTATTGTCTTTTAAGGACTGAGTTGTATGTGTTTTAAATATTATTACAGCTGATTTTCCGATATTCACACATTTTTCTATCAATTTTTGGTGAGCTATGTGGAATCCATCAAAATTTCCAAGAGTTATAGAATCAATATTTAGTTTTGGATTTTCTTTGTCTAGATCTATTATTTGCATATATTAAATACCTTATCCATTTTTAAAATATTATTATTTATTGTAGCAATTCCTATAAAATTATCACGACAAACAACTTTAATATTGTCACAATTTTCATGGCAAACTTTTATTTTTACTCCATTTGATATTTTGGCAAAAAGCTCATTATCTAACTTGATAGTATCCATATCACTAAGACTTTCATATAAAGTGTGTGATACATTATCAACATTAATTTTTCTTAATGTCTGTAACTTAACAGAATCTTTTATGTCAAACCCACCAGAACTTGTACGTACTAATGATTTCATATAAGCTAGTCTGTTCAGTTTTTTAGCTATGTCTTCAATCAATACTCTAATATAGGTTCCTTTTGAGCATTTTACTTTTATTATGCAAGAACTATCAAGCAAATATAGTGGTTCAATGTTGTATATTATAACTTTTCTGGATTTTCTATTTACCTTCTTATCATTTCTTGCATACTCGTATAATTTTTTGCCATTGACTTTAACTGCTGAGTACATCGGAGGTGTTTGTTCAATAGTCTTTCCACATAAATTTCGCAAAATTTCAATTAATTTATCTTTGTCATAATAAGACGATGATAAATCAGTAACTTTTCCTGACAAATCAAGGGTGTCAGTACTACAGCCAAATTTCATTTCAAAAATATATGTTTTAGTATGATTCATTAAATACTCGGTGATTTTTGTACCTTTACCTACGCCTATTACTAATACACCAGTAGCATCAGGGTCAAGTGTACCAGCATGACCAATTTTTTTTGTTTTTAAAATTCCTTTACAAATCGATACGACATCTTGTGATGTATAGCCTTTTTCTTTAAAAACATTAATTATGCAATCCATATTTATCTATTTCTTCTTTAATTTTTGCCAAAACACTATCATAATCAGAAATTATCCTTGTAGCAGCTGCATTTTTGTGTCCCCCACCACCTAGAGATTTGGCAATTTGTCCAACGTTTATATCGCCTTTGCTTCTAAAACTAATTTTGTACTCATTTTCTGATTTTTGTTTGATAAAAACTGATAGTACTATTCTATCGGTATCTCTATATACGTTAATTACATTGTCAATATCAGAAATCTCTACATTATATTTTTCTAATTGCTTTGTAGTAACGTGACTAATAGATACAGTTTGATTATAAAATTCTGTATTTGATAATATTTCATTTTCAAGTACTTGAGCTTCGAATTTTTTAGATTGATAGACTCTAGTGTTTATTTCCATCATATCTGCACCAAATTTAATTAGCTTTGATGACTTCATTAGAGTGTCGGATGTTGTGGATTGGTACAAAAATCTTCCGGTATCTGTTGATATTCCAGTTAATAATGACTGTGCAATTTCTTTATCCATTGGAAGATTTAATTCCTCTATAATATCAAAAACAAGTTCACAAGTTGAACTAAATCCCTTTTTTACGATATTTATATCTGCATATAATTCATTACTCATATGATGGTCAATATTGACACTAGTAGCAGAGCTGTTAAATAAGCTAGCTATATTTCCAAGTCTTTCGTAGTTTGCACAATCAAGGCAAATCAACATATCAATTTGGATATTTGTGTTATCAGTAAGATATGATAAATTAGGTAAAAAACTTAAATTATCAGGTATTTTATCAAATTCTATAGGATAAACTTTTTTTCCGTAATTCATTAAACATTTGGTTAGTGCCGTTAATGAACCTAAATTATCCCCATCTGGGTCAAGATGGGAGATTAGGGCAATTGAATTTGACTTATCCAATTGCTCTTTGAATTTTTTTAATAATTCGTTATCTACCATTTTTGCTTTCATCATGTATCACCTTGATTAGATTTTCAATATGCATTCCTTGTTCACTAGTATTGTCTAATTTAAAAATTAATTGAGGGACATGTCTTAAATCAATACTATCACCAATTTCTTTTTTTATATAACCTTTGGCTTTATTTAATCCTTCAAGAGTTTTTTCTTTTTTATCATCATCCCCTATTACATCAACATAAATTGTAGCAAAACTCAAATCATTAGTTACCTTTACTTCAGTTATTGAAACATTTAATTTGTCTATTCTAGGGTCTTTAATCGAATTTAGTATACAATTTGAGATGACTTTTTTTATTTCTGATGAAATTCTTCTAACTCTTTTAATATTCATAATTCTCCTATCTTTGTATCTCGTTCAAAACGTAAGCTTCAAGTACATCTCCTGGTTTAATATCATTATAGTTTTCTAAACCCATTCCACCTTCAAACCCTTGAGTAAGCTCTTTTACATCATCTTTATATCGTTTCAATGATGAAATTGGTCCTTCAAAAATTAATATATCGTCCCTTAGTAAACGTACAGTAGCATTTCTAGTAACTTTACCAGTATTGATATATACTCCGGCAACTGTTCCTACGCCAGGAACCTTGAAAGTATCTCTAACCGTTGCTCTTCCTAAAACTTCCTCTTCATATTTAGGTTTTAACATTCCATTAATAGCATTTTTTACATCTTCAATGGCATCATATATAACTCTGTATGTTCTTATTTCAATTTTTTCGTTTTTAGCTAAGTCCAATGCAACTTGTGTTGGACGCACATTAAATCCTATGATTATAGCACTAGAAGCACTAGCTAAATTTACATCGGATTCATTTATTCCACCGACTGCACCATGAATTATATTTACCTTAACTTCTTCGTTGCTTAATTTTATTAAAGATTGTTTTATTGCATCTATAGTTCCCTTTACATCTGTTTTTATGATGATATTAAGGTCTTTAGTTTCCCCGTCAGAAATTTTCCCAAATAATTCATCTAAATTAACAACGGATGATGATTTAATCATTTCTTCCCTATTGTGGTCTTTGATTTTTTGGGCATAAGTTCTAGCTTCTTTTTCGTCTTTGACGGCATAAATCATATCTCCAGCTTCAGGAACTTCATTTAAACCGAGAATAAGGACTGGAGTAGCAGGCCCTGCCTTTTTGATTTGTTTTCCTTGGTCATTAAACATTGCACGTATTCTTCCGCTTGCTTGACCGCTAAATACCATATCAGAATGTTTAAGTGTTCCTTTTTGAACAAGAACAGTAGCTGTAGGTCCTCTACCTTTATCTAATTGAGCTTCAATTACAGTACCTATAGCTAATCTATTGGGGTTAGCTTTTAATTCTTCCATTTCTGCTACCATTAAAATCATTTCTAATAACTCATCTATACCTTCACCGGTTTTTGCTGAAACCGGAACAAGTACTGTATCTCCGCCCCAATCTTCTGGCATAAGTCCGTTTTCAGCCAATTCTGTTTTAACCCTTTCAATGTTAGCATTTTCTCTGTCGATTTTATTAATAGCAACAATTATAGGAACACCGGCAGCTTTTGAGTGGTTTATTGCCTCTATAGTTTGTGGCATAACTCCATCATCTGCGGCAACTACTAATACTGAAACATCTGTTACCTGAGCACCTCTACTTCTCATGGCAGTAAATGCTTCGTGACCAGGAGTGTCTAAGAATACAATTTTCTTGTTGTTAACTTTAATGGTATAAGCACCTATGTGTTGAGTTATTCCGCCTGCTTCTCTACCCGCAACTCGAGAATTTCTAATTCTATCCAAAATGGATGTTTTACCGTGGTCAACGTGTCCCATAACTGTAATAACAGGTGGTTTCTCTTTTAAATCTTCTTCTTTGTCCTCAAAATCCAAATTAAAAACATCATCATCATCAAAATTTTCAATCACATCTTGTTCAAGGACAATATTAAATTCGCTTGCGACTATACTCGCAGTATCAAAATCAATTTCTTGATTTTGATTTGCCATTATACCTAATTCCATCAATTTCATAATTAAGTCTGTAATAGAAACGCTGATTTTTTCAGCTAAATCCTTCACTGTAATTGTCGGCTGAATAATAAATTTTTTAGGTTCTTTCGACTCATTACTTATTTTTTCTTCTTTTTTTACTTGAGAATCTTGTGAGTTATTAT
>NZ_CAMXVC010000040.1 GCF_947252345.1 uncultured Finegoldia sp.
GGTAGTCGCCAAACAATTAAGGTCTAACGTGATTTAATCCGTTAGATCTTTTTTTGTGTTGTTTTTGTTAGACAAAGATAGAAAAGAGTGCAAAGATTTCGCGGGGTGACAGTTGCTAGACACACATTGGTCAAGATTTGCGCAAACATCACGCACGAATATCTGGACTACGAAAATAAATAAATTCTAAGCTTGTGAACCTAAAATTGTGAACTCGTGCTACGCACTCAAACAGCACAATTTTTTTACGGTTCACTTTACTTGAATTTATGATTATTTTCTCCGTATGATATTCTTAGCTTCGATTGTTTGCTTTAAGGTTTCGCTATGTAGGGAAATTGCAGGACTAGGATGAAAAATGGTGCAAAGATTTCGCTGGATGACAGTTGCTAGACACACATAGGTCTGGATTTGTGCAAGCATCTCGCACGAATATCTAAGGTAAAATTTAATGCTTTCGCTCGCTCAGCCTCACTCAAAGGAAATTTTAAAATTTTTAGCTCGATTGTTTGCTTTGTTGGTTAAAATTCAATTTATGATTTGGAAGATTTGACAATTTAAATGATTAATTGTATAATTTTAAGAATTACTTATTAGATTTTACATTTTTAGTGGAATTTTAATTGGTTTTCAAGTAAATTTTGAGTTCATATTTTACTTATTTTATAAATTACAAGAAGGGAAAGTAATGAAAGTTTTAAAATTTGGCGGTAGTTCTCTTGCTGATGCTGTTCAACTTAAAAAGGTTAAGGATATTATTATGGAAGATGATGCACGAAAGTTCATTGTTGTTTCTGCACCGGGCAAGGGAGCGAATAATAAGCACAAGGTGACTGATTTGTTGGCGATGTGTCACGAATTGAGCGCACATGATTTAAATTTCAATGAAGTCTATGATATCATCGAGAATATTTACAGGAATATTGTCGATGGTCTTGATTTGAATATTGACATCGACGGGGTTTTGGCGGATGTCAAGGAGCAAATTTCAGATGGGGCAAGTTATGATTTTGTCGTGAGTCGTGGGGAGTTTATGAGTGCAAAGGTGCTTGCGTCTTTCTTGGGATATGATTTTGTCGATGCGAAGGATTTGATAGTGTTCAACGAAGGTGAGTTGAATCTCAAAAAATCAGAGGAAAAAATCAAAAGTATTTTGGCAAATCACGAGAGGGCCGTAGTGCCAGGATTTTACGGTGTTGATGAAAATGGCAACATAAAAACATTCTCTCGTGGTGGTTCTGATGTGACTGGTTCGGTGATTGCCGCGAGTCTCGATAGCGAAATGTATGAAAATTTTACTGATGTGTCGGGGTTTTTGGTTGCTGACCCTAGGATTGTGACTAATCCGCATCCTATTGGTACTATAACGTACAATGAATTAAGGGAACTTTCGTATATGGGTGCAAAGGTGCTTCACGAGGAGGCGATTTTTCCGCTCAGGGATAAGAATATTCCCATAAATATCAAAAACACCAACGCGCCTGATGAGGATGGTACGTTGATTTTGTCTCAGTGTGATGTCAAAAACAAGAACATTCTAACTGGTATTTCGGGCAAGAAGGATTTTACTGTTATAAATCTTGAAAAGGTGAATATGAATACTGAGAAGGATTTTTTCAGGAAGTTGACTACGGTTTTTGAATCCAACGATATTTTGATTGAGCATATGCCTTCTAGTATTGATTCTGTCTCTGTTTTGGTTTCAGATTCGGAGATAACTTCCAAATTAAATAAGGTGCTTGAAGAACTGAAGATTTATTTGGATGTGGACAAGGTATCGTGGCAACGTGACATATCCCTTATTGCCGTCGTTGGTCGCGGTATGATTAACGAGAAGGGCGTGTCTTCGAGGACTTTTACGGCTCTTGCAAAAGAGGGGGTAAACATCAAGATGATTAGCCAAGGTTCGAGTGAGATAAACATTATTATAGGCGTTGAAACAAAAGATTTTGAAAAGGCAATTCGTTCGATTTACAGGGAATTTTACGAGGAGGATTAAATGAAGGTTAATGTAGCGGTTGTGGGTGCAACTGGACTTGTTGGAAGTATGATGTTAAAAGTGTTGAGTGAGAAGAATTTTCCGGTTGATAATTTGTACTTATTCAGTTCCGAAAAATCAAATGGCTCTCAAATAGAGTATTGTGGTAAAAAATATACTGTCGAAAAATTGCAAGAAGATTCATTTGAAGGTCGTGATATAAAGATTGCTTTGTTTTCAGCGGGAGGGGCTGTGAGCGAAAAATACGCTCCGATTGCTGCCAAAGCTGGGGCTATAGTTGTTGATAACAGCTCTTTTTTCAGAATGAATCCGGAAGTTCCGTTGGTTGTTCCCGAAATCAATCCGCAAGATATCAAAAACAACAATGGTATTATCGCCAATCCAAACTGTTCGACAATTCAATCGGTAATTCCACTCAAGCCGATTCACGACAAGTACAAGATTAAAAGGGTGATATATTCGACGTATCAATCCGTGTCAGGCTCTGGAATTAAGGGGATTTCTGATTTGGAAGATGGAACGCAACTTGCGTACAAATATCCAATAAAAAATAATTGTATCGCTCAAATCGATGTATTCACGGACAACGGATATACTAAGGAAGAGATGAAAATGATAAATGAAACGAAGAAAATTCTGCACGATGACGACATTCGTGTGACTGCAACGACTGTTCGTGTTCCTGTAAAATGTTCGCACTGTGTATCCATCAATGTAGAGGTGGAAAATCCTTTTGAACTCGAAGATGTGAAGAAGATTCTATCTGATTATCCGGGAATAGTCCTACAAGATGATATTTCCAATGACATTTACCCAATGCCGATAACGTCTGCTGGCAAAAATGAGGTTTTTGTAGGTCGTATTAGGCGTGACTTTACGGTGGATAACGGGCTAAATTTGTGGTGTTGTGCGGATAATATCAGAAAAGGTGCTGCGACTAATGCGGTGCAAATTGCAGAAAAAATCTTGGAGGGTTAATTTGAAAATCGCAATGATGGGATTTGGCACTGTAGGAATCGGTGTCGAAGAAATTTTGTTTAAAAAAAGAAAATCCCTTTTGAAAAACAATTTTGACATACAAATGGACAGAGTTTTGGTGAAGAATATGGATAAACAGAGAAATCCTCATCAAACAGACCTCGTATTCACTGACGATTTCGACGAGATTTTAAACTCCGATGTGAGCACAGTCATTGATGTGACATCGGGCTTGGAAGATACTCACGAGCAGATTGTATCGTTGATGAAGGCAGGAAAAAATATCGTCACGGCGAACAAGGCTGTTGTGTCGAAATATTTTGAAGAGTTGAGTGAACTTGCAAGGCTCAACGATGTGTATTTTTCTTACGAAGCTTCCGTTGCGGGGGCAATCCCAGTGATTCACCCAATAATGGAAGAAGTTTTTATTAGCGATATGAATAAAATATACGGGATTTTGAACGGAACGTCCAATTATATTTTGTCGAAGATGGAAAACGAAAATTCGTCGTACGAAGAAGTTTTGAAAAAGGCACAGGATTTGGGTTATGCCGAGGCTGATCCGACTGCGGATGTCGGCGGATTCGATGCGATGAGAAAAATCAGAATCTTGTCATCACTTATTTACAATTCGCAAATAGACGAGCAAGACATATTCACGTTCGGGATTTCAAGTGTTACAAAAGATGATTTTGATTTTGCCAAGGCGATGGGATGTTCCATTCGACTGCTCGCAAAGTCGACTTTGATTGGGAATAAGATAAATATTTCGGTGATTCCAACATTTTTGAAGGATGATTTTTTCAGCAAAACATTCGACGGGACAAATGCACTCAAAGTTTGGGGAGAAAATTTCGTATCGTACGAATTTAAGGGTCCAGGAGCAGGGAAATTCGAAACTGCGGACGCTGTTTTGCGGGATTTGTTGAGGATTCTGTCCGATAGAGAAATGAAAACTTTTTGTGATGCGGCAAACTGCTTCGAAGTACAAAACAACTTGAAAAGCAAATTTTACATCAGAACGACGGATGTTTCGGACAAATTAAAAAATGTGATAGATGAGGAAAAAATAGCAGGAAAAAATCATTTGATTATCACTAAAAAAATGAACTTGGATGAATTAAAAGCTGCAATTGGAAATATGGAGGCAGTGTTCATTGCGGAGATTGAGGAGGAGTTATGAGATTTTTATCGACAAGAAATTCAAAATTAAAAGTTTCTTCAAAAGAAGCAATTTTGAGAGGAATAAGCGATGATGGAGGGCTTTTTGTCCCTGAATCGTTCCCGAAATTTGACATAATGGAGAATTTGAATCTCTCATATACGGAACTTTGCCACAAAATCCTATCGCTTTATTTCACTGATTTTGACAGCGACGAATTAATGGAAATCGTCGAAAAATCCTATGCTAGTTTCAAAGGTAAAATCGCAAAAGTAGCTTACAAAAAAGATTTTTACCTTGAACTTTACCACGGAAGAACGTCGGCTTTTAAAGATTTTGCACTTTGCCTGCTTCCAAATCTTATGATTTATGCGAAGAAATCTCTTGGGGAAAATTACAAAACGCTCATTCTCACAGCGACATCGGGCGACACCGGAAAGGCAGCTCTTGAAGGATTTTACAATACGGAAAACATAGACATCTTGGTTTTGTATCCAACACAGGGAGTCAGCGCCATCCAAAAAGCACAAATGGACACGACATCATCTCTCAACTCGAAGGTCATATCAATTGACGGAAATTTTGATGACGCGCAGACTGCTATCAAGAAAATCTTCAACGACGATGTAATCAACCAACAATTGAAAAACAACGACGTCTACCTTTCTTCTGCAAATTCCATCAATATAGGAAGGCTTATTCCACAAATTGTGTACTATTTTTTCGCTTATCAAGATTTGATTAACAACAAAAAAATATCAGCAGGTGAAAAAATCTCCTTCTGCGTGCCGACGGGAAATTTCGGAGACATATTGGCAGGCTACTACGCAAAAGAAATGGGACTTCCAATCGACAAACTCGTCATAGCATCAAACGACAACAACGTTTTGACGGACTTTTTCACGACGGGGATATACGACGCCAACAGAAAACTTGTCAAAACAATTTCGCCATCAATGGACATCTTGATTTCGTCCAATCTCGAAAGATTGATTTATCACAAATCTTCCGACCAAATTGTAATGGAAAAGATGAAAGAATTAAAAGAGTCGAACAAATTCAGCTTTGATGGAGATTTCAAGGAATTTTTGTGCGGATTTGCAACAGAAGATGAAACCAAGAAAACAATAGCAAAAGTTTTCGAGAACGAAGGGTATTTGATGGACACACACACGGCAGTTGCGAAAAATATCACAGATAAGCTCGACCTCGACAAAACAGTCATCTTGTCGACGGCAAGTCCCTATAAGTTTGCATCGACAGTGCTCCAATCAATAGGAGGGGAGGTTTCGGATGATGAATTTGAAAACATCAAAAGACTATTCGACAAGACGAAAGTAGAAATACCGACAGAAATCGAAAAATTGCATTCCAAGAAAATCATTCACAACACGAAAATCTCCAAAAATGAAATAGCGAACGAAGTCGTAAAATTCGCCAAGCGTGGCAAAAGAATATCCGTTCCAGCAACGTCTGCAAACATCGGGCCGGGATTTGACGCACTTGGATTCGCACTGACACTCTTTAACAGTTGTGAATTTAAAGTGACAAACGAAAAAGAAGAATTTCAACAAAATTTAGCGGACAATTTAATCTACAAATCATACCAAAAAGCCTTTGATTGCTACGATAAACAAGCAATTCCGGTAAAATTTGACACCACAACAAACATACCGATATCACGAGGACTCGGCTCATCTGCAGCGTGCATCGTGATGGGAATATTGGCGGCGTTTTATGTCATGGGGAAAAATTTTGACAAAAAAGAAATCTTGAAAATAGCGACACAAATCGAAGGTCACCCGGACAACGTAGCACCGGCGATATTTTCAGGTGCAGTCGCATCAATCTTAAAAGACGATGAAGTATTTGTCGAAAAGTTTGAAATTTTCGATAAATTCAAATTCCTAGCGATAATTCCGAACTTCGAACTGTCAACAAAAAAAGCAAGACAAGCATTACCGAAAAACTACACAAAAGAGGATGTTGTACACAACATTTCCAGAGTTTCAATGCTCATATTGGCATTGATTTCGGGAAACGAGGACAACTTGAAAGTAGCGCTCGAAGACAAAATCCACGAACCGTACAGATTGAAATTAATCCCAGAAATCGACAAAATCGAAGAAATAATCGCACATTCATCCGCCATTGGACACTACCTAAGCGGAGCAGGCTCGACTATAATGGTGATATTAAAATCCGATGACAACACATCAGAACAACAAATAAGAAACAAACTCGAAAAACTATCCAACACCTACACAGTAGTGCAACTTGAAGTCGACAAACAAGGTGCGTTTATAATCTAAACAACACATAAAATCGAACGACAACATTGAAGGATGAGTCTCTGACTCGTCCTTTTTTGGTGGGAAATTTTAATTTGTATAGTATAATACAAATGAGAACGATTAAAATTATCGAAAATAATGGCGAAATGATTTGCGAAAAAATATCTGCACAATTTCAAATCCAGAAATATTTTGTGGCTAACACATTTACACAAAGATAAACGCCGAAATTGTGGGAGATTTTCGATGTTAATTATAGTTTCTTGTGGAAACGGATGGAAAAATATATTATTGTGACATAGGAGGGATAAAAATGTTGAACGAAAATATAAAATCGCTTAGAAAATCAAATGGATTGTCACAAGAACAATTAGCCGATAAAATGCACGTCGTCAGACAAACAGTATCGAAATGGGAGAGAGGCTTGTCCGTTCCAGATTCCGATTATCTGATAAAATTATCGGGAATCTTGCAAACATCCGTAAGTGTACTATTAGGAGAAAACATAGAAGAAACACAACAAACAGAACTAGATAAAATATCCGAAAAACTCGAAGAAATAAATCTTCAGTTCTTCGAAAACAAGAAAAAGAAAATCACAATTTGCAGGAATATATTCATCGCAGTAGATGTGTTAATAGTCCTCGTCTTCTTAGCTTTGTTTTTTATGAAAAGCAGCTATTTAGAATGGGATACAACAGATTCAAATACAGCAGTAATGAAATTTATCTTGCAGAGCTTCGAATGGGGATTTGTGAGAATTTTTCCGATAATATTTGTGATTTGCACAGCAGTTATATTTGTATTTAACAGGAAATTGAAAAGCATTAATGTGATATAATTAGCTTTTATTTCCAAAAAATCGGACCAATTTTTATTTTTTACAAAACGTCTAGTGTGAATCATTTTACAAAGACGACACAGATAGCACACTGACAGAAATGTTATGTGTGCTTTTTGTTTGCAAATAATTAAAATATTGATGTGGGGATTTTTTATAAATAACTATATCCATTGCAATTATTAGTTATTAGCAATATACTTTGTTTAAGATGAGGAGGTTGGAATGGAAAAATTTTGGGCATACGATGTTGAGGATGTTTTGAAGGAAACCAAGAGCTCTGCGGATGGTTTGTCTAGCGAACAGGTCAAGGATAGGCTAGATGATTATGGCGAGAATGTTTTGGGTGAGCAGAGGTCTTCGTCTAATTTTATGATTTTTGTCAATCAGTTCAAAAATCCGATAACTATGATTCTTATTTTTGCGGCTATATTGTCGATTTTTTTGAAGGATTATTCAGATGGCATTATTATTTTGATTATTATTTTGGTTTCTGCTTTTTTGAGTTTCAATCACGAGAGCAAGGCGAATGATGCTGTAAGGAAATTGATGTCGACGGTTAGCGTCACATCGGCGGTTTTGCGAGATGGAAAATTTGTCGAGACAGATAATGTTTTGTTGACTGTGGGGGATATCATCAAGGTTAAGACGGGGGATATGATTCCCGCTGATTGCAGGTTGATCGCGACAAATTCTCTGTCAATGGATGAGTCGAGCTTGACGGGGGAGACTTTCCCGGTGGAAAAAACCGTTGAGAAAATTCCCGAGAAGTTGCCTCTTTCTGACAGAAAAAATTCGTTGTGGATGGGTTCTCACGTTATAAGTGGCTCGGGTGAGGCTGTGATTGTGAATTTGGCGAAGGATTCTGAATTTGGAAAAATCACGGCGACTTTGGATGAGACAGATTCGGATACGGATTTTGAAAGGGGAATCAAAGATTTTGGAAATTTGATTGTCCATGTTACGACTATTTTGATTGGTCTGATTTTTGTGTTCAACATTGTTTTGAACAAATCATTTTTGGAGTCATTTATGTTTGCGTTGGCGCTTTCTGTCGGCTTAACTCCACAGATGTTGCCGGCGATTATAAGTGTCAATTTGTCTAAGGGAGCTAAAAGGATGTCGCAAAAAGGTGTCATCGTCAAGAAGCTCAACGCCATCGAAAATTTTGGCTCAATGACTGTGATGTGCTCGGACAAGACGGGAACTATCACGCAGGGGAAAGTCAAGCTTGAGAAGGCGATTGGAATTGACGGGGAAAACTCCGATTATTTGAAGAAACTCGCATCCATCAATTCGTATTTTCAGGAGGGATACAAAAATCCTATTGATGAGGCGATTTTACAAGAAGTTCACGATGATTTTTCTGGTTACACGAAGTTGTCGGAAATTCCCTATTCATTTGAGAACAAATTGCTGAGTGTCGTTGTAAAAAGTGACGGGGAATTTCAAAATCGAAACATTATGGTGACAAAAGGCGCACTTTCGAGTGTTATCAATGTGTGCAAATTTTACTCGAAATCAGATGGGACATACGCAGACATCAGCGAAGTGAAAGATGAGATAATGGACTTGTTCGACAAGTATTCAAAGCTGGGATTCAGAGTGCTCGGAGTTTGCGAAAAGACGGTTGATGAGTGTCAACCAAAGAAGGCTTTTGATATGACATTCGTGGGTTTGTTGATGTTTTTGGACCCACTAAAAGAGGACATTAAAGATGTCATCGATCAGATGAAAAAGCTTTCGGTTTCATTGAAGATGATTACGGGAGACAACCACTTGATTGCGAAGAACATCGGAAGCCAAATAGGACTTGACCCCGACAGGATTTTGTTGGGAGAGGATTTGGATTCGTACTCGTTGAGTCAGCTCGACAAAAAAATCATGGACATAGACATTTTCGCAGAAATCAGTCCCAACCAAAAAGAAAAGATAATTCTTGCCTACAAACAAGCTGGAGAAATTGTTGGGTATATGGGAGATGGAATCAACGATGCGGCTGCGATTAAGCAGGCAGACGTGGGAATTTCGGTCAACACGGCAGCCGATACAGCCAAAGACCAAGCGTCAATAGTTCTTCTTGAAAACAGCTTAAACGTATTGATTTCCGGAATAAAAGAGGGCAGGCGTACATTCATCAACACATTGAAGTACATCTTTGTAGCTACAAGTGCGAATTTTGGAAATATGTTTTCGATGGCAGGAGCGAGCTTGTTCTTGAAATTCTTGCCGCTGTTGCCAAAACAAATATTGCTCACGAATTTGTTTACAGATTTTCCATCGCTTCAAATAGCGTCAGACTCTGTGGAATCTGATTGGATAGAAAATCCTGTAAAATGGGATATGAATTTCATCAAAAAATTTATGATAATTTTTGGAATAACATCCTCGGTGTTTGATTATGTGACATTCTTCTTTTTGCTCAAAATATTCGACTCAGACGAACAACTATTTCAAACAGGCTGGATGTTGGAATCTGTAATATCGGCGATGGTTGTAATGCTAATAGTTAGAACTGCAAGGCCAATATTCAAAAGCAAACCGAACAAAAAACTCGTAGCGGCAATAATCGGCGTTGCGATTATTCTAATAGCGATAATCTACAGCCCAATCAACACATATCTAGGGCTCGTACAACTGCCAATCAAAGCATTTGCAGCATTGATGTCGGTGTCTTTGATTTACGCACTGACAGCGGAAATACTGAAAAAGAATTTCTACAAACACAATTCATTTTCAAGAAAAGAAACTACAAATTAAAATTCGCTACGGCGACGAGAATTAAAAATAAAGATGAGCAGACCAAGCTCATCTTTTTTTATGAAAAACACAAGTATTTTTCTCGATTATATTTCAAACAAGTTTATCCGAAAAATGATATAATATAGTAAAGAGGGAAAGGAGCATAAAAATGAATTATGATAAATTATTCTCTTTGATTGATTCAAAGAAAGACAAAATGTTTTGTGACAGAAGATGGCTTCACGAACACCCAGAACTATCTTACGAAGAAAAGGAAACAAGCGAGTACATTTACAAACACTACGAAAACAACAAAAATGTAAAAGTTGAGAAGAACATCGGTGGATACGGAGTAAAAGTTACAATTGATTCCGGAAAACCAGGAAAAACAGTAGCATTGAGAGCGGATTTCGATGCACTTCCTATCAACGAAGAAACAGGACTAGAATACTCGTCAAAAAACAAAGGCGTTATGCACGCTTGTGGACACGACGCACACACAGCGTATTTGATGACATTGGCAGATTGCTTGACAGAAATGAAAGATGATTTCTCAGGCAAAATCGTCATCATCCACCAACCAGCTGAAGAAATGCCACCAGGAGGCTCGAGCCTTATGATTAAAGACGGCGTATTGGACGGAGTGGACAATATTTTTGGCTGTCACGTTATGAGTCAATTGGATTTCGGAAAAGTTTACTACCACAAAGGAGCTACACAACAAGCTCGTGCGAAATTCGTCGCAAAAGTAAAAGGAACTGGCGGACACGGAGCAGCACCTCACGAAGCAAATGATGCAATAGTCATAGCTTGCAACTTAGTAGTAAGTCTTCAAACAATAGTTTCCAGAAGATTAAACCCGATGACACCAGGCGTATTGACAGTCGGCTCATTTGATGGAAAAGGACAATTTAACATAATAAAAGACTCCGTAACAATCGAAGGAGACGTTAGATGTATGTCCGATGATGCCAGAGTACTATTCGAAAAAGAAGTCAGAAATATCTGCGAAGGATTTGAAAAAGCATACAGCTGCGAAATCGAATTGGATTACAAAAATGACTACCCAGTATTGATGAACGACGATGAAATGACACAACTTGTAATAGACGCCATAAAAGAAGCGAAAATTCCAGAAGTTGACGATGTTGTAGATTGCGGCCCACAAGCTCAATCAGAAGACTTCTCATACTACTCACAAAAAATCCCAGCAAGCTTCTTCTACATCGGAGCAAAACCAGAAGGCAAAGCATACCCACACCATCACCCAAAATTCACAATCAACGAAGATTCAATGATAATAGCAGCAAAATCAATGGGAGCAGTTGCTTTGAAATATCTAAGCGAAAAATAAAAAAGGAGAATTTTTGCGATGAAATTAATGAAAAAAATTCCTGGAGGAACATTGCTAGTTCCGATGATTATATCGGCGTTAATTCACACATTTTTCCCGACACTATTTAACATAGGTGGAGTAACAGAAGCATTCTTCGGGCCAAAAAGTCTGGGATTTATATTGGGAGCGACGATATTCATATCAGGTTGTACAGTAAAGCTAAGCACAATCAAAAGCGTTGTCAAAATCTACGCAACACTAATATTTGTAAGAACTGTAGTCACAGCGATTGCAGCCATACTGTTCTTCAAATTTTTCGGAATAGACGGAATATTGGGAATAAGCTTGATAGGATTCATCTGTTTGCTCACATCACTTAACCCATCGTTGTTCTTGGCGATAATGGAAGATTGCGGCGACGAAGTAGATATGAGTGCATTTGGATTCATCTCATTATTCGCAACACCAGTAGTTGCAATGTTGATATTTGGATTGGCTCGACCAACAAACGTCGATTATATGTCAATAGTATCCCTAATCATTCCATTGATTTTGGGACTAATAATCGGAAACTTAGACAAAGAATTGGGCAAATTTGTATCAGGTGGAATGCCATTTATGATTTTCACACTTGGATGGGCAGTTGGTAACAGCATCGATTTATTCGAAGCAGTCAAAGCGGGATTCTCAGGAATATTGATGGCAGTCGTATACTATATATTGATATTCTTACCGATGTTATTCGTAGAGAAAAAAGTATTAAAAAGAGATGGAGTATCAGCAGGCGGATTGTCAACAGTCGCAGGATTGTCGGCAAGCATCCCAATGTTGATGGCTACAAATGACCCATCACTAACAGTCTACGCACCAAGAGCAGCGGCGATAGTGACATTCGGAGTAATCATCACATCATTTGTATCTCCATATTTGTGCAACAAATTGTACACTGGAGAAAAAAAGAATAAATAAATAAAATAGATTAAATTGACTAAGGGCTAAATATCAAAAATGATACTTAGCCCTTTTTATTTGAGAAATAATGAATTATTACCATGTTTGTTTGATATTTTAAGCCGTGTTTGTAAATATTTAATAAATAGAACGATACATGATCTGTCTCTTATACACATCTGACGCTGCCGACGAAA
>NZ_CAMXVC010000041.1 GCF_947252345.1 uncultured Finegoldia sp.
TACACCCATAAGGTTTCGTCGGCAGCGTCAGATGTGTATAAGAGACAGATCCCAAATTGACTAATGAGTCAACGTCGTTATTGTTGGCAATTCTAACTTCTATCATCACAACCTCTTATTAAATTTAGTTCATTACTTGTAAGATAAGTATACTTTCCTTCTTTTAAATTTCTTGGCATTCTATAATTACCAATTTGGACTCTTCTCAAATCAATTACCGGATGGTTTATACTTTCAAACATTTTTCTAATTTGTCTATTTCTTCCTTCGAAAATAGTTACCATAAATTTTGTGTTATTGCCTATATTGTTCATAAATTTTATAATAGACTTTTTTAATTTATAATTATCAATTATAATGCCATTTGATATTTTTAAAATTTCTTCTTTTTTGGGTCTACCTTGTACAGTTACTTCATATATTTTCTTGTGATAAAATTTTGGATGAGTCAATTCGTAAGTAAACCGACCATCATTGGTCAAAATAATTAATCCACGAGAAGCTTTATCCAATCTTCCAACAGGGTATAACCTTGTATCTGAGTCAATTAGGTCAATTATTTTTTTTTCTGCATATTTGTCTTTTACTGTACATGTATACCCAGCAGGCTTATTCATCGCGATATATAATTTACTATTATCTATTTCAATTTTTTCATCATTGATTCTAATAATGTCGCCTTTTTTTACTTGATATGAAAAATCTTTAAGAACTTTATTATTCACAAAAACTTTTGAATTTTTTATAAAATCATCTGCTTTTCGTCTTGAACAATATCCGCTTTCAGCAATAAACTTATTTATCCTCATTTTCTCTTTCCTTAATTAATTTTTCAATCTCATTTAATTTTGGTAATTCATTAATAGAGTTAATATTAAAATAATATAGAAACTCATCGGTAGTGCCGAACAAGATAGGCTTTCCAATTTTATCCAGTCTTCCAACTTCCTTTATCAAATTCTTTTTGATAAGTGTATCTATTGAGGAACTAGATTTTACACCTCTAATCTCATCTATCTCTATTCTAGTTATTGGTTGTTTATATGCAATAATAGACAATACTTCCATAGTTGTATTAGTGAGTTTAGTGTTTTTGTTTTTGGTAAAAATTTCTTTTAAAAATTCATGATAGTCCTTTTTTGTTTGGATTTGATAATTATCATTGACACATCTTATTTCTAAAGATGTATTTCTAAACTCGTATTCTTTAGTGAGGTCATTGAGCAATTTTCTTGTATCTTTCTTGTTTAATTTAATGGCTTCAGAAATTGAAGATAAATCCAACGGTTCTCCCCACAAAAAAAGTAATGATTCTATTTTGTTGCGTAAAATTTTATCTTCCATATTCACCTCAATGATATTTCAATATCTTTATCATCTTTTATAATTTTCAAAACATTAGATTTTAATAATTCCAAAATGGCTAAAAATACAGATATAACTTCTTTTCTATTTGTTTTTTTTGATAAAAAATAAGAAAAAGAGTATCTTTTGTTTTTTTCAATCTTCCACAATATGTCTTCTATACAATCCTCAATTTTATATTCTTCTGCTTCAATAATTTCAGTTTCTTCAATTTTTATATTAGTGTTGACCTTGCTCAGTAATTCAATCACAGTTTTAGATAGTAAGTTAATATCTGGAAGAATAAGATTTTCAGTTTCAGATTGAAAAAAGGTTAGATCTTCTTTCATTTTTCTGAAATGCTTGGATGAAATTTCTTCTAAAGTTGATAATTGTTTTGAAATCTCTTTAAATTTTTTATACTCAATCAACCTTTGCTTTATGATTTCCTCATCAATTGTATCATCTTGTGCAAAATCATTTTTAGGTAATAACTTTTTGGACTTTATATATAATAAAGTAGAAGCCAAGTAAATGAAATCAGTCAAATCTTTTGTTGAATGATTTTTCAAATTCTCAACTTCTTCAATAAACTTATTTGTTATTTTTGATAAATCTAAATTTTCGATGTCAATTTTTTCTTTTTCAACCAAATTTAATAGTAAATCCATTGGTCCATTAAATTCGTTAATTTCAACTAATAAACTCATATTACCATCGCTAGTCCAATAAAAAAATTAATTATAAAAGAAGTTATAGGAGTTAAAACCTTGCTCAATACGCCAGAAAAAATCAACAATAATAATATAATATAAGTGTATTTTTCATATTTAGCCATAAAATCCAAAAATTTTCCTGGAAAAAAAGCGGTAACGACTTTTGAACCATCTAATGGTGGAACAGGAATTAAATTAAATACCGCAAAATATACATTATAAACAATAAATAGGCTAAAAATTTCTGATAAAATTTGATTGCTTGTAGAAAATTTTACATAAATAATTGAAAAAAATAGTCCAATTAAAAGATTCATAACTACGCCAGCTATTGATACCAAAAACATACCTAAATGTCTATTCCTGAATTTGTAGGAATTAATTGGCACTGGTTTGGCCCATCCAAATTTAAATAATATCAAACTAATTGCTCCTATTGGGTCAATATGGTCAATAGGGTTAAAACTCAACCTTCCCATATTTTTTGCTGTATCATCACCCATCCAATAAGCAACATATCCATGAGCAAGTTCATGAAGAACAATTGTTGGTAATAAAACTAATATTATAATTATATAATGATTAATTGTTTCTAACATTGTCCCAATTCCTTAAAATATATAAAATACCCATTATAGTCTTACCATCAATTATTATTCCATCTTCAATCATTTGGATTAATTTTTCCATTTCTATTAATTCAATATTCAAAAATTCATCATCATCAGCTTCTAATTCATCTTTAAATAGGTCCTCTGCTAAGAAAAAGCTAACTTTTTCATTGGTAAATCCAGGAGAAGAATAAGCGTCAAATAAATAAGTCAATTTCTTACAATTGAATCCAATTTCTTCTCTCATTTCTCTTATTGCTGCTTCTTTTGGTGTTTCATTGTGCTCAATTAACCCTGCAGGTAATTCTAATAATTTTTCATCTACAGCCTTTCTAAACTGCTTTACGAAATATAATTTATCTTTATTTATTGCAATAATACAAACAGCTTTTGAATGTTCAACAATTTCTCTTTTTGAATATTTTCTATTTGGAAGTTCAACAGTATCTAATCTTAAGTTTAATATTCTTCCTTCATAAATCATTTCTGATTTTATTGTTTTTTCATCGTAAACCATATAACTATCTCCTATTAATTTTTAACTCATCTGCCTGATTAATCATAAGTCTAGCTTGCTTTATTGTTGTTTCTGTTATGTTAATTCCACCTATTAACCTAGAAATTTCATTCACTTTTTCTTCAGTATTTAATACTTTTAATATTGATTTTGTTTCATCGTTTATATCAATTTTTTCAATCAAGATGTGATTATCGCTCAAAGACGCGATTTGTGGCAAATGACTAATAGAAATAACTTGTTTATTACTTGATAAATCTATAAGTTTTTGTCCAACTACTAATGCTGTCCTACCGCTTATCCCGGTATCTATCTCGTCAAAAATCAAAGTATCAATATCTTCGAAATCAGAAATTACAGATTTGAATCCAAGCATTACACGAGAAATTTCTCCTCCTGATGCTATTGTACTCAAAGGTTTAAAATCCTGACCTAAATTTGTTTTGATAAGAAAATCTAATTCATCATAACCATTTTCGTTAAATTCAGTCATTTTTGCAAAATGAACCTTAAAATCAGCATGTTTAATATTTAAATCGATTAAATTTTTCACAATTAATTGTTCTAATTTTTCTACTGTCTTTATTCTAAAAAAATGAAGTTCATCAGATAATTTTAAGCCCTCAAGCTTTTTGTTTTCAATCAAACTTTTGTATCTACTTTTATTATCTGAAATTTCATTTAGCTCTTCAACTCTTTTTTGTAAGTTCTTTCTAAATGCAATTATATCATCAATAGATTTACCATATTTTCTTTTTAAATTTGTCAGTATATTTATTTTATTTTCTAATTCATTTAATTGAAACTCATCTTGATAGATGTTTGAAGCATACGAACTAATCCTAGAAAACAAATCATCCATATCATAATAAATTTTCTCTACATCATTTTTTAATGTTTTAACTTCGCCATCAAATTCTTCTATCGCATTTATTTTACTGATAATTAAATTAAACATTGAGTTGATGTCATTTTGATTGTAACTATCATCTGAGTATAACAATAAAACTTCATTTAAATTATTTTTGATTAAATTAACATTTGAAAGTTTATTGTATTCATTTTCCAATGATTCTTCGTCAATATTTTCCAAATCTATTTGTGACATCTCATCTAATTGGTAATTTATAATATCTAATTGTCTGTCCCTCTCTTCATTAGAAATATTAAAACTTTTATAAAATTTCTTGTAGGAAGATATATCTTCGATTATTTTTTTTAATTTACGTTTGATTTCATTAGATTTATCTTTGTTGAATGAATCTATCAAATCAAGATAAAAATCTTTGTTTAAAAGTGATTGAGTGCCATTTTGACCATGAATATCTACTAATTTTGCCATCAATAATTTGAGCGTAGATAACGTGATGGACCTATTATTAAGCTTATTAATGCTTTTAAGATTTGAATCTACAATTCTTGAAATAATAATAGTTCCATCCTCTACATCATATCCTAGCTCCTGAATGTTTTTTATTTTAACTGGGTCAGTAATTATAAATGTAGCTTCAACAATAGTTTTTCTTGACATATCTCTGATAAAACTTTTGTCAAATCTTTTGCCCAATAATAGCTCAAATGCTTCGATTAAAATTGATTTTCCAGAACCAGTCTCACCAGTTATAATATTTAGACCTTTTGTGAAATCTACGTTAATTTTATCGATTATAGCAAAATTTTCTATATAAAGAGAGTTTAACATTTTTTTACCTAATTATTGCTTTTATTTCTGAAACCAATTTATCTAAACCAGATTTATCTTCAACAGTTATATAAATAGTGTCGTTGCCTGTTAAAATCCCAGCTATATTTTCTAATTTAGCATTTGTTATAGCCATTCCTGAAACAGTAGCAGTGTGCGAAATAGTTTTGATTATAACCATATCCTCGTTGTGTTTTATTGTCAATACAGATGATCTGAATATTTTATCCAATCTCTCATTTAACGAATCATGCACAGTATCTATAATTGCGTAGTGATACTCCCCTTCTCTTGTTTGAACTTTTGAAATTCTCAATTCCTTAATATCTCTGGAAATTGTTGCCTGAGTAGCTCTAACACCATGAGCTTCCAAATAGTCAGATAATTCCTCTTGAGTTCTTATTTCATTTTCTTCTATAAGATCTAATATCAATCTTTGTCGTGTGTATTTTTTCATATTTCTACCTCAAATTATTAAATGCTGAGTCAACAACATTTCTGAAATTTATATCTTTGTTATCTGATTTAGTAATATGGATTAAATATTCTATATTTCCGCTTTTCCCTTTTATCGGACTAAAGGTAATTTGAGAAATATAAAAACCAATTTTCATCAGATAATTATTAATATCATTTATTATGATTAAGTGTTCTTTTTTGTTTTTTATTATGTGATTTTTACTTTTTGTTTCAAACTGTGGTTTGATTAAAAAAATCATTTCACCATCTTTATTTAACATTTTAAAGGCATTCGGTAATATCAATTTAATTGAAATAAAAGAAACGTCACATACTATTAAGTCAAATTTTGGGAAATTTTCAACGTCAATATAGCGAAAATTTGTATTTTCATATAGACGAACTCTATTGTCATTTCTTAATTCATCAACCATTTGATTGTCTCCAACGTCTATCGCGTAAACAATTTTAGCCCCATTTTCTAATAAAACTTGAGTAAATCCTCCTGTCGATGAACCTATATCTAAACAAATATCATTATTCAAAATTTCAAACTCTTGAAATGCCTTTAGTAGTTTGTACGCTCCTCTGCCAACATACTTATGATAATCTTTTATTTCTACTTCCGTAGTGCTGATATTTAAAGATGGCTTTGTCACAATCTTGTTTTTATAGAAGACTAATCCTTTCTCAATAAGTGATTTTGCCTTGTTTCTGGAAGACACTATATTGTTTTGACAGAGATAAACATCAATTCTCATAATTAATGTTCCCTTTTTAATAATTTATTTGTTAGTTCAATTAAGGAATCAGGCTTTTTAAATGTTCTTATACAATTGATAGCTTTTGTTGAATAAATTTTTGAATCATTAATAGATTTTTCTTTTCCAAAAATTGTTGCATAAGTTTTTTTGCCCATTTTGAAATCATTATCAAAATCCAACAAATCATCAATTATTTGAAATGCCATTCCCAGATTAAAAGCATAATCTTCTAATTTTTTTATCTGAAATTCGTCTGCATTGCATAAAATTCCGGCACTTACTGTTGAGGCTTTCAACAAGCAACATGTCTTTTTATCATAAATTTCTATAATATTCTCTTCTGAAATATCATCGCTTATATCTAGCAATTGTCCTTTAATCATACCATTGCACCCTGAACTTTTTGCAATATAATTTGCACTTTTTGCATCAGTTTTATTTTCTATTTCATCAGTAAGTATTTCAAATGCTGTGTTTAACAATGCATCTCCAACAAGTACTGCAATGTCTTCTCCATACTTTTTATGCACAGTTAACTTTCCTCTTCTGTAGTCGTCATTATCCATGCATTCTAAATCATCATGAACAAGAGAATAATTGTGAATGAGTTCAATAGCAGTAGCAAATTTAATAGATTTATCGTTAATGTTACCAAACATATTACAAGTCAATAAGAATAGAAGAGGTCTAATTCGTTTTGCCTCATTATTTACGATGGTATATTTTATGGCTTCTGAGATTTTATCATTCGAAAAATTTAATTTTCCTATGAAATTATTAATCGCAAGGACAATTTCTTTATTATTCATCATCATCATCACTTACAAGCATATTTATTTGAAAGTCTTCCGTCTTATCATCTTTTATCAAGGTCATTTTCCCTTCTTGCTCTTTTAGAATAGAACTCAATCTTTTATGAAGTTTCATTCCTTCTTCATATAACTTTATATTTTCTTCAAGGCTTAAATCTCTGTCTTCTAATTTTTCAACAATAGCACTTAATCTTTTTAAGCCCTCGTCATATTCTCTATACTCATTCACTGAACTTCTCCTTGCTACGTACAATAGTTTCTACTTTTCCGTCTTTCATTATTAAAGTTATCGCGTCATTTTTGTCCACATCGTTTACTGATGAGATACTATCATTATTTTTAAGAATTTTGGCGTATCCTTTTTCAAGTATAGTCCCAGGATTTAAATGTGCTAAATTATTTTCATAAGTTTGTAGCTTAATTTTTTTATATTCTATATTTGATATAACATTTTTTATTAAATTTAATCTTATGTCGTTTATTTTGTTGATTTCAAATAATAGTAGCTTATCAGGTTTTAATAAATTTAGTTTATGAAGTAAATTTATTTCTTCATTGTATTTATCTTTTAAATTTTTATTATAAGACTTTATTAAATCATTTTTTAGAATCAAAAGATTCTTCAAATGTTCTTTAATAATATTTTGTGGACCAAGAAAATCTAATTGCTTCTTATAGTATTCCAATTCTTCTTTTTCATCTTCAAATCTATTTTGAATAATTCTATTTATCTTAAAATAACATTCTTTTAAAAATACATCTAATTCATCAATATCACAAGTTGCCATTTCTGCTGCAGCAGTTGGTGTTGATGCTCTTAAATCAGCTACAAAATCAGATAGCATAAAATCATTTTCGTGTCCGACAGCACTAATTATAGGTGTTTTAGCGTTAAATATTTTTAGTAATAAATCTTCATCATTATAAGAGTTCAAGTCTTCAAAACTACCACCACCTCTACCCACAATCAAGGTATCTAGGTTTAGTTCGTCCATATATTCTATGCCCTTTATTATTGATTCAGCAGACTTTTCACCTTGAACTATGCAATGGTATATTACTATATCACAAATAGGAAATCTCCGTTTAATTGTTCTACAAATATCATTGACCGCAGCTCCTGTTGAAGATGTTATCACACCAATAGACTTTGGATATTTTGTAATTTTCTTTTTCTTTGATTCATCAAAATAACCTTCTGATTCTAATTTTGATTTCAACTCTAAATATTTTTTAAATAAATCACCAGTACCAGATTGTTCACATTCTTTTACAAGTAATTGATATGTGCTAGAGCCTTGGTAAGTTGTTATACTACCCCTTAACTTAACTTTATCTCCATCTTTAATATTTATTGTCTTTGCTAGTGACATTGTCTTAAAAATCATGCAAGAAATCAATGCTTTTTCATCTTTTAGTCTAAAATAAATATGGCCAGAAATGTTTTTTGTATAATTTGATACTTCACCCTCGACCCAAACGTTTGATAAAATCGGATCTTTTTTTAAAGTATTTTGAATATAATCAGAAATTTCTTTTACACTATAAACTTGCATCATCTTTTCTCTTTACTACCGAACCTAAAATTCCATTTATAAAACTATATGATTTTTCTGTTGAAAATTCTTTTGAAAGCTCCACTGCTTCATTAATAGCTACACTGTCAGGGGTATTTTCTGAGTAAAGTATTTCGCATACGCCTAATTCTATGATAGATAAATCTAGTTTGTTTATTCTGTCAAAATTCCATTGTTTTGCGTTGACTTTTACGATATTGACAATACTATCAAAATTATCAAGAAAATTATTTACAAGCTCTTTAAAAAAATGCTCATCATTTTTATCTATTTTTTGATAGTTGCAGAAATCTTCAATTCTACTTTTATTGTAATCTTCATTAATATTCATTTCATAGATTAACTGCATTGCGTTTTTCCTAGATTGTCTTCTTGACATATTTCCTCCATAAAAATAACCCTCTAGTTAGAGGGTTAAATCTAATTACTAATTTTCTCACAAACAACATCTACATTTATTACAACTAACCCCGTCATCATGCCGATATTTTCTTTTATTTTTTTTTGGACGTTATGACAAACATCCTTAATCTTATAATCAGAATCTATCTCTAAATGTGCTCTAACATTAACTGCATTATCAAGAATTTCTAACACAATTGATTTTTGCACACCTTTTTGAATATTTACTTTTTCTGATGTAGGTGTCATCAAAGATTTTACACCTTTAACTTCCAAGCAAGCTTCTGCTGCAATTAGGGAAATTATGTCATTGGATATCTTAACAGATCCATTATTAAATTTATTATTCATTTTATTCCTCCACACAAAAATTTTATCAAAAAATGAAAAAAAATTCAATTTTTAATTTAATATTGCTTCAACAAACTTTCCAGGTTCAAATTGAACAAGGTCGTTTACTTGTTCACCAATACCTATAAATTTCACGGCAATGCCTAGTTCCATTTCCAACGGAAAAACCATACCGCCCTTTGCTGTTCCATCTAGTTTTGTTATTATGGCTCCAGTTAAATCAGTCGCGTTCATAAATTCTTTAGCCTGTATTATTGCATTTTGACCAGTAGTTCCATCGACAATAAGAAGTATTTCTTTTTTTGCTTGCGGATATTCTTTTTCTATTACTCTTTTTATTTTGTTCAATTCATTCATAAGATTTTTCTTATTATGAAGACGACCAGCAGTGTCACAAATCAAAATATCTGCATTTTTACTTTTCATTGAACTAATTCCATCAAATACAACACTAGCAGGGTCTGAGCCCTCTTCATGGCTAACAATATCAACGGAGGCTCTTTTTCCCCATTCAGTAAGTTGTTCGATGGCCGCTGCTCTAAAAGTATCAGCAGCTACCATAATCACTTTTTTGTTATCATTCTTGAACTTCATAGCTAATTTCCCAATAGTTGTTGTCTTTCCGACTCCATTTACTCCAACAACAAGGATGATTGTCTTGCTTTCAACATCAAAATTATTATCAATATTTTCAAGATTTTCTTTTAATGTTTCCTCCAATAGCTTCTTTACTTCAATTGAATCCTTTATATTTTTTAGTTTAACCTTGTTTTTTAATTGCTCAACTATCGTTAATGTTGTCTCCACCCCAATATCTGCGGAAATAAGAGTTTCTTCAATTTCCTCGAATAGTTCTTCATCTACAGTTCTGTATTTAGCTAATATTTTGTCAATTTTACTAGAGATATTATCTCTTGTATTTAACAATGATTTCTTTAATTTTTCGAAAAATCCTTCATTTAAATCATCTGACTCACCTAAATTTTCATTATCATTAGAAAATTGTCTTTCTTCGAAATATTGATTTTCATCATTTATTAAAGTATCAAAATTATTGGAATGAGAATTAAATTTAGGTTCATCTGTTATTTTTTCATCAAAAACACCTTGTGAATCATTAAGTTTATTTTGACTATCATAATTATCAATAAATTTTTCATTTTTTAACTCATCTTTGATTTCATCTTCATTATCGGATGGATTTTTGGATTTAAATTTGTCAAAAAATTTGTTTAACATATTTCTCTCCTATCTACATTTAATTTTATCAGTTTAGAAATTCCGTCTTTTTCCATGCTAATGCCATACAAAATATTAGCTATCTCCATTGTACTCTTTCTATGCGTTATAATAATAAATTGTGTTTTCTCTTTGAATTTTATTAAATACTCCTTGTATCTTTTTATATTTATTTCATCGAGAGCTGCATCAATTTCATCTAGTATGCAAAAAGAAGAAGGTCTTGTTTCAAATATCGCAAACAATAAAGCCACTGCTGTCAATGACCTTTCTCCTCCTGATAACAAATTTAAACTTTGAAGCTTTTTCCCTGGGGGTTGAGCAGTAATTTCAATTCCAGAACTTAGCACATCGTCTTCCGTTAACTTTAGATTTGCGTAACCACCGTTGAACAATTGTTGAAATATTTTAACGAATTTTTCATTAATTTCTTTGAATTTCGCACTAAAAATATTCTTCATCTCTTTATTTAATTTGTTAATAGCATTTAGTATATCATTTCGAGAATTTATCAAATCATTTTTATTTTTCGTCATAAAATCAAATTCTTTTTTGACTGATTCATATTCCTCTATGCTATCAATAGAGAACGAACCTAAGATTCTTAATTCATTAGACAATTTATTTATTTCTTTTTGACTAGTACTAATGCTTTCATCAATTTCTTCAGTATCAATATTGATTTTATATAAATCATTAATATCAATTTTTAAATTATTTAATTTTTCAGTAGTATTAAGGGCTTTTTCTATAATAGTAGTATTGCTGAGTTTGTTTTTTTGCATATTAACATTTGTTTTGTAAATCTGTTCATCAATTTCAGATAATTTTCGCTTCTTATTAGATATAAATTCTTTTAATTCTAATATTTCGCGATTAATTTCTTCAATAATGCCATCATAATCAAAAAGTTCATAGGCAATACTTTCTTTTTTTGTTTTTATTTCTGCAATGACATTTCTTAATGACTCAATATAGCGAGAATTTTCATCAATAGCTTTAGTTAAATAATCTTTTCTTATATAAGCATCATTCAATTGATTATTGTAAATATTTAAATCTCTCTTATATGAAGAAGCTTCAGATTTTAAACTAATTAAATTCATTTTATCAGAATTGTAATTTTCCAACAGAATATCTACTTTCTTGGACAATTCAATTAGTTTGTTTTCAATATTGTCAATTTCATTTTTAGCTTCATTTTCGTTTATATTTTTCTCTGGTTCATACATAGAATTTGATCTGTCTCTTATACACATCTCCGAGCCCACGAGACCGTTATTCTAATC
>NZ_CAMXVC010000042.1 GCF_947252345.1 uncultured Finegoldia sp.
GCGGTCAAATTTTGGCCGGATTTCTGCGATTGAGTTTTCACAATTTTTTCCAGATGACTCGCTTAGTTAAAGCCTTTTATTCTAAAGGACTCATACCTCATGGAGGATTTGGGGGAGAAAGTTGATAATTCAACTCTCAAAATCCTAAATCCGTTCGCTCGATTTCTACTCGCTCACCGATTTTTGACGGATTTTTTCGAATGAATTTTCGTTTGTATGTGTGCTTTCTGACGCTGTTTTAGGATTGAGGAGTTTCGAGATGAAGTGTAGAAAATGGTGTGTAGGTAGGTTTTGAGTGAGGGGTAAGTTGTTAGATGGGGTTAGAGAGTTCGTGGCTAGATAAACAGGGGCAGGGTTTTGTTGCTGGATTTACGTTGTTTCATACCAGAATAAAAGGTTTAACACGCATCGTCTAGCTTCCAAAAATTGGAAAACAACAAATCTCGAAATCCTAAAATTTGAAGCACGCTAGCGCTTACGCGGTCAAATTTTGGCCGGATTTCTGCGATTGAGTTTTCACAGTTTTTTCCAGATGACTCGCTTAGTTAAAGCCTTTTATTCTAAAGAAAATAGGTCGGACAGTTTTGTTCGAATATCTTGTCTCTCGACTTCTACAAAATTTCTTTTGATTGATATTCTTCGTTAAAACTCGCTTACTACATTAGGTTTTATAACTATATGTTATATTTTTATTCCAAATAAAAAATAGCAGATGTTTATAATCATGATAAAACACATAGCAAATATACTTGGTTTGCTATGAATTATGATATTTCATCAACTATTTAAAAAAATATTAAGTTGTTTATCTATAAATCAAATATTTTTGTCATAGAATTTTTTAGCTTTTCAACATCTTCATCATCTAGTTTATAAACGATGTCTCCATAAGCTCTATGTATAGAAACTTCTATTATTTTATTAACCATTGCGAATGCTTTTTCTTTACTTGGATTATTTTGATATTTTTTACAATCAATTGTGAAGCCACCTCTGTATTTTTTTCCGGATTTTTTACTAGTAATTGGTACTACTACAAATGTTTTGTGTTCTTTATTAAATACAGTGACAGCTATAGCATAATGTTTTCCTGACAATTCCCCACCTCTACTATGTGAAAAGTCAATTAAGTATACTCCAAATTTTTCTATATCCATTTTTATTTCTGTGCCGTTGCAAAAAATTAGGTGTGCCACGATGGCACACCTTCGGTCAACCTTAACGAGTAAGGTTTTTTATCCTTTATAACCGTATCCTTAACGAATAAGGCTTTTGGTGAATTTATTATACCATTAATATTAAAAATTAACAAGTAATTTTAAGTATATAGAAGGTATAAATTTGTATTACATTAAAGAGAAAAAAAGCAGATTACTACAATTGCTGTAGAATATCATCTGGAGAAAATAAGTATAAATCCAAGCGAAATGAACCGTTAAGAAATCTCACTCGTGCCAGAGCGGAGCTCGCACTTGAGATTTTAGGTTCATAAGCTTAGGATTTATTTATTTTCGTAAGCTAGATATTCGGGCAATTGTAGTTTTCTGCTTTGTTTTAATTTATGATGTGTTGGCAATTGTGTTGGCAAAAAGGCTCTCTGTGTAGTGCGTCTTGGTATATCTTCCGGATTTTTAACTTTTAAGGTTTTCGGCGAGATATTATTCTACAAAAAAAGAAGCTATGTTACTAGCTTCTTGTTTTTATTGTAATTTGTCGATTAGTTTTTCCAATGTTTCGAGTTTGATTTGTGGGTCCCAAGTTGCTCCGTTGTCTTTGAGTTCTTGTAGGTATTGTTGTTTGTTTTGTTTGTAGTAGTCCATCGTGTCTTTTAATCCTTTTATGGATTGTTTGAAGTTTTTGATGTCTTTTACTTCGGATACTTTTTTGGCGAAGTATTCTTGTGATTTTTCGGGTTTTGTTTCTAGGAATCCACATCTGTTGACTATTTCTACGAATAGGCGGTCCATTTTGATTGATGCACCGGCTGTTGCGTTTTCGTATTTTTCTAGTCGTTCGACGATTTCTTCGATGGTTTGTTTTTCGTCGTCGGTCAAGTCTTGTTGTTTGTTGTCTTGTCCGTCTTTATTTTCTTTATTTTCTTTGTTTTCTTTGTTGTCGTCTGTTTGGTTATTTTGTTGGTTGTCTTTGTTTTCTGTGTTTTCTTTTGCTGTTGTTTGTTGTGGTGCGTCAGGTTTTGTCAGTGATTGTTCGTTGGAACAAGCTGACAATGATACTGCCATTACCAATGCGAAGACAACTGCAAATTTTCTTAGGTTTTTCATAAGCTCCTCCTTGTATATTTATATTATACCACTTATTTCATTTTCCAATCAGTTTAATATCTACGATATGTCTACATTTAGATGAGTTGATACGATATCAGCGTGATTGTCACGAGCAATATTATGTGAAGTGGAAGGTCGATGTAGACGGATGCGCACAATTCTATGAGGTAGGTGTTCAGTTTGGTGGTTGTTGTCGAGTTTGTGGAGATGATTTGCCAATTCAATCCCAATTTGTCGCAGATTAGTTTGGTTCTCAATGCGTGAAAGCTGTTGGTGCTGACGCATATTTTTTTGTTTTTGTAGTTGGGGTCGGTCGTTTGCAGTAGGTTTTTGGTGTTTTTTATGTTTTGTACGGTGTTGGTGGAGGTTTTTTCCAAGAGTATGTCGTCATCTTGGATTTTGTTTTCGATTGCGAAGTTTTTCATGGCGACGGCTTCTTCAATCTGTCCGTTGGTTTTTCCTCCGGAGAATATCATTGTCGATTTGTCAGTTCTGTAATACGAAAACGATGTGAGCATTCTCTGTTTGATTAGGTCGGTGAGTTCTGTTCCTTTGAGAGAGCCGCCGAGGACTACGATGTAGTCGTATGGTGGGTCGGGGTGTGATAATTTTAATATGGTGTTTGCCAAGAGGTTCGACAACACTACGCTACTTGTGTAGAAGTTCGCTGATATTATGAATGGGCTTATTTCGTTTGGCTGTGACAGGTTTATGGCTGTGAGTGCGATGTAGAGTAACAGTGCTGATGAGAGGTGCGATGTTTTGGAATGTGATTTTTTCTTTTCGAGCAGTCTGTATGCGATTACGAATACGATGAATGTGTTGCAGATGATGTTGGTCGCCTTGAATATGTTGATTATTGTCGTGGAATTTATGTCGAGCAAGGTGTGGTTTGCGCTTATGAATAATAGAGCGATGGATGCTACTGTAAACATCGTTATGAATTTGTGTCTGATGCAGTAGATTAATATCGTCAATGCAATTACAAGTAAAATGTTCATTTTTCGTCCTTTCAGTCAAATTATATCATAAAGTGTTCTCTCGCAACTATTTTGTAAGGTTTCGCTATTTGGTTTGATGATATAATTTGATTAGAGAATGGAGGATGGTATGAGGGCATTGGTTTTGGAAGGCGGAGGAGCGAAGGGATGTTATCAGATGGGAGCTTACAAGGCTTTGAGTGAACTTAAAGTGGAGTTTGATTATGTCGTGGGGACTTCCATCGGCGCCATTAATGGGGCGATGATTTGTCAGGGAGATTGGAAGGTTGCGTATGATTTGTGGGAGAATATCAGCTACTGTGATGTGCTCGATTTGCCAAATGAGGATATGCGCAGTTTTTTGAACGACAGGTTAACGATGGACAATGTGAAAGACAAGTTCAATTTTGTAAAGGGCGTCATTGAAAATCGCGGTATCGGGGTGAGTGCGTACAAGAATTTGCTCGACAAATACATTGACGAGGACAGAGTGAGAAGCTCCAGTATGAAATTCGGGTTGAACACTTTTGATGTGAAGAATTTGAAGACGTTGAATTTGTTTATTGATGACATCGAGGATGGTCTATTGAAAGATTATCTGCGTGCGAGTTCCAATTTGATTGTGTTCAAGCAGGACAAGATTGACGGAAAGAGGTTGATTGACGGAGGGTATTTGGAGAACAATCCGTACAAGATGGTCGATGGGCTGTGCGATGAGATAGTGATTGTGTCGTTGAAGCCGTGGACGCTTTCTTACGAGTTGAAGAAAAATCCGAAGTACACTATCATCAAATCGTTCGATGAGAATTTTCCGAATATGTTGGATTTTGAAAAGGAGAAGACGAGATACGGATTGAAATTGGGATACGATGATACGATGAGGTTGTATTCGAAATTGTAATTGCGTGAAGAAATTTTACAAAAAAACAATAAAAAAATTTAAAAAAATAAAAATTTATGTGGAAAAATTTTTTTGTTAAGTGTATAATAATTGATATAGAGAATTTTTGAAAAAAGGAGGTCTGAACAATGAGAATAAAAATTAACAACGAAGTAGTTGAAATGATGCTATATTTCTGGCAATCAGCGTCAGAAGGACAAAAGGTTGCTGAATCATTCATTATTGATGTAGCTAATAGAGACGAAATGAAACTTATATACAATGACAAATTTGATGAGGAAGCTGTAAGAAGAGTTTTGTCATCTATTACAAACAAAGAGCTTTTGAATGGTGGAAGTCCTGAAGAAAAGAGATTCTGGAACAACAATATGTGGATGATGGAGGATATGGGTGTAGTTGACCAAATGGTACAACCTATCAAACATTTGAATCTTGACGGCGTTGAGACAGACAAGAAAGAACTTATCTTCGTTCCTGGTCATATCGACGAGTACTATGATTTGGGAGACAAATTGGTTGTGAACTTCTTCAAGGTATCTGTTGACATTTTCGGTGGTACAGGTGCTGTCACAATGGACGGGGAAGATTTCAGAGAACACATCATTAAATTATTACAAAAGTAGGATTGCTTTATGGGGCTCTTTGTGAGCCCTATTTTTTATTGCAAAAATTGATATTTGAGAGGAGTAATTATGTTAAGAAGGTACAAGTGGTTTATTGATTATTACAAAAAGAGCTACATAATTGCAATCATCGCACTTATTTTTGAATATGCGTTGAAACTTATCCTGCCATATATGATTGGGAATGTGGCGGACAATATTTTCAAGCAAAACGTGACGAGCGGAAATTTGAAGGCGAATTTGGCCGTGTGTTTGCTTGCAAGTGTGTGTGGTTATTTGGTTAGTATTGTGTGGAATTTGAACGTTTTTAGGGGAGACGACATGATACAATATTTGATAACGACGAGATTATACGACAAGTATTTGAAGCAGTCGCCGGAGTTTTATGACAAAAATTCTACGGGGTCTTTGATGGGAAAGGCGACAAATGACTCGAACTCAGTGGGACTTTTCGTGGCGTACGGGCTGATGAGTATGTTTGATTCGACTTTTTATCCTTTTTTCATCGTAATTGTGATGATTATAACGACGGATTTGAGGTTGACGTTGTTGAGTATTTTGCCGCTTCCAATATTGGCGATAGTGAGCAATATGCTCGGAAACAAGCTCAACAAGGCGTTTGATGAATCGCAGGGTTCGTTCGACAAGATGAACGATCAGACTTTGGAAACTGTGAGTGCTGTCAGAGTTGTGCGTGCGAATAATTTGAAGGATTTTCAAAGAAATAAATTCTCCGAAAAAGCAAATGATTTGTACGAGAAAAATATGAGGACGGCGAAGCTTTTGGCTTGGTATGGACCTATTCAAAAGCCTGTCGAGGTTATGACGTACGTCTTGGCGATTGGATACGGCAGTTATCTAGTGAGAACAGGAAGCATTACTGTGGGCAGGTTGATGAGTTTTATGTTTTATTTGAATTTGTTGATTTGGCCGATGATTGGAATGGGCGAGTTCATCAGCTTGAAGAAGCAAGCCGATGCCAGTATGGACAGGATTCAGGAGGTGTTGGATTACAAGGAGGACATCGTCAACAAAAAAGACGCTGTCGAGCTGGAGGAAAGTCCCGTGATTGAGTTTCGAAATTTGTCGTTCAAATATCCGAACTCAAACGAGAATGTGTTGACGGATATTGATTTTAAGATTGAGCCGGGGAAAACTCTCGGCGTTTTGGGCAAAACCGGAAGCGGCAAGACTACGTTGTTGAAGCAGTTTCTAAGGTTTTACGATGTGGAAAATGGCGAAATCCTGTTTAACGGGAGAAATTTGACGGATTACACAGTGGAATCTGTCAGGGACAAAATTGGCTATGTTCCACAAAATCATATGATTTTTTCGAAAACTATCAAGGAAAATATTATGTTGACCAACAAGAATGCGAGTGAAAATGAGCTGATGGATGCCATTGAAATGAGCGATTTCAAGAAGGATTTGGACAAGCTTGTCAATGGAGTTGACACGTTGTGTGGCGAGAAGGGAATTAGTTTGTCGGGAGGTCAAAAGCAGAGAATCGCTTTGGCGAGGGCGTTGATTAAAAATCCGGATATTTTGATTTTGGACGATTGTATGAGCGCTGTCGACGGGACGACGGAGAAAAATATTCTCGATAATTTCAAGAAAATTCGCTCTGGCAAGACGAATGTCATCGCTACTCACAGGATTAGCCAAGTGAAGGATGCTGACGAGATTATCGTTCTTGAAAATGGAAAAATAGTTGAACGAGGAGACCACAACTCTTTGATGGAAAACGACGGATGGTACAGGGAACAATATTTGAGACAGACAGTGGAGAGTGCATATGAAAAAGAGTGTGACGAGTAGAATTATAAGATATTCTTTGAAGGAAAAGAAAAATCTGTTGGTTGGAATGGGATTTACGGCGTTGATGACGGCGTTTGAGATTATCGGACCTATAATCCTAGCCTACATTATCAACAATTTGTTGAGTGGGGATAAGTTGGTCTACAATGTGAATAAGTTGATGTTGGCATTGGGGTTGTATGCGGTGGTTTTCTTCTCGGATTCCATCTGGAAGTACAATTCGATGGTTTTTTTGGAAAAAACTGCGAACAAAATCGCACGTAGAATGCAGGTGGATGTGTACGACCATATTCAAAAAATGCCGATTTCATTCTACGATAATTTGCCAGCGGGGAAAGTAGTCAGCAGAATTACAAATGACACGAACTCGGTAAAGGGATTTTATCAGATGGTTTTGGTGCAATTGATGATAAGCGTGATGGTCAGCGTGTTTATGATGGCGATGGTGTTGATAATTGACTTTAAAATAGGACTTATAGTCTGTATGTTTTTGCCCGTTATGTTTGTCATATACGGGAAGTTTTTGCAAAAATCTCGTTTTGCATTTAAGAATATGAGACGGTATGTCAGCGAGGAAAATGCTAAGATAAATGAAACCATCGGAAACATCGAGGTTATCAAGGCGTATAATTTGGAAGATGATTTCAAAAAAGACTACGAGTCTTCTGCGAAAAAAGTCTACGATTACGGGTATATGGTGACGAAGGCATACGGACTTATGGGCTACAATGTCACTGATATGGTCAGGAACTTGGCGACTGTTACGATACTGGGGATTTACGCTTACAATGTGTTGAAGGGAAATACCGATGTGAAACTGGGCAATATGTATTTGATGATGCAGTACACAACGAGGACTTTCTTGTATCTCAATAATTGTGTGGAGAGATTGGGTTCGCTTGAGCAGTCGTTCAGCGCAGCAGAGCATATTTTCGAGTTGTTGGATACCGATGCGGAAGAATTTCCCGAAAGACAAATCGGAACAATCGAGGGAGATGTCGAATTTGACAATGTGAACTTCTCGTACATCGAGAATGAGCCCGTGCTTAAAAATCTAAACCTCGACATAAAAAGCGGTGAGAGCGTCGCATTTGTCGGGACTACTGGAAGCGGTAAGACTACGATAATGAATTTGCTGCTCGGTTTCTACAAGCCACAAAGCGGTGTTATTAAAATCGACGGCAAGGATTTCAACGATTACAGCGTGGATTCCATCAGGGAAAACATCTCACTTGTGCCGCAAGACCCGGTGCTTTTTATGGGAGATGTCAAGAGCAACATAAGGCTCGACAAAGATTTTACGGATGATGAAATCAAACAGGCTCTCAGAGATATCGGTGCGGACAGGTTGATAGATTTTCGTGACGGGCTTGACGAAGAAGTCAAGAACAACGGCGCTAGTTTTTCTGCTGGTGAGAAACAGCTCATCGCATTTGCGAGAAGTTACATCACCAATCCGAAGATTTTGATTTTGGACGAGGCGACGGCGAACATCGACACGCAGACGGAGGCTGTGATTCAGTACGCAATCGACAAGTTGAAGCAAAACAGGACGACTTTAATCATTGCACACAGGTTGTCCACGATAAAAAACGTCGATTGCATTTATGTGTTGGACAAGGGAGTGATTGTGGAAAAGGGAACTCACGAACAATTACTCAAAAACAACGGAATTTATACGAAAATGTATCGTGAGCAGAACAAGAGATATGAAAAAGAATAGAAAAGCTGGGATATTGCTTCCTGTTTCGTGTTTAAATTCTCCGTTTGGAATCGGAAGTTTCGGAGAGAGAGCGTACGAATTTGTGAGGTTTTTGAGGAAATCAAATCAATCTTACTGGCAGATTTTGCCGTTGGGGCCTGTAAGTGAATTTGGAAACAGTCCTTATCTGTCGACGTCGAGTTTCGCCGGAAATTTTATGTATATTGATGTTAAAAAGCTAATCGAGGCAGGTTTGTTGGCAGATAAAGATGTCGAATCGTACAATTTCAGCTCGAAATTTGTCGACTACGATTACGTCCGTTGTGCGAAGAATGAGATTTTAAGAAAAGCATTTGAAAACAATAAGAAGTTGAAGGTAATCGACACGCAAAATTTTCCCGAAAGACAATTCGTGTACGGATTTTGCGTGTTCAATTCACTGAAAAAACATTTCGCAGGAAAATGCTGGCTTGATTTCCCGAAGGAGATAAAATACCACGATGAAAAAAGTTTGAGATTTTACGAAAATCTGTTGTCCGATGAGATTGAGTACAATTTGTTCGTGCAGGATGTTTTTTACAAGCAGTATTTCGATTTAAAAAGGTATGCCAACGATTTGGGAATAAAAATATTCGGCGATTTGCCCATCTATGTGGCGAAGGACAGTAGCGATATGTGGGAAAATCCGAGGATGTTCGATGTGAATGACGATTTGTCGCCGAAATCGGTCGCAGGAGTGCCACCGGATAGATTTTCAGAAAAAGGTCAGTATTGGGGCAATCCAGTCTACGATTGGGATTACTGCGAAGATACGGGCTTTGAGTGGTGGATTAGAAGAATACACCACAATTTGAGGATGTACGATTTGTTGAGGCTCGACCATTTTCGAGGGTTCGAATCTTTTTGGAAGATTGATTGTGAAAAGGGCAGCGCTGAAAATGGGCACTGGGAAAAAGCTAAGGGCGATAAGTTGTTTGAGATTTTGAAAAATGAAAACCTGATTGAAAGAATTGTCGCTGAGGATTTGGGATTGATAACTCGTGAGGTTAAAAGTCTGCGTGACAAGTACGGGTTCAAGAAGATGAAGGTGATGCAGTTTGCTTTTGATTTGAACGAGCAATCGGATTATCTTCCGCACAATGTGACAGAAGATTCGGTTTACTACACGGGAACGCATGACAATCAAACTCTGAGGGGGTTTTTGGAGAGCGTGAATGCCGACGAGTTGCAGTACATCAAGGACTATGTCAATGCGAGTGATGATGTGGATTTCAGTATGATTAAGTCGCTGTACAATACGCCTTCTTCTTTGTGTATGTGTCAGATGCAGGATTTTTTGTATTTGGATGATGATTACAGGACAAACACGCCCAACACTTTGGGCAATTGGACGTGGAGATTACAGGATAACTTTCTATCAGATGAATTGGCACAGAAGATTTCCAAAATCGTCAAGCTATACAACAGGGATTAGTTGTAGTAAAATTTTTGTAGGGATATTTTTTCAAAAAAGTTCGATGAGCAGGAGGAGTTATGAAAAAAGTTCTGACGATTGCAGGGTCAGATTGCTCGGCAGGAGCAGGTATTCAAGCTGATATCAAAACAATGTCGGCGCTAGGAGTGTATGCGATGAGTGTCATAGTGTCGGTGGTTAGCGAGAACACTTTTGAGGTTGTTTCGAGAGAGGATTTGCCGGTGAAAATCATCAACGAGCAGATTGATTGCATCTACAACGATATGAAAACTGACGCTGTGAAGATAGGGATGTTGTCGAACAAAAAAATCTTACAAGCTGTAATCGACAAGTTAATTGAGTACAAGCCACAAAATGTCGTGTTAGATACGGTTATGGTTGCGACAAGAGGAGGAAGGTTGCTGGACGATGATTGCGTGCAATTGTTGACTGACGGGTTGGTTCCTCTTTGTACCTGTGTAACTCCGAATATTCCAGAGGCTGAGAGAATTTGTCAGATGAAGATAGAGAAGGTTGACGATATGAAAAGAGCCGCTGTCAAAATCTGTGAAATGAACGCGAAGTCTGCTCTGATAAAGGGCGGACATTTGTCAGGAGATGCAGTCGATGTTTTGTTCGACGGGGAAAAGTTCTACGAATACAAGACCAAGAGATTGAACACGAGAAACACTCACGGGACTGGTTGTACGCTTTCGAGTGCGATTGCGAGCTATTTGGCGAAGGGAAAGTCGATTGAACAGGCAGTGGGACTTGCGAAGGAATACGTCACGAATGCGATAAAATACGATTTGAAAATAGGCAAGGGAAATGGGCCTGTAAATCATTTCTATAAATTTTTTGAAGGTGAATTTTAAATGAAAAAAAGTTTTAATCTGGGACTTAGTTTGATTACAAACAAGCAGACGTTGAAGGGCAGAGATTTGTCAGAGACGATTGAGATAGCTCTGAAAAATGGAGCAGATTCTGTCAGGCTTCGCGAGAAAAACTTGAACACGAGAGAGATAATGCAGGAAACGTTCAAGATAAAAGAGATTACTCAACGATTGGGCAAACTTTTGATTGTGAATGACAGGGTCGATATTGCCAAGGCGTGCGATGTTGACGGTGTGCATCTAGGACAGAAAGATATGCCGATAAAATACGCAAGAGAGATTCTGGGCGAGGATAAGATTATTGGAATTAGCTGTCACACGTTGGAGCAGGCGTTGGAGGCGCAAGAAAATGGAGCTGATTATATCGGTGTTGGTGCGATTTTTCCGACGTTTACCGAAGACAACTTTATCAGAGTTACAATCGAGACACTCAATGAAATTGCAGAGAAAATTCACATTCCAATCACAGCAATAGGTGGAATCAACAAGAACAACATCAAAAAGATTTTTAATTGCAATGTCGATTCTGTTTCGTTGACATCAGCGATTTTTTCGACAGAGGATGTTCAGTTGGCGACACGAGAGTTGAGGGAAATTTTCGACAAGATAATAGAAAAATAGAGATGCTAAATAGAAATCGGTTTGTGCGAGTGAGTCGCAGGATTGGTTTCTATTTTTTTTGTGTGTGCTTTGGAGTGCAGAAAATTGGTCGGACAGTTTTGTTCGAATATCTGGTCTTCAGAAATTTGTGATTTCTAAATCTTGAAACCCTAAAATTTGAAGCACGCTTCGCTTACGCGGTCAAATTTTGGCCGGGTTTCTGCGATTTGAAATCTACAAAATTTCTTGCGAAGGATATTATCACTAAAACACGCCGACCATTGGAACGAGGTTGTGTTTGCGTGTAGGGAGTAGATTGGAAGTGTGGAAAATGGTGTGGAGGTTGGGTTTGAGTGTAGGTTTTTGTTTCAGTATTTACGTTGATGCAAAAGGGG
>NZ_CAMXVC010000043.1 GCF_947252345.1 uncultured Finegoldia sp.
TAAAAGAGTTAGCACTAACCATAGATGAAACAGACGATGATGTAATGGTTACAGTAAATTATTTAATCAATAAAGGCTTACTAGAAGTTGTAACAGAAAATGAGGGGATTTTCCCTACGATGAAGCCGGTTGGACAAAATGTTTCAAGTAATTCAGAAAACACAAAAGCAAAGAAGCTCGACTTATCGAAAGTTAAAGTTGAGCCACTATTTGAAGATTTTGTAGATTTTGACAAATTCTCAGAATCTGATTTTAGAGTAGTAAAAGTTAAAAAATGCGAAGAAGTGCCAAAATCTAAAAAGCTTTTGAAATTCACTCTAAATGATGGCTCAGGAACAGATAGAATTATTTTATCTGGAATTAAAAACTTCTATTCTGCAGAAGACTTAGTAGGAAAAACTCTACTTGCAATCACGAACTTACCACCAAGAAAGATGATGGGAGAAGATTCTTGTGGAATGCTTTTATCTGCAATCTGTGAATACGAAGGTGAAGAAGTATTGAATTTAATTATGTTAGATGAAAATATCCCAGCAGGTTCAAAAATTTATTAACCAACTCAATATTAAAAATAAACTTTCAAGACGATAAAAAAATTCTGTCGTCTTTTTTTGCTTATTTCATATCCATTTCATAAAACTTTTGTATTATGTATTTGTAATAAAAACAAAGGAGAAGTTTATGTTAAAAAATGCGATAGCTTATGTAACTAGAAGAAGAAACAGAAGTCTCATTATTTTTGTTATCTTGGCAATAGTCCTTTCGAGTTTGTATGCTTGTATGAGCATATCGAGGACACAATCAGAAATGGAGAAATCACTATATGAGTCATCCAATTCATCAATATCAATAACTAAAAAAAATCAGAATGGATACTTCAATCCGAATGACTTTGAAAAAATAAAACAAAACAAGGATATTAGGGAAGTAATTTATCATTATGAAGGCTTAGCAACTTTGACAAATGCAAGTGTGGTCGAAGGCAGTCAAAAAATTATGCGAGAAGATTTGTCCGATAATATGAGGAATCTAGTGTCTATTGATGCAACAAGTTCACAAAAGAAGAATGTGTTGTTCACAAGTGGTGTGTTCAAAATAAAAGAAGGAAGGAATTTAACCGAAGACGATAAGGATTCTATTCTCGTTCACGAGGATTTTGCAAAGAAAAACAAGTTAAAATTACACGACAAAGTAAGTTTGAAATTTATGAAGATGGATGGAAAATCCAATGTAATGGACGGAAATCAATATGAAATTGTCGGGATTTTCTCTGGCAAAAAGCAAGAAAAATACACAGGATTTTCATCGGATTACAGCGAAAATTCGATGTTTGTGAATTACAACTCGGCTCAGAAATCACTGAAGCTAAATTCTAATGAAAGACTTGTAAACAAGATTACTTTATTAACTCACAATCAAAAATCAATGGACAGTTTGATAAGAGAATTAAAAAGCAAATACTCTACCTCGTCATTTGAAATACAAAAAGACGACCTCGCATTCAAAGAGGCGATTCAATCTTTAAACAGCGTCAAACATATAATTTCACTTATGACTTACTCAATTATGATTGCAGGGTTGGTGGTGTTGTCATTGATTTTAATACTGTGGCTTAGAGAAAGAATCTACGAAATAGGCATACTTTTGTCAGTAGGAATCGAAAAGTCGAAAATAATAGGTCAGTTCATCTCAGAGCTTATAATCGTGTCAATACCAGCAGCGTTATTGTCAATTTTCTGTGGTGATTTAGTTGTAAAGCAAATAGTGTCTGGATTTGGAAAATCAGAGAACACGGCCTCTGTTGCTACAAGGCTGTTGACAACGAATTTACATGACAAATTTATAGTTTTTGCAAAAAGCTACACGTTGTTGATTGTCATAATAATTGCGTCAGTAATAGCAGCGTCGTCAATTATATTAATCAAAAAACCAAAAGAAATATTATCAAAAATTAGTTAGGAGATAAAAATGAATATATTAGAAATAAAAAATGTAAGTTATAGTTATGAAAGCTCTGGTGAAGAAGTTCTGTCACTAGTAAATATGGGGTTTGAACTTGGAAAATTTTACGCTATAATTGGAAAATCAGGTACTGGAAAATCAACCTTGCTTTCTTTACTGGCAGGGCTTGACAGTCCAGACAGTGGACAAATTTTGTTCAAAAATCAAAATATAGAAGAAAAAGGATACACAAATCACAGGAAAAACAACATATCACTTGTATTTCAAAACTACAACCTGATAGATTACTTGTCGCCATTGGAAAACATACGACTTGTGAATAAAACCGCCGAAGAAAACATATTGTTGGAATTGGGATTGGACAAAAGCCAAATCAAAAGAAACGTAATGAAACTTTCCGGAGGACAACAACAAAGGGTTGCAATCGCAAGGGCTTTGGTGTCTGAAGCGCCTATCATTTTAGCCGACGAGCCGACAGGAAACCTAGACGATTCAACAGCTAGTGAAATCATCAATGTTTTGAAAAAATTAGCCAAAGAGAGAAATAAGTGCGTGATTGTCGTTACCCATAGCAAAGAAGTTGCAAAAGCCGCAGACATCGTGCTGGAATTAAATGACAAAAAATTGCACGAAGTGATAGAAAATAATTAGGAGATGAAAATGATAAAAAACGCATTTTATTACGTTACTAGAAAAAGTTTAAAATCGATAATAATCTTAATCGTAATTCTGTTGATGTCATCTTTAAGTTTGATTAGCTTGTCGATAAAAGACGCAACTGACAAAGCATCACGAAAAACATTCGGAAATATCACTAATAGCTTTTCAATTGAAATAAATCGCCAAGTTAATCCAGGAACACCAAGAGGTGGTGGAAATGTAAAAGGAGAAGACATCAAGAAAATCACACAAACTTCGGACATTCAAAGCTATGTCAAGAGAATAAACAGCGTCGGCGACTTAGTTGGCTTAGATATAATCGAAACGCAAGAAACATTGGCAAATCAATCACCTGAAAGAGCTCAAAATTTCAAACGAACAGTTATGCTGACTGGAGTAAATGATTCATCAAAAGAAACGAAATTTGTTTCGGGTGCTTACAAACTTGTCGCTGGTGAACATTTGAGCAACAATGATAAGAATAAAATTCTTATTCACAAAGATTTAGCTGCGAAAAACAAATTAAAAATAGGCGACAAAATCAAAATAAAATCCAATTTGTTCGACGCTGACAACGAAAAACAAGCCAATGAAACTGTAGAAGTTACAATAAAAGGATTATTCGACGGGCACAACAACGGTGGAGTTAGCGCTGCACAGGAATTGTACGAAAACACATTGATAACTGATTTGAATACAGCCGCAAAAGTTTACGGTAACACAGAAGATTCAGCGACATACCAAGATGCGACATTTTTTGTAAAGGGCGACAAAAACTTGGATGATGTGATGAAAAGCCTTGGCAAACTCGATATTGATTGGCAACAGTACAATCTCATCAAAAGTTCGTCAAACTATCCAGCACTGCAAGAATCAATATCTGGAATATATGCAATTGCCGACAAATTATTTATTGGCTCACTTTTGTTTGCGGGATTGGTAGTGGCATTGCTGTTATTCTTGTGGTTGAACGCAAGGAAGAAAGAAATCGCCGTTTTATTGGCGATAGGAATGTCAAAAGTGCAGATATTTACACAATTTGTAGTAGAATTGCTATTAGTAACGATACCTGCATACATTGGGTCATTCTTCTTGGCTAGATTTGCAGCAGGTAAAATTGGCAACAATATTCTACAAAAAGTCACAGGAAACATCGCAGATAAAATAGCAAAACAATCTGCATCACAAAGTCTCGGTGGAGGAGCAGAAGTCGATGGATTCAACAAAACACTGACGAGTTTGGACATAAACGTAACTACAAAATCGCTTGTTTATGTTGTGATTTTTATGACGATAGTATTGTTGATTGCAATTGCGATTTCATCGACAAAAATTTTAAGAAAAAATCCAAAAGATTTATTGACAGATACAAAATAGAATTATCGGTGCGCCAGCATCGATAATTTTCTAATTGTGATAGACTATTGTATAATAAAAGAAAAGGAGCGACTATGAATATACTTGTTGTTGAAGATGACAAAATCATCAGAGAAGGAATATGCGAGTTTTTGTCGGAGTACGGATACAAAACCATCGAAGCAGAGGATGGTTTACAAGCCGTCACGATTTTCGATGAAAATGAAATTAATTTGGCTATACTCGACATACAACTTCCGTTGAAAAACGGACTCGAAGTTCTCGAACACATAAGAAAACAATCGAAAATTCCGGTACTGATGGTGACCGCATTCAGTGATGAAGAATACAAGATAAGTGCATTCACAAGTTTAGCTGATGGATACATTGAAAAACCATTCTCGTTGCCTGTGCTAAAAGTCAGAATCGAAGCCCTTATTAAAAAACATTACAGCGATTTAGACTTATTCCAGTACAAAAACACGACTATTAATTTTACGAGCTACACAGCAACATTGAACGGAAACAACGTAGATGTAAATGCGAAGGAATTGGAAATCCTTAAATACCTGCTCGACAATGAAGGACACGCACTGTCGAGAATGCAAATAATTGACAGCGTGTGGAAAGACACAGATGACATTCCATTCGACAGAGTAATTGATGTCTACATCAAAGAATTGCGAAAAAAACTGGAACTAGATTGTATCGTGACGATTAGAAATGTAGGGTACAAATTGGAGCGAAAATGAAAAACTTAAAAATATTCCCAAAAATGTTCATACAAATCTTCGCAGCACTCACAGCAACGGTGCTTTTTATTCACCTGTTGGTCTTTCTGATATTCCCAAAAACATATCTTGAAATCAGAAAAGAAGACATCTCAAAAAAGGCAACTGAAATATCGAACACAATGAACAAAAAACAACTGACCTACATCAATCAATCGCTCAACTTTTACTCCAACAACAATGAAATCAAAGCCTTCGTCAAGAATGCGTCAAGCAAAAACGAACTTCACATCAAAAACAACGTCCGTTTTGACAAAACAAGTGACAACAATTCACTCATAATTGAAGAACGACAGATAGAACTCAACGACGGCTCGAAAATCACACTGCAATTCGTATCCACAACAGATATGAAAAAAGACGCAAAAAATTTGAGCTTTAAATTTCTGCCGTATTCACTTTTGATTTCTCTGATTTTTTCGGGGATAATATCGCTAATTTACGCCAAACTAATCAACAACAACATCAAAGACATCAAGCACATTACAGATAAAATGATGACACTCGACAAAAAAGCGAGATTGAAAGTTCAATCCAGTGACGAGATAGGTCAATTAAAAACACAAATCAATGATTTGTACACGACACTATTAAAATCAATTGATGATTTAGAGAAGAAAAATGAGCAAATAATTCAACTAGAAAAACTCAAATACGATTTTTTCAGAGGCTCATCACACGAACTCAAAACACCAGTTGCCAGTCTGAAAATAATCCTCGAAAATATGAAATACAAGATTGGCAAATACAAAAACAGAGACGAATACATCGACAATTGCATCGAAATAGTCGACGAATTATCGCACAATATCTCGCAGATACTGACATTATCATCTATCGAAAACCTAAAAAATGATGCAGAACACATCGAAATCCATCAAATATTAACTGAAATATTGAAAACCCAAGAAGTGTTGATAAATCAAAAACAAATCACAATCGAAAATAACGTCACAAATGAGAAAATGTTTATCGGGAAAACAGCTCTCAAAATCGTACTTTCCAACATAATTGGCAATGCCGTAAAGTACACGAACACAAAAGGAACGATTGAGATAACGACTGAGGGCGGGTATTTGACAGTCTCGAACACTTGTGATGATGATTGCTTTGTAGACGAAGACAAAATATTTGACATAAAATGTGAACTCAACAAACAAAACAGCAACGGCCTAGGGCTTTATATAGTGAAAAGTTTGCTTTCTAATTACGAGATAAACTGCGAAATCACAAAAATTGAAAACAAAGTAATATTTAAAATAAAAATGTAAAGGAGCAAAAATGTTCATACTCGAATTATATCAAAATAGTGATTCTACCGAATTGGCAATTTTCAACACGATTGAAGAAGGCAGAGAATTTCTTGAAAAAACAAACTGCTATGAAACGAAAGAAGAAGATGGGATTTTTTATGAATACTTGAACGTAGAAAATTTACAAGAATACACCGAGATATTGCACAACGGCAATGTAATTCCACTCACAAAATATATGTTCACAGAAGTTGGAAAGGCGGAAATTTTCTGGAAAGAACTGCCAAATCTATCGCAAGAAGGAAATGGAATGGTCGAAAATTCAACGCGAGTGGACGCATATATGATACCAAACAGCGAATTGAAAAACTACATCGTATCACGAGAAAAAGCGTACAACGAAGTAAAAAAACATCTCGAAGAGAAAAATTACAAAGTTACGAGGAGTTTTTTTGGCTCGGAAGATGGCGAGGCGATAATGTACAAGAAAAAAGAAAAAGACGAGTGGCATTTTTTAACACATTTGGACCCTTCGCTATTTGAAAACAAAACAACAGAAGAAATAATTGACGATATAGACCGAGAATTAAATTAAATTACAAAATCGACACAAATTTTGTGCCGATTTTTTAATTGAAATAAAAAAATAATAAAAAACTTATAAAATATGTTATTTTTTTTTTTTTTGGGTATGAAGTATAGTGAGTATATAAATATATTAGAGCAAAAATTCTAACAATTTAATATTCTCAATATTGATGTATATTGTTCAATTACGAAAAGGAGGAAGCAATGAACAACAAGAAAATTAATAACATTGCCAAAATTTTATTGGCATTTGGTGTATTGGCAAGCCCAATGGTATTAGCAAATCAAGTATCTGCTGACAACGCCATTGTAAAAAACGATTCTGTACTAGAATCTAAGCTTCAAACACCTGAGGAAAACAAAAATCAACCTGAAAAAGACGAAGAAAAACCTAAAGTTGACAACGCTACTTCAAAGAAAAAAGAAGACGTTTCAGTCGTTGCACCTAAGGTAGAAGATAAGTCTACAACAGAAAAAGTAGAACCAACTACTGAGAAAACAGACAAAGTGGATGAAGGAAACAAAAACAATGCTACTCCATCAGGAACAAATGAAAAGAAAGAAGATGATTTTACTGCTCCACAACCTTTGACAGCTGAAAATAATAAACCTGACCCAGCTTCCAAGGATGAACCAAAAGGAAATGAGTCAAAAGAAGATGTCAAAACTTTGGAAAACGCTGAAAATAATGCAGAAAATAAAAAGGAAAATAACAAGGAAACTAAGTCAGAAGATAAACTCGAAATCTTTGAACTAAAATCTGTAGACCAACTTCGTGAACCTGCTGGAGAGACAACAGGCAATGATATATCTGCACAATTAGAAGAGTTAAAAGTAAATCTCTATGCCAACAATGAAGCCAAAAACGGCACTAAAGTTACTCCTCTTAGAGGACCAATAGAGGCTAACGAAGGTCAAGATATTGGTATGGATATTAGCTTTTATGTACCAAAGACTGTTAAAAAAGGCGATTATTTTGACATCAAACTTTCTGACACTGTAAACGGTTATGGTGCTACAAGTAAGGATGTAGCTTACAAACCAAAACTTTACGTAGGTGATGATGTAGTAGCTGAAGGTAGCTATGATCCAACTACCAATACTTTCAGATATGTATTTACAGAAGCAGCCCAAAAATATGGTAGATTCCGTCAAGATATAAATGAAGTTTTATATGTTGACCCTAAGAATGTAAAGAATAGTAAAGAAGGTGTAGAAGTATCTGCAAACCTCAATGGAGAAACAAAAAAGAACTTTGATGTAGACTACAGCCTTGAATTAAAAGATGGTGATGTTGAAATACCAAGTAATGGTGCTGGTACTATTAATGAACTTAAAGAGAATAAAGACCTTGGAGAGAAAAAAGGTACCTACGAGCAAACCTACTATGTAAACTATGCTGGTAAAAAGCAAAATGGTACAGAACTAACCTTTGAAAATAACGATAAGGCTGGAGACCATGGTATAACTACAGAATCAGAAGCTATATTCGATGATGATGTACTAAATAGCGTTAAAGTTTACAAGGTAAAAGACCCAAGTAAATTAAACGGAAGTTTTTATGTTGAAGATGATAACATAGAAGAAGTAGATTCTAATCAATATGATAAAGAACTCATAACCACTGGTAACGGTCTAGAAAAAAATGGTATGAAGATCAAATTTAAAAATCAGGGTTCAACTGATACCTACGTAGTAAAATACCAAGGTAAATACGACCCTAAGAAATTCGTACAAATCAAGAGTACAATGATTGCTAACCCTAATGAAGCATATTCATCAGCAGTTCACGCTTCTACTGTATCCCTAAAGAGCGCTAAGTCTGCTCCAAAAGCAGATGAAGGATTTTTCTGGGAAAACCACATTTTCCAAACTCTTGACGAAGATGGTAAGGTAGTCTCTACTGATTTTATCCACGATTTTGTAAACTATGCTCATGGTACAAAAGAAGAGACATATAGGACTGAAAAGCAAGATGTAGCTGGATATGAAATCTATAAGGTAGAAAATCAAGACGAAGCTCAAGCTGATTCTCTTGGTAACGAGACTACAGGTCATTTCGTTAAAGGTAAAAGGTCTAAAGCTCTCTATTTCTATAGAAAGATTCAAGGTTCTTTAACTGTTTGGCAAGATGAAGAAGGTAATGATGTTCAACAACCTGAAGATGGTTTGAAAGATAAGATAGACGCACCAGCTGGTTATACGTTTGTAAAATCAGAACCTACTGAAACACTTAAAAATGGTAAAAAGAAAAATAAACACATCTACCACAAGATAGTTACCAGATACGTAGAAGAAGGCGAAGAAGGTAAAGAACTTAAAGAAAAGGTAGACGGAGCTCATCCAGATACCGCAGGTACTGCTGTAGAAAACTACCATAAAGTAGGTGAAAATACTGATCCAAAAACTGGCGATGTTACAAATATCTACCACAAGATTATCACAAAGTGGGTTGATGATAAGGGTAAGGTTCTTAAAGGCCCAGAAGACGGTCCAAAACCAGATAATGATGGTGTATGGGATATACCAGAATATAAATTAGTAGGTGAACCTAAAGTAGATCCAAAAACTGGTGATGTAACAAATATCTATAAAAAGATAGAAGTAGACTACACAGCATGGGTAGATGATGAAGGTAACCGTATCAAACAGCCAGAAAAAACATTAAAAGATAAGGGCGATGATCCAGACGGCTACAAGTTTACCGGAACTACTGAAGAAAAAGATGGTGATACAACGAGACGTATTCACCACTATCGCAGGTTAAAAACTAGATGGGTAACAGATGTTGATAGTGAAGAGCTTAAAGACGAAGAATATGGATCAAAAAAATACGAAGATTTTAAAGCTGACTTCGAAGGCTATAAGTTTTTAAAAACTAAGGTTCGTAAAGATGGCGATGTGGTAAATATCTACCACAAGATAGTTACCCAATGGATAGATAAAGATACATTGGATCCTCTAAAACCTAAAGAAGATGGTGCAAAACCAGATGACGATGGAAATGATATTGCTAATTACAAGTTTGTAAAAAAAGTTGTTGATCCTGAAAATGGAAATATAATAAATTATTATCATCAAATCAAGACAAGATGGGTTGAAATGGGAACAGGTACCGAACTAAAAAACACAGAAGTCGGAGCTCATCCAGATGATGATGGCAAGTGGGATATACCAGAATATGGTTTGGTAAGCTCAGTAACTGATGTTAAAACTGGTGATGTTACAAATATCTATCAAAAACTATTGCCACCTTACACTATTTGGGTTGATGAAGACGGCAAACAGATTAAAGAGCTAGAAGATGGCTTGAAAGAAAAAGGTAATGCCCCAGATGGCTATGTATTTGTAAAGTCAAGTGAAAATGAAGAAATCGAGGGTGGTAAGGGACATAGAAATGTTCATATCTACCGTAAAGTCGTAACCAAATATGTCGATGAAAATGGAAAAGAAATTCCAGACAATCCTCCAGTAGTTGGAACACATGATAAGAAGGATATTCCTGGTTATGAATATGTAAAGAAAACTGGCGGTGGTTCAGATGGTGATGTAATTCATGTTTACAAAAAGAAAACCAAAAAAACATCATATGTAGACCTAAATGGAAATGAAATTCCAAATAATCCACCAGAAGATGGAACACATGAAAAGAAAGAAATCAGTGGATACACATTCGACAAGACAGAGACAGATGAAGATGGTAATGTTAAACATATCTACAAGAAGGTAGTAGTAAAAACATCCTATGTAGATGAAGATGGTGGAGAAATCAAGGACAACCCACCAGTAGAGGGTGCTCAAGAAAAGAAGGATATTCCTGGATACAAATTTGTTGAAACAAAGAATGTTGATAACGGTGATGTAATCCATGTCTATAAAAAGATAAGTCCAAAAACATCCTATGTAGATGATAATGGTAAGGAAATTGATGGCCATCCAACAGTAGACGGTAAAAAGGAAAAGGCCGATATTCCAGGATATTCTTACCAAGGAGAAGAAGATAAGGATGGAAATACTATCCACAAATACCATAAGATAGTAACAAAATATGT
>NZ_CAMXVC010000044.1 GCF_947252345.1 uncultured Finegoldia sp.
AGGAAAAATTGTAATTCCAGCAGACAAAGTAAAAGATGGTACAGAAGTAAGTGCAATAGCAAAAGACAAAGCAGGAAACCCATCAACACCAACTGAAACATCTAAAGCTAAAGCAAAAACACCAAGTGAAACTGACACAACAGCACCAGCAGCACCAAAAGTAGAAGCCAAAGACAATGGAGATGTAACAGTAACACCACCAACAGACGTTGATACAAAAGAAGTTGAAGTAACATATACACCAGAAGGACAAACAAATCCAGTAAAAGTTACAGCAACAAAAGGTGATGATGGTACTTGGACATTTAATCCAGCCGATAGCGGATTAAAAGTTGAAGAAGGAAAAATTGTAATTCCAGCAGACAAAGTAAAAGATGGTACAGAAGTAAGTGCAGTAGCAAAAGACAAAACTGGAAACACATCAAAAGCAACTGACACATCAAAAGCTAATGCCAAAACACCAGCTAGTGAAATAAAAGACCCAGCAAGTCAAATAACAGTAGCAAATTCAAAAGCATTAACTGATGAAGAAAAAGGAAAAGTTAAAAAAGCTGTTGAAGATGCAAATCCAAACTTGCCAAAAGATGCGAAAGTAACAGTGGCAGACGATGGAAGTGTAACAATCACAGATAAGGCTGGAAAAGAAATTGGAAAGATAAGTTCAGATAAAACTGTTAAGCAAGACGAAAGTAAACTAGCAGTAAAAGCTCCAGAAAAAGTTGCTGTAAAAGACCCAGAAAATGTAACACCAGAAGAACAAGGAAAGATTAAGGTAGCTATTAAAAAAGCTAACCCAGATTTGACTGACGCTACAATCACAGTTGATAACAAAGGTAATGTAACGGTAGAAAAAGATGGCAAAAAAGGCACACTAAGCCCATCACAAACCATCAAAAAATCTGGAGAAAGTGGAGAAGAAACTGGACTAAAAGACCCAACAAAAGTAGCAGTAAAAGACCCAGTAAACTTAACAGACGATGAAAAGCAAGCAATCAAAGACGCAGTTAAGAAAGCAAACCCAGGTCTAACAGACGAACAAATCGCAGTAGACAAAGAAGGTAATGTAACAGTTACAAAAGCTGGCGAAAAAGCAAAGACAATTGGTAAAGACAAAACTGTATCTACAGATGTAAAAGCACCAGAAGTTACAGAAGTAGCAAATCCATCAAAATTAACTAACGATGAAATAGCGAAAGTAAAAGACGCAGTTAAGAAAGCAAACACTGGCTTAACAGATGGCCAAATCGAAGTTAAAGAAAATGGAACAGTAGTCATAACAAAAGATGGAAAAGAAACAACAATTCCAGCTTCAGATGTAGTTAAGAAAAAAACTACACCAGCAGTTGACAAGAGCAAGCTTCAAATTGAAGTTGGCAAGGAAAGTGCGACAAAAGCTTCTGACAAATTCAAAAACGCTGATGCAGCTAAGAAGAAAGCTTATGATGAAGCGTTGACAAAAGCAAAAGAAGTACTTGCAAAAACAAATGCAACACAAGAAGAAGTAAACGCAGCTAAGAAAGCATTAAAAGCAGCAGAAAAAGCTCTTAATGGTATGGAATCACCAACTGTAAAAGCACCAACAACACCTGTAACAGTTGCAAACTCAAAAGCTTTGACAGAAGACGAAAAAGAAGCTGTTAAGAAAGCTGTTAAAGATGAAAATCCAAATCTACCAGAAGGCGCAACTATTGATGTAGCAAATGATGGTACTGTAATTGTTAAGGACAAGGATGGCAAATTAATCGGAACAATTACTCCAGAAAAAGCTGTTAAACAAGATGATAATAAACTTGCTGTAAAAGCTCCGACATTAGTACAAGTAGTAGATCCAGACAATATTAAGCCGGAAGAACAAAATAAGATTAAAGAAGCTGTCAAAGAAGCTAACCCAGATTTAAATTTAACTGACGATGACATTACTGTTGATGTTCAAGGCAATGTAACAGTTACAAAAGACGGCAAGACAGGAACTCTTACACCAGCTCAAACAGTTGTTAAGTCAGGAGAAGTTAACACGTCACAACTTGAAGACGAATTGAGCAAAGAAGATGCAATAAAAGAATCCGACAAGTACAAGAATGCTGACAAGGATAAGAAAGATTCTTATGATGAAAGCGTAGACAAAGGAAAAAAAGTTGTTAATGACAAAGCAACACAAGAAGATGTTAATAAAGCAAAAGAAGCATTAGAGAAAGCTGCTGATGAATTGAACGGTAAGGCAACTGACAAGAGCGAGCTTCAAGCTGAAGTTGACAAGGAAAATACTACAAAAGCTTCTGACAAATACAAATACGCATATGCAGATAAGAAGAATGCTTACGATAACGCATTAGCGAATGCTAAGAATGTTCTTAACAATCTAAAAGCTAGTCAAGCTGAAGTAGATGCAGCATTAAATGCTTTGCAAAAAGCAGAATTAGCATTAAAGGGTAAGAAACCAGGTAACGGTGGAACAACTCCATCATATCCAAGCTACCCATCATATCCATCTAACACTCAAACACCAGGTACAACAACTGAAAACAGAGTTAGTGGAAATGACAGAATCCAAACAGCGATTGAAATTTCCAAGAAATATTTCGGACATGCAGATACAGTTATAGTTGTAGATAGCAACAATTACGCAGACGCTATTACAGCATCAGTGTTGTCTAAAATATTAAAGGCACCAATATTGTTGACAGATACTCATAAACTAGATACAAGAGTTGGCGCTGAAATCGAAAGACTTGGAGCAAAAGATGTAATAATTGTAGGTGGACACAACTCGGTAGCAGATTCTGTAAAAGGCGAATTAAAAGCTTACGATGAAAATTCAGTAGAGAGAATTTGGGGCAACGACAGATACGAAACATCAGCACAAGTTGCTAGAAGAATTGTACAAATCACTGGCAAGAAAGGTCATGCTGTAATCGCAAGCGGCGAAGTATTTGCAGATGCGTTGGCAGTTGGCCCTTATGCAGCGCAACAAGGATATCCAATCCTATTGGTACAAGCTAAGAACATTCCAACAACTATCAACAAAGCGTTGAAGGATTTGGGAATCGAAAATGTAACGATAGCAGGTGGATTGAACACCGTATCGAAATCTCTCGAAAGTCCACTACCAAATGTTGTAGAAAGATTGCAAGGAAATTCGAGATACGAAACGGCAATAGCAATCGCAAACGCCAAGTTCCCATCGACAAAAGAAGCATTCTTGGTTAATGGAGAAAATTGGATGGACGCATTGGTGATTGCACCAGTAGGTGGAATAATGAGTAAACCAATCTTGTTGACACCAAGTAACAATGCACCACAATCATTAAAAGATTACTTGCTCAAATCTCAAATCGAAAGATTAACAGCGGTTGGCGGTAATAGAATGGTTAGTGAACAAGTTCTTAAAGAACTTACAAAAAAATAACCGAATAGGTAAAAAAAGAGGTGGTCTTCACCTCTTTTTTGTTTGCGATAATTTGTTTTCCGAAAAAATCCAACTAAAAAAGAGCCGTATTACAGGCTCGAGTTGCTTCGTTGAAGGTATTTTTTAAATTTTGTGAGTTCTTCTTGGTTGTCGATTTGAATCCATTTGTGTGAGTAGTGCTTTCTCATATTTGCGTAGTGTTCGCGTTTTTCTTTGCTGCGGCTATCTATGAGTATCCATTTTATAAATTCAAAGTCTAGTCTTTCGGGGCAATTGTCCGCCATACTTTCTCGGGTTTTTCCGTGGTATTTGATGTAGCGTTTGATGGCCCTTAGTAGACAATTGAATCTGTTGAAGTTGAGGAACACTATTATGTCAGAAAGAGCGAGTCTTTCAATTTTTTTGAGCTTGTCGTAGTTTCCATCTATCACCCAATCATCTTGTTTCATAAAATTTTCTACTATGTTAATCGCTTCGTCAAGGTCACGTTCTTTCCAATTTTCTGTCAAGTTTACTTGGTCAAGGTGAAGCAATGGCAAATCGTATGTTTGTGATATGTCTTGTGCTAATGTGGATTTTCCTGATGCAGAATATCCTATTATTGAAATTTTCAAAATTTTCTCCTTATATTAATATGTTCATCTTCTATTATTATATATAATAATGAGTGGGTTGTCACGTTTGTTGTTGACGAGAAAATTTGCAGGATGTATAATACACCTATACACACTATGAGTATTGAATGAAAGGAGTGTCTATGAATACTGTAAGAAAAAACATCACTTTGCCTGAAAATCAAAACGCAGTTATAGAAAGATTTGTCAGAAATAAGGGGATTTCTTTTTCTGAATTTTTGAGAATTGCTGCTATTGAAAAGATTGAAAGGGAAGAAAAAAAGGAATTGCTGGAATTTTTGCAAGAAAATTGCGAGTATGTAGCTGAGGATGAGCAAAAATATTTCGACGATTTGGGGATAGATTTTTCAGATACTTCTGATATGAAAGAGCTGGACATTGACGATGTTATACAAGGTTAAGTACAGCAAGAGTGCAGAAAAGTTTATCAAAAAGAACAAGGAGTGCGGTCTGAAATTCTACAAGGCTTTTCGGGATTTGTCCGAGGATAAGGAGAATTTCTTCAGATACGATATCAAGATTTTTCGTTGTAGCGAGAGGAATATTTTTGGGTTGAGGATTGGAAAGTACAGGGCGATTTTCAAGGTTGTAGAAGATGAGATTGTGATTTATGTTTTGAATATTGATAGTAGATGGGATATTTATAAATAGGCATTTGATGGTATAATGTATTTAGTGAATTTTTGTGCATTTTTATGTGCATAAAATTATTGTAATATGTTAAAATAATAATTGTTGTTAGGAGATGAATTTATGAAGAAATTAATACCTATTGCGATTTTGATTTTGGTGTTGACGACAGGTTGCCTGAGAAAACCAGAAAAATACGAATCGATGAGAAATAATAATGTTGAAAGTGAATCTGTTGAAGAAAGTTCTGCGGATTCCAAGAAGGACGAAGAAGGAAAGTCGGCTGACAATTCCAATGAAAATTCTGCGGGGTCTTCTGAAAATTCTACAACTGATAAGAAACCGGAATCTGAAAACCACGACAAGACTATGAAGGTCACTGCCGATGTGTTGAATATGAGAAAAGAAGCCAACAAGAACTCAAATGTTGTAACGAAGTTGAAAAAGGGTGACGCTGTCAAGGTTGTCGAGGAAACTACGGATTCAAACGGAACAAACTGGGTTAAGATTGATTTTAACCGCGAGATAGGATTTGTAGCTAAGGAATTTTTGGGTGAGTAAATGATAGATATTAATAGCAAGATAATGGCTGATATGAAGAACGGTTCGAGCAATATGGATCAAGCTGTGACTACGGCTATTGAGTATGTCAGACTGGGCTACAAAAAAGTCGTAAGTGCTTCCGAGATTTCTTTGAATGGCAGAGTGTTGACTGAAGATGAGAAGAAACTTCTAATTGACAGATTGAATGACGAATTGGAATATCAGGAGATTGATTTCAAAGTTCTTCCGGGCAATTTGATGTGTTGCGATGCGAAAATGATGGCTTATTTCAAAAATGATTTGGTAAGTTCAATCAATCATTCGAGGTATATTTTGTTGGAACTTCCGATGACTATGGAGTACAAGGATTTGAATAGATACATATACGATATTCAAATCAAGGGCTTTGTTCCGATTATTGCCCATCCGGAAAGGTGCAAATACATTCAAGAAAATCCCGATTATTTGTTGAGTTTGAAGGAGAGGGATTGTTTGATTCAGTTGGATATTCATTCTGTGACTAAATCAAAGGGCTCTCGAGTTTACAAATGTGCAAAGGAACTTCTACAACGACATATTGTCGATGTGGTTGCAACTGAAACGGAGAATGCCTACGAAGCTGAGAGCGTTCGTGATGGCATCAAAATATTGCACAAGATTATTGATTCGGATTATTTTGATTTGATAATGAGGCTTCATCCTCAACTCATCATTGAAAATGAGAGAATCGACAGGATAAGCGTGTTGGATAAGAAAAAAGGCGGATTGTTGTCTAGGATTTTTGGTAAGAGGAGATAAAATGAGAGAAAACTTGTTAGTGAAAACTTTTAAAAATAGATTTGTTCCTATTGTTTTGGTCGCATTTTTGTTTGCGGTTGCAGCTATTTGTTTCGATATAATGTGGGTTAGGCCTGTATTTCAAGTCGATTCAAAAGTAGTTGTCAGTGCAAAAAGTGGCAACACTTCTTCCACTCAAATAGAAACTGTGAAATCTTTTGTAACTTCACGTTCTGTTTTGGGAGAGGTGAAGGAAAAATTGAAATTGAGGTCAAATGTCGAAGATTTGGCGAAAAAAATCGAGATAGACAATTCCAATTCCAAGATTGTCAAGATTAAAGTCAAAGATACTGTGATTAATCGTGCGCGAGATATCGCAGATGAGTTAGCGGATTCGTGTGTAGCGAACAAGGCTGACGAGTACGATGTAAAGGTGTTGGAATACTCTTCAGCTCCGAATAATCCGGTGAGTCCTGATTTGGTGAGAGACACTTTAATAGCTTATTGCGTGGGATTTGTCGTAGCTTTGATAGCTTTTATGGTCTCAGAATCGAACGACGACATTATGAGAAAAGACACTAATTTGGATGAATTGGGAGTTTATGTCATCGGAGATATTCCTTACGTTGCAGAAAGGGGTGCGATTATAGATGAAGGATAAAACTTTGTTTAATGAACAATACAAATACCTTAGAACAAATGTGAAATTCTCAGGAGATGTCAAAAGCATTGTCGTTTCTTCGAGCTATTTCGGAGAGGGAAAGACTTCTGTTGCCGCTAATTTGGCTAAGAGCTTCGCATTGGGCAATCACAAGGTTGTCATCGTTGATATGGATTTGAGGCGTCCAAGTTTGAGAAATTTTTTCGACATTGACACAGAAATCGGCGTCACAAATGTAGTTGTCAACAATATGGACTACAAACTTGCGATAAGCCACGACGAATCAATCTGGGATTTGGATATTATCCACGCCGGTGCTATCCCTCCAAACGCAAACGAGCTTATATCGAGCGATGAAATGAAGAATTTTATTCACACATTGGAAGACAACTACGATTATGTTATAATCGACACGCCTCCAATCGAGGCTTATTCAGATGCTGTCGCATTGTCTGCGATTTGTGATGCGACTTTGTTGGTTTACAGAGTTGGAGAGACGAGAAAAAGCGACCTTGTAAAATCTGTCGAGTCAATCAGAAATGTCAACGGAAATTTGATTGGACTTGTACGTATCAACGAAAAGTAATTATAAGCTGACTGATTAGCTAAAATTTTTGCGAATCGGTTGGCTTATTTTCATATTGGGGTGAAATTGATGATAGACAAATTGAGAGAAAATTCGAGAAATTTACTGTTGAAACCTTCGATTAGGGTTTTGTATCTCAGAAAACTGCGAGATTCTGTCAAAAAGCACAGGCAGGAAATCTTGGACTGCTTGTACGACGACATCAAAAAAAGCGAATACGAGGCTTTTATGACGGAATACGTTACGGTGATGCAGGAGCTGAAGTATTTTATCAAAAACACCGTAAAGCTTTCTGCTGACCAGAAAGCGGGGTTTGATTTGCTGACATTTCCCAACAAAACACACATAAGGAAAAAAGCATTCGGAGTGTGCTTGATTATTAGTCCGTGGAACTACCCTTTTAATCTGAGTATGATTCCTGTGATTGATGCGATTGCAGCGGGAAACAGCGTATATTTGATGATGAGCAGGAAAAATCCGAAACTCTGCTCATTGATGAAAAAAGTGTTGGAACCAATCGAAGACATCGCTCATCTCGAAAACGAAAAAAGTTACGACGAAGTATTAGAGGAAAAGTTTGATTTTTATTTTTTCACTGGAAGCAAAAAAAGAGGGCAGAAAGTATACGAGATAGCTGCGAAAAACTTGAAACCTTGCGTGCTCGAACTCGGAGGCAAAAGCCCTTGCATCGTGACTGAGGATTGCGATTTGAAAGACGCGGCGAAGAAAATTTGCTGGGCGAAGTTCACAAATTCGGGACAGACTTGTGTCGCTGTGGATTATTTGGTGGTCGATGAGAAAGTGAAAGACAGGTTGTTACACTATGTTTTAAAAGAAATCGACGAAAACTACTCCGATATCTCGGAAATGGCAAGGATAAAGACGAGAGAAAAATACGAAAGCTTCAAGGAAATCATCGCCGACAGAGCGGACAAAATCGGAGGCAACTACCATGATGATGAGATGATAGTCGAGCCATGCGTGTTGTTGGATGTGACATTTAATGATGAAATAATGCACGACGAGATATTTGGGCCGATATTGCCAGTGATTTCGTACAGCGATATCGACTCCGCATTGATTCACATAAGAAGGTTGGATAATCCTTTGGCATTGTATGTATTCACCAACGACAAAAAACTCTCCGATTACATCACAAACGCCGTTTACTTCGGCGGAGGGTGCGTAAATGATTGTATGATGCACATTTCCAACAACAAAGCGCCTTTCGGAGGATTTGGCAACAGCGGAATCGGAAATTATCACGGAAAATGGGGATTTGACACTTTTTCACACAAACAAACAATCTATGTATCGAAGAAGTTCGACAATCCATTCAGGTTCAAACCGTTTACTGAGGAAAAATTGAATTTCATCAAGAAATTCCTCGGATAATAGGGACAATTTTAAATTAGACAAAAGTTAGAGAAATACAAGGAGAAATATGAGATTAGATAAAATGCTCAGCGATATGAAAATCGCAACGAGAAAAGAAATAAAAGCTATGGTGAAAAAAGGAATCGTAAGCGTCAACTCGGTAACTGCCACGAAATCCTCGCAGCAAATTGATGAGAACAACGATGTGGTCAGAATTTACGACGAAATCATTGAATACAGAAAATACTTGTATTTTGTGATGAACAAGAGAAAAGGGGTCACTAGCAACTCTACAGATTACGAACACGAAACTGTAATTGACGATATGGGAGAACTCTGCGTGTTTGATTTGAAGCCTGTCGGAAGATTGGATAAGGACACAACGGGACTTTTGATTATCACAAATGACGGGAAATTTGCACACAACTTGATATCGCCGAAAAAAGACGTGTCAAAAAAATACTTGGTGACTTTGAAAAACAAGGTTGACAAGAAATACAACGACACGTTTGAAAAAGGGATAAAGCTTATGCCGGAAGACATAGTAACGAAACCTGCGACGATGGAGATTATAGACGATTACAATTGCTACCTCACAATAAAAGAAGGAAAATTTCATCAGGTAAAAAGAATGTTCGAAAAAGTCGGAAACGAAGTAGTAGAACTTAAAAGAGTGCAAATAGGAGATTTTAAATTGCCGGAAGAATTGGAAGAAGGAGACTATCGAGAACTCACAGATGAAGAAATGAAAATACTTGGTTTGGAAATAGAATAAAACACACAAAAGCTCAATTAAACAGATGCGTTTGATTGAGCTTTTATTTTGTGCGTCTTTTTTTAAGAGTGTATTTGTACAATGTGTCGAAAAACAAAAACATAGAGTAACAGCCGGGGTCTATGACACCTATAGAAAACACGGCGTTGTGACGTGCTTTTCCTTTATTTGCAGCCATATCAGCTGTTTTGTCGCAGGCTATCTTGCAGTCTACGCTTACTTTCTTCATTAATCTGATAGTATTTTCGTTTTTATTTTTTTCAAAGCTTTTTTCTGCAGCGTAAATGCAGTCTAGTATTGTCTTATCGTTTAATTTACAAATTCCAACAAGTTTCACGGATTCTGTCGTGATTTTCAAAATCTTTCCAAACATTTCACGGTTCAATATATCAGTATCCTTAGTATATTCAGAAATTTTATCAAAAACATAAGAATAGATAGGAGCTGTCGCGCCTTTTACTTTGTATGTGAATAGAAATGATAGATTCTTGAATTGTGTAGAGATGTCATCATCTTTAAAATCGGGGAAAGTTGTAAATAATTCTTTAAATCCATTGTTGAGGTTACTACCGTGATCTCTGTTACTCAAATTTTCGTCCAATTTATTTAATAAAGAACAATTTATCATCAAACATTCTTGAAACATCTTAAAAACTTTGTAAATATCATCATTTGTAAATCCCATAATAGCTCCTTTCTTACTTAATATTATACATTATTACTAAAAAATTGAAAAAAATTTCAAAAAACACTTGACAAGAATGATTTAGGAGCGTATACTTTAATAGTTGTCTGAAAAAGACGTAACAAAAACTTGATTAAGTTTACAAGAATTTAAAAAAGTTTAAAAAAGTCTTGACAACCTAAAAAAAGTATAGTATACTTTAATAGTTGTCACTTAAGACAGCACTAAAATTTAAACAGAACCTTAAAAAATTAAATAAGTAAATACTTTGAGAGAAAAGTACAAACCAAACAATAATTCGGTGAGAA
>NZ_CAMXVC010000045.1 GCF_947252345.1 uncultured Finegoldia sp.
GATTCTTACCTAAGATCCTTGTGGGAAGTATATCTCAGTGAAAATAAGTATATTGGAGATCTGAAGTTTGATAAAGTTGTTGATGTAATTATAATTTTATCAAATAGAATTAATGAGATGTAATTTAAAAGACACTGTCTGGAATATTGCGGATAAGAGAAATTAACTAAAAGAGAAGTTAAATTAATCTAATTCTTTTTACTTTTTGATTAGAGCATTTAAACCTATATCAATTTTATGTCAATTGCTCAGCATAAGTAGATAAAAATATAATTTAAATTTATGGAGAAAAGTTTAATATGAGAAATATAGAAAAAAATTGAGATGGCAAAAAGAAAGGATATAATTTTCTCGCCAGAACTAGCAAGTGATAAAAATTTAGTTGGAGTATACAAAATATTTGCTATAAGAGATGAAATTAAAACATGTTTATATATTGGGAAATCTACAAACATCTCGTATAGACTACTTGGTTCAGGAGGCAGTCATATCTATATGTACTTAAATAATAATTTTTCCAAATTAGTTCAATTCATAATAGATAAATATATTAATCAGGGATATATAATTCAAATAGAAATAATGCCAGTCGAATATCACGATGAGTTTTTTTCAAGAGCGTCACATGGGCTAGCATTGGTAGAAATTAGAGAAATAGTTAAATATCAAAAATTAGGACAATCCCTTGAACAAATGCCGGAAGGTGTTGGTATGAATAAAGAAAAATTTTGGCAGGAAAATTATAAAATAGAAAATTAAATTAAAAAATCAATTTTATGAACTTGCATCTCAATATTAGTAATTATTTAAAGATAGATACTGAATTATTTTAATAACTTAAATTAGATTAAGCGTGTAAATTATTAAGAATTTGTTGAATATAGAAGAGTGTATTGTTTGTAGAAAGTATAAAATTCAAAGCAAAAACAGTATAAGGAGTTAAAAATAATGGATTTTTCTATATATGAATTTCCATTTGGGTTTCTAAAAACTGAATATGAGGGAGATATTTTAATCTCACTTAAAAAAATTGACAAAACAAGCGGCTATGGGAAAAAGACGGAATTTACCGACTTGGTATATAATGAGGTTATGGAATACCTTAATAGTAAGAGAAAAACATTCGATATCAAGTATGAGATAAATGGAACAGAATTCCAAAAGAAAGTATGGGAAGAATTAACGCATATCCCTTATGGTGAAACAAGCACATATAAAAAAATAGCAGTTGCAGTAGGAAATCCAAAAGCAAGTCGTGCAGTAGGAATGGCAAACAATAAAAATCCAATTTCAATTGTTGTACCTTGTCACAGGGTCATCGGCTTGGATGGGAAATTGGTAGGTTATGCAGGCGGTCTAGATATGAAAAAAGCTTTACTAGATTTGGAACTGAGAAACAAGCACTGAAAAACAGTACTCTGAAACTATAAGTAGAATCAGTAAAGGGCATTCAAAGAGTACCAAATTGCCCAGAAGAGAAAGAAAAAGCAATATAAGATGGTTTAGAGCATTTTGGAATGATTTAAATAATATCTAAGATTGATAATTTTAAAATTAAGATATTAAAAGCTAATGAAGCCTTGCAAGAAAAGACAGATTAGGATAGTGAAATAAACAAGGCTATGATAATTGACAAATTGCATATAAAATTATAGAACAAAAATCATAAGATCAAATAACAAAGGAGCCTAACATGAATCAAAAAGAAAAAATACTAGAATCATGGATTATGGTGGAGCATTTATCGGAGGGAGATATTAATTTAAGTGACAAGAATATTTTAACTTTTCAAGATCTTAAAGATTATAATTTCTATGATGTATTTAAGAAAAAGATCAAATATCTTAATTTAAATACATACCAAAAAGGTGGGATAGTTGTATATTTTGATATTTTCAAATTTACAGAAGTAATTGAATTTTTGAGAGATAAATTCAATCTTCCAGTATCCAATCAAGAAATCACTTTAGGAAACAAATTTTCATTTACACTGTATTTCAATAAGGATTTGCAGATAAATAATGATATGACTTTTTTAACAGAAAGCTTTTATATTAGAAACTTTCATAAAATTCCTTCGGAAAAAGAGTTTAGGGAATATGAAGAAGATTTCAAAAAGAAAATTCAAGAAGTATTTGAATGTCCAGAGAATAAATCTTATAAAGATTGGTTCAATAAGGCTATACTGGGCATTTTAAAAACCAATAAAATAGATATTGATAATTGTAGAATGAAGCCTTTGAAAAATTTGGAGAACGATGCAATTAATCTACATTCATTTTTCATTAATGATTTGCAAAAGGCGAAATCTGTTCATTCGAAAAACTTGAATGATTATTTGCGTGGGAATTTTTCAAATAGAAAAGACTTAGATAGTAGAATCACTTCTCCTAAGTTTAATAAATATATTTTTACAGAGATTTTACAGCCAAACAACTATCCTTTGTCTAGATTTCCGAGTAATATACAATATGCACCATCTTTTATGCAACAAGTCGCAATCAATTTGTCGTTAGGATATGATTCTAATAATATGAGAAGTGTAAATGGACCTCCAGGAACAGGGAAAACAACACTTTTGAGAGACATTTTTGCACAATTATTAGTAGATCAATCCTATGAAATCACAAAACTAAAAAACAAAAAAATTACGGGAAATGACGAGACTGTTTATTGGGAAAACGGATCACACAAAGCTTCAATTGGTATACTTCCAGCAAAAATAGCAGAAAATGGGATTATTGTTGCAAGTTCTAATAATGGAGCTGTAAAAAACATTGTAGATGAACTCCCACTGATATCCAAAATCGACAATTCATTGGTAGATGAAATAAAAAGAGTAGATTATTTTAAAGACATTTCTAATTCTAAACTTTCAACAGAATGGGTAGAAGAAAATGGAAAATATATAGAGAAATTAGAAGCCGAGAAACAATTAGATGAAAAATTCTGGGGATTGTTTTCTCTTGAAGGTGGAAGAAAAGAAAACATGCAGTACATAATTACTGCATTAAAATATGTGGTTGATGATTTAAAAAACAATTATATTTCTGATAATAATGTCTATAGTGAATTTGAGAAAAAATATAATGAAGCATTATCTTATAGAAATAAGAGACAAGAGATATCGGATAAATACTTCTCTTTAGAAAAATTTGAATACGAATTATTAAACAAAAAATCAAAATTCAGTAAAAATGTAAAATTCAGAGAAAGCGAGTTCAGTAATTTAAAAAATAATGTTAATTTGAAATTAGAAGAATTATATTTGAACAAAAGTAATTTGAATCAAAAAGTAAATGAATTGAAAAACGATTCGTCAAATATAAGTGAAAATAAAAAAATGATTGAAAATAGCATTGATGTCCTCAAATTACAAAAGCCAGGATTTTTCCAATTCAGTAGGAAAAAAACATATAATGAGCAGATGAGGAAATACTCTGACGATTTAATAAAAATATTAGACCAAGAAAAAACGACAAAATTAAAGATAGATGCTTTTATAAAAGATTTAAAACATATCGAAGATCAAATTTCTTATGGAAATAAGCTTATCGAAGATAAAAATTCAGAGATTGTTCAAGCGATTCAAAATGAGGATGAAGAGATCAAAAAACTAGAAGCAAAAATAAGAGATATGAAATCTGTATTAGTAAATACAGATGTTAATGTGTTAGATTTTTCATTGCCATATGATGATTTGCAAATGAGTAATCCTTGGTTTGATGAAGAGTATCGTAGAATTCAGTCTGAACTATTCATAGTTGCACTGAAAGTTCGCAAACAATTCTTATATGAAAATATAAAAAATATTGAAGCTGCAACTAGAATATGGAACAAACAACAAAATTACTTGGATAAAAATATTATTATACAAGAAGCGTGGAATTGGATTAACATGACAGTTCCAGTTATAAGTTCCACATTTGCAAGTATGGGAAGGATGTTTTCAAATATTCAAGCAAATTCTTTGGGACATTTATTCATTGATGAAGCAGGACAAGCTTTGCCTCAAGCAAGCGTTGGAGCGATTTTTAGATGTAAGCATGTTATGGCAGTTGGAGATCCAGCCCAAATCAAACCAGTTTTAACATTAGACTCATATATACTTAGTTTATTGGGACAAAATTATGGAGTTGGACAAGCTTATCTATCAGAAGATGCATCTACTCAAACTTTGATTGACAGTGCTAGTCAATATGGATTTTACAAAGGTATCAACAATCTTGAAGATTGGATAGGAATTCCTTTATGGGTACACAGACGTTGCAAGTATCCAATGTTCAACATATCAAATGAAATCTCTTATGGTGGTAACATGGTTCAAGGAAATAAATCAGACGGAAAAGCAGAATGGTATGATGTTGGAGGATCTGCGGATAATAAGTATGTAAAAGAACAGGGTGAATTATTGGTAGAAAAAATCAAGAAATTAGCAGAAACCAATAAAGACATTCTAGATAAAACTAAGAAAGACCAAGTCTATGTAATATCGCCGTTTAAAAATGTTGCATATAATTTATCCAGAAAACTTGCAACAGATCTCAACTTTACAAGATATGACAGTAAACACAGTCCGACAAATGTAGGAACAGTACACACATTCCAAGGAAAAGAAGCACCAATAGTATTCTTGGTTTTAGGAGCAGATGAAAAAAGTAAGGGAGCTGCAAACTGGGCAATGGGATCTGAAAATCCAAACATAATGAATGTATCAGCAACTAGAGCAAAAAAAGAATTTTATATAATTGGAGATAAAAAGCTGTACTCAAACTTGTGTAGTGATGTTATAGATAAAACGATAAACGAAATTAGAAAATTTAATTCAAAACCCCCAAAAAGCTAACATAAGACAAATCTCCCGAAACAATCGGGAGATTTTGCTTGTTTTACTTTTAAATTTTATAATCTTTGCGAAGTCTTAGTATTTGACAAGCATACCGTTTCTGTATTTGACGAGAGTATCGTAGTTGTTCCCGATGCCTGCTGGCTTGTGTTCTATTCTTTCATGGACTACGTTGACTGTTTTCTTTTTGATTTCAGCTGTGAATTTGGTCCATGAAGCGGCTTCTTCTAGCCAAGTTTCCATGGAAGGACCGACGTAATCGAGAAAACTTGTATTGCTACATTAAATTGAGAAAGCACTATGAAGAAGATTTTAAAAAGCATATAGCAGAAATCTTTAATTAAGAAAACTACACATATAGAAAATTGGGAGAAGAGTACAAGATAGCACCTTCAACAATAAGAGGCTGGGCTAATAGGTACAACAAGTCAAAGTCTTTTGACATTGATGATAAAAGAACTGAAGAAGAAAAAGAATTAATTAAACTAAGAAAAAAAGTAAGGCGCTTAAAATGGAGAATGACATTTTAAAGGAAGCAGCACTACTTCTAGGCGAGAAGTAAAACTCATTATCGCAAATATGGATAAATACAGTATTAGTGCAATGTGTAGGTTTTTGGGAAATTCAAGAAGCTTACTATACTATCATATAAACAAAGAAGAATCAAAAGATAGCCTAAAAACTGAAGAGCTTTTAGAAAAAACAATTAAAGAAATATTTAGAAAAATCAAAAATGCGTATGGATCAAGAAAAATCAAAGTAGAACTACAAGAAAAAGGCATAATAACATCAAGAAGAAAAACATGTAAAATAAGGCGAAAACATGCCCTAATACCAAGTTACACTGTCAAACAATACAAGGTAGAAAAAAATACTTATAACAACAAGGCAGTAAAAAGCAAAATAGCTAGACACTTTGATGATAGATCATCTTTAGAAGCCTGTATAAGCGATTTAAACTAAGTTAAAGTAGGAAATGATTGGAACTACATTTGTTCAATAATAGATTTACATAACAGAGAAGTAATAGAATCCTCAGAAGAAAAAAAGAAAAGCACTAAGCTAGTAAAAGAAGCGATTTATTCAATAAAGTATCCAATAAATAGAATAAAAATATTTCATACAGATAGAGGACGAGAATTCGATAACAAAAGTATAGATAGAATACTAGACATATTTGGGATTGAAAGATCGTTAAGTGAAAAAGGTAGTCCTTATGATAACGCAGTCGCTAAAGCGTTTAACAAGGTATTAAAAACAGAGTTCATATACAAGAATAAATTTAAAAATTCAAACCAGCAATATTAGAACTATCAGAATATATTTATTGGTACAATAACTTAAGAATCCATGGGTCTTTAGAGTACTTATCACCAGTTGAATATAGGCACAGAAGATTAGCTAATGTATATTAGTTAGTTTTAGTTTAATATGTTCGATTTCAAATTGTACAAATAAGTGTTGATAATCCAAGACTACTTTTAAGTGACATGAATATGCTCGTTTTTGATGAGCCGACCGACTAACTTTTTAGACATTGCATTTTTAGAAGCGCTAGAAACATTAATGAAAAGTTATAATGCAATGATTCTATTTGTTACTCACGATCGAATGTTAGTAAAAAATATAGCTACAAAAATATTGATATAAAAAATGGTAAGATAATAGTATTAGATGGACCATACTAGGCATATAAAGAGTGGTTAGATAATAAAACAAAGTCTAACAATAATGACCAACTTTTACTAATTGAAACTAAAATATATGACGTACTGGGCAGATTGACCTTGGAACCTTCGCAAGAGTTAGATGATGAATTTCAAAGCTTATTGAAAAAAAAGAAAGAACTGACTAGAGGGAAATAAAGCAAATCTATTGATATGTTCCTACAAACAACGCACGTGGAAAGTATCGTATTGATGTCACGTGTAGATTAGGTGGGTGCAAATTTGCCTTTGCATAGCAAGGCTTAGTGAGTGCTATCGTTAAAAGGTTTAGTATACAATGGATGTAAGTTGGCTTTGCGTGGTTTTTGAGCGTGTTTTGGCTGTATTGGGGAAGATATCAACGCTCTGGGGTCGAGTGCAATAAGTTAAATGACCGTTGCTTGTGCACAATGTGATATACAAATGTATCAATCACTTGGATTTTCAATTCAGCTTGGAAACTTGTTTGCATTTGAACAATAAGTCACAGTCATTAGATAAAAAATAAAGGAGTAAACTATGGAACATAATTGTGGATTTATTAACGAAAAAAAAGCATTTAGATATAGAGCAGCAGCCATCATAGTAGAAGATGGATGCGTGCTACTTGCAAGAAATGATGAGGATGACTATTACTACTCGGTTGGTGGAGCAGTTCACATGGGCGAGACATCAGAAGAAGCCGTGAAGAGAGAAGTATTTGAAGAGACAGGTTTTAATTACGAAGTCGATCAACTTGCCGTGATACATGAGAACTTCTTCATCGGAAGCTCTGGCTTAAAAGGAGTAGACTTCCATGAGCTTACATTCTACTACTTGATGAAGCCCATTGGCAAAAGAGATTTTACGAGCCATAGTACTACAGAGTCAGGTGCTAAAGAGACAATGCATTGGTTACCTATAGATGAGCTTGATAAGTTCAAGGCTTACCCGATATTTATGAAAGAATATCTTAAATCGGAGCATAGTGGAGTAGAGCATATAATTTCAGATGAAAGATATTAATGAATCACGCTATTACGGCAAGAGATCGTTACATAAACATTATTTCTTAGAAGATTATGACAAGAAGAATGTGTTTGATATTGAAGAATATGTAAAGAGAAAAGGCAATGTTAAGCTTAATAGAAATACTGTAATTACAAGATTGTAATATTTACTGTTATAACTATATGAGCTAGGATATATTTGAAATAATAGAGCTAGATAAATTTGAAGTTATAGAGGTGATGAAATGATTAGAAAAATAAAAAAGAAAATGCTCAATCTACCGGAATTATTTCTAAAGAGAAGTTTGAAGCGGTTGAGCTTGAGATGGCGGCTCGGAGTAATGTAGAGATTGGAGAAGATGGGAAGATGCACAGAAAGAGTAAGAAATATAGTTTGAAGAAGTGTTGGTAAAGGGAGATAGAAGTATGCTTGGAAACTTAAAACTATTAAAAGAAGATATGGAGAATAAAGGGTGGACAATTTGTACCTTCACGTTTCGATATAAAAGTATTAACTATATTGTCTTGGTAAAAAGATTTGTTGGTGGAGAAAAAAGAATAGACCGATATGCTTTAGTGAAATTAGAGTTTATGAAAGAAACTAATCTAGATGACCCTTTGATTGTGGAAGCTAATTCCAGAGAGTTAATTATCGATGCGAAGACATTAAGAGAATACTTTGGCATTGAATATGCTCCTAATTTAGGCAATATACTTCAACAATTTACAGAAAGACTAGGTGGATGTATTCCTACTGAGATTAAACTCCAACCTTCGGTTCTAGAAAAACAAGCGATGCTTCGTTCGCTAAGCAAAAGCGATTCGGAAGATCCAAACAAAATTTATTGCACTGGTGTCAAAAGAAACCCTGAGGGAAAAAATAGAAGCGAGTTTAATGCCGATAAAACAAAACTGCTCAGAAAGAACTTATTCAAATATTACAAAGACGACTGTAGTATAAGTTTTTGCTATTCAGCAGACTCAACAAAAGAAAATGATGATGCAACTATTCTAAAAAACTTTTCCAATCATTAGGAGAAAAATTACTATAGGGCTGTAATTTTGAAAAATAGCCTAATTAAGATTGAAAAAATAAGCTGAAACAAAGCGTAAGAACCCTGATTACGTGAGGAAAATTAAGTTTCTTGACCAGTTTCCAAAATTAGCCTAACAATCCATGTTGAGAGTGTCGTATTGATGTCAAAAATAAGGAAATAAAATGATTAAATATAAAAAAATTAGATTAACAGAACAAGATCAAAACCTTGAGGAATTACTTAAGTTATCAGAAGCATGGGCTAATGAAAATTGTTGCCCATCATATTATAAAAATGATCCAACCGATTTTATTAATAAAGACATATATTTGGCTGTTGAGGATAATTGTATTGTTGCGTATGCTTTTGGACATATATGTGTTAAAACAGAAAATACCTCATATAATAAAATTGGTGAAAAAGCATTTGAACTAGATGAAATATATGTTATGCAGACTCATCGCAAAAAAGGTATCGGGAAAGAGCTTTATAGATTTTTAGAAAAAGATGTGCAAGATCGCGTTGAAGTGATTGGAGTAATTGCCTCATCATATCAATATAATAGTCTCCTGAGATTTTATATTGAAGAATTAGACTTTCAATTTAATCATGCATTATTGGTAAAACGAACACATCAATAACTCATAATATATGACATTTTTGTTCGAAAATAAGATATTTATTATGTAAATATATTTTTTATCGAAATTTGTATTAAAATAGTGAATAGATAGCTTTCTGTTTACCGGAATAACAAAGCTATGTTTTAACCTTTAATTTAGGAGGTAAAATCAAATGAAAATTTCGAAAAATAATATTTGTTTTGTCATTTTTGTAGTATTTCTTTTATCACTTCTTTCAGCATGTCAGAATCAAAATAATTTCAATAATAACAATAAAATACAATCAAAAGGGCAAACTCCTACAAATACCAAAATACAATCGAACGAGCAAACTTCTACAAATAGCAAAAAGCAATCGAACGAGCAAACTTCTACGAATAGCAAAAAGCAATCGA
>NZ_CAMXVC010000046.1 GCF_947252345.1 uncultured Finegoldia sp.
TGTCTTTGTCGGCGTTCTTGTACTTTTTAGTTTCCTTCGTCGCTACTGAATTGTTGGTTTCTTTTTCCAATGGCTTTTTGTCAACTTTGTTTTGTTTGTTGTCATCAGATGGTTTGTTGTCGCCTGATGGTTTGTTGTCGCCACTTTCATTTTTACCATTTAATTCAGATTTTGCTTTTTCGAGTTGTGATTTTGCTTTGTCAACTTCAGATTGTGTTGCATCCTTTTTATCAAGAACTTTCTTTCCTTCTTGCAATGCCTTATCGTAGGCATCCTTTTTAGACTTGTCTGCGTTTTTGTAGTTGTCAGAATCTTTTACGGAATTTTCCTTGTCTACTTCTGTTTGCAACTGTGACTTGTCTAATGTTTGTGCATCATTTCCGTTGGAACTTTCATCAGTTGTAGTGCCAAAATACTTATTCTTAACTAATTTTTCAGATTCGATTACAATAGATGAACCATCTTTGAACTTGATAGTCGCATTTCCTTTCTTATCAACCTCAATTTTAGTACCTTCTGGCAATGTGCTATTGCCATTTTCATCTTTGTTTTTATCTTGGATTGCTTTTATAACTTCTTCTATCTCGCTGTCACGTAATTCATATACGCTTACAACGCTCGTTCTAAATGGCAATTTTATTTGTGTTCTGTCAGCAAGAGTTTTGGCTTTTGCTTTTGCTGGTTTTGATGCGTTTTCTGCCTTGTCCTTGGCTGTTGCTGTCACTTCGGAATTTGCTTTTGTAGTTGCTTCTTTGATTGTGATTACGCCATTTTTATCGACTGTAATTCCGTCAGAATCTCCACTAATTGTCCAATTACCATCATCACCTTTTGTTGCAGTAGCAGTCTTTTGTTTTCCATCTTTTCCAAAATAAGAAACTTCCACTGTCTTAACATCATCGTCCTTTGGAGGTTGAATAGTTAATTTTCCATCATCTGAAGCTGTTACTGTCGGAGCAGATGGAGCTGTGATATCAGGAACTCCTTGAGTTTTTTCTTCTGAACTTACTTCGTCAGTTGTTTTTGCGATGGCTGTCACAGGTGTGTTTTCTTTTAGTTTGTCTGATTGAATTGTCACTACACCATTTTCATCAATTGTTAGGTCTTTTTCTCCGTCAGGAAGTTTCCACTTGCCATCAGCGTCCTTTGTGACTACAACTGTCTTTGGTTCCGTAGCATCCTTTGGTGTGTATTTTATTTCCATCTTTTCAGCGTTCTTTGGTGGTTCTACTTTCACATCGCCTGAATCTTTATCAGCTGTAACTTTAGGAGCTTCTGGTCTTGTTGTAATAACCTCTGGGTCTGATGTGTTGTTTGAATCATCTGTTGCCTTGGCAATTACACTTGTTCCTTTTTGAACTTTATCAGCCGGGATTTTAACTTTGCCATCTTCAACTGTTACTCCGTCTGGATTTTCTCCGTCAACTGTCCAGCCCTGAGCAGACTTTTTAACAGTTACAGTCTTATCTTTTCCAGTTTGTGGGTCTTTGTAAGTTATAGTTAAAGTTTGTGCGTCATCTTCTGTTGGTACTTTAACTGTCACATCTCCAGTTTTTTCATCAGTGTTAACTTCTGGTTTTGCTGGTGGTGTCAAATCAGCAACTTTTTGAGTTTTTTCTTCTGATTTTAGCTCATCAGCTGTTTTTGCGATGGCTGTTACTGGTGTGTTTGGTGTAAGTTTGTCTGATTGAATTGTCACTAGACCCTTGTTAGTAATTACTAAATCATTTACTCCTGCAGGAAGTTTCCATGTTTCGTCTTCACCTTTTGTGAGCACAACTGTCTTAGCTTCAGTAGCACCTGCTGGTGTGTATGTTATCTCAACAGTTTTTGCATTTTGTGGTGGAGTTACTGTTACAGCACCATTTTTGTCTTTTTCAACATTTGCATGGACTTTTTTCTTGACTTTTGATGTTACTTTTACATCTGATTTTTCCTTAGCTTTGCCCTTGGCGATTGTAACTACGCCTTTGTCATCAATTGTAAGTTCTGTTTCTCCGTCAGGAAGTTTCCACTTGCCATCAGTACCCTTTGTGATTGTTAGAGTCTTTTCCTCATCAGAACCATTTGGTGTGTATGTTATCTCTACACTATCGGCATTAGCCGGAGGAGTTACAGTTATATCTTTTGATTTTTCATTCTCAGTAACAGTTGGCACTTCTGGTTTTGTTGTTGTTGAACCCACTTCCGATGAAACATTCTTGTCATTTGATGCCTTAGCTATTACCACTGAACCTTTTTGAACATTTTCAGCTGGGATTTTAACTTTGCCATCTTCAACTGTTACTCCATCTGGATTTTCTCCATCAACTTTCCAACCAGCATCGTCTTTTGTAAGTTTTACCGTCTTATCTTTTCCATCTTTGTCTTTATAAATCAATTCAAGACTCTTAGCACCCTCTGCTGGTGGAGTAACTGTGACAGCTCCGTCATCAGCTTGCTCTAGCTTTGGAGCTTCTGGGGCTGTTGTGACTTTGTTGTTGGCATCAGTTTTGTTTCCAGAATTATCTTCTGCTACTACACTTACTTCGCTTCCGCCCTTAACCTTGTCTTTTGGCAAGTAATAATTGCCAGTAACATTGTCATATACTAGATCGGTGGATGATGTTGACCATTGTCCATTTTTGCCCTTTGTCAATTCAGCAGTCTTTTTCTCACCATTTGGAGCTGTGTATTTCACAGTTACTTTTGTAGGCTCACCCTTTAGTGAGGATGGGTCAGATATATCAACCCTTCCACCATCTTTGGCTGTTACTTTTGGAACTTCTGGTGCTGTCTTATCTGGAACTTCTGCTTTGGATTCTAGTGAATTTTCACTACCTACTACAGATTTTGCTTTGACAAGTGTTTTTTCAGCAGCGTTTCCTTTCAATATTGTTACGAATCCAGTTTTTGAATCAAGTACAAGACCTGTATCTGTTTTTATTTCTCCAGTTTGTTCATCTTTTGTTCCGTCAATTCCATCAAATTTCCATGTTCCGTCATCGTTTCTCACAACTTTGACAGTCTTTTCGTTTTGTTCCGGCTTGCCATCTTTTGCAGGAGTGTATGTTATTTCTACAGTCTTTGCGCCGTGAGATGGATTTACAGTGACATCTCCTGAGTCTTTATCTCTTTTGACTTCTGGTGCCTCTAGTTTTGCCTTTTGTTCTGCCGGCGTAGCCTTGTTTCCAGCTTTATCTTCGGTTTCTATCTTAACTGTTGTTCCCGGCCATACGTTACCTGCTGGAACGATTATTATTTTTCCGGTTTGTTCATCGATTTTTACTCCCGAGTTTTCCGGTGCCACTTTCCACTTACCTTGTTCATCTTTTGTAACCGTTACAGTTTCTTTTTCATCATTCTCGTTAGTGTATGTGATTGTGATTTTGTCTGCGTCTTTTTCTGGTGGAGTTATTTCAAAGTTTCCATTTTGGTCATTGACAGTGACTTTTGAACTTTCAGGTGGTGTGTGGTCTGGAACTTGTAATTCATTTTCCAAGGAAGAATTGCTGTCGCCCTTTATTGACGATGCTTTTATAGGGGTATTTTCCTTTGCAACTCCCTTGTCAAATTTAACAGTACCCGTATTGTCAACGCTGATTCCTTGTGGTGCATTTTCGATTTCCCATCCAGTTCCGTCTGCTTTTTTCTTTGCAACTATTTCTTTTTCTTCGCTTCCATCAGCAGGCGTGTACTTGATTTTTACTTTTTCAACATCTCCTTGTGGAGTTATTTCTATCGCTTTGTCGTCGTTTTCTGCAATCGTAGGTTTTGATGGCTTAGAATCTTGGTCTTTTTCTGCTTTGTTTCCCGACTTGTCAATTGACGAGACATTAACCTTTGTGCCCGGAGAAACTTGGTCAGCTGGGACAGTAAATTTGCCATCTTTAAATTTTACTGCTGAATCATTTGGCTCAATTCTCCATTTGCCGTCATCGCCTTTTGTAGCAGTTACAGTTTTTGGTTGACCTTCTTTGTCAGTGTATTTGATTTCTACTGTTTTAATGTCGTTATCTTCAGGGGCTTTTACTGTAATATTTCCTGTCTTGTCGTCGACTTCCACTGTTGGTTTTTCTGGTGCTGTCTTATCAGGAACTTTTACTGTAACATCGCCACTGTTGTTGTTGTTTTCGTCAGTTGCTTTTGCCGTTACATCTGTTTCATCTTTTGTAATGGCTTTCGGAACTGTTATTGTTTTTCCATCTTCAGAAACTTTTAGTCCAGAATCTGCTGGAACAATCCACTTGTCGTCATTGCCTTTTGTAGCAGTTACAGTTTTTGTTTGACCTTCTTTGTCAGTATAATTTATTGTAACTTTGTTTGTGTCATCATTTGCCGGAGTTATTGTAACATCACCGCTGTTATCACCCGACAACTTAACTTGTGGAGCTGTTGGAGCTGTCTTGTCTGGAACAGCGATTGTAGATTCTGTTGAAGGTTTTGAGTTTTTAGTTTTTGATGTGGCTTTTACTGGTTGTTTTTCCTTTGCTGTTCCTTTTTTGATTGTAACAGCGCCAGTATCTTCATTGATTTCTAATCCAGTAGCATCTCCTTCAAACTTCCACTTGCCTTGATCGTCTTTCTTGGCTGTGACTGTTTTTTCTGTTGTTCCTTCACCTTCTGGTGTGTATTTTATTTCCAAGCTGTCAGACTTGTCTGATGGTTTTACAGTGACATCTCCCTTATCATTCGTGCCGACTTCAGGAGCTTTTGGACTTGTAGTTGCAGATGTAGGTTCAGATTGCTTGTTGTCATTTTTAGCTACAACACTTATATCACTACCCGGTTGAACTTTGCTGTTTTCAATAGTTACATTGCCATTTTCATCTACCTTGACCCCGTCTACGTCTGGAGTAACCTTCCAACCACTGTCTTCTTTTGTTGCAGTTACAGTTACTGGGTTACCATCTTTGTCAGTATATTTTATCTCCAATTTTTTTGTATTAGTGTCGCCATTAGCAGGAGAAACTGTCACCTTGTCTTCTTTTTGCTCTACAGTTGGATTAATTGGCTTTGTCGATGGCTTAACAGTGTAAGGAATATTTACAGTTTCCTCTACTTTATTTCCGTTTTTGTCGGTAAATATAACCTTAGCCACTGCTGTATAATTTCCAGGCTCTTGGTTTGTATTAGGAGCTGTTACCCATTCATAAGTTGTGCCTTGTGTTGGGAAATATTTGTCCTTATCAGCGGAAATTTTATTCTTATCTATATTATTGTTATCAATATCAGCTTTAACTTGGGCTTTTGTTCTGGCATCATTTTTGCCAATTTTTGTGTCGTATTTTTCCAAATATGCGCCGATATAATCCTTAGCTTGTAGATTAGTTGCATCTTCACCTTTTTCCAATGACAATTCCTTCGCTGCAACTGGCAAATATGTCCTTACATTGATGGTGTTCTTCACAACTGTTTTGTTGCCGCCATTTTCTCCGAGATTATCTGTCGATGTGATTGTGATTACATAATCACCAACTTTATTTTCATTTGTCGCTTTTATTTTTAGTGCTCTCGCAAGCATTTGCTCATCTGTTGAGAACGCTAGTTTTGTTCTGTCGCCGTTGGCATCCAATCCCTTGTTTTCTGCTCCTTCAAACACAGTACCGATTGGTGCTCCTTCTTGTGTGAAGCTTTTTATTTGACCAGAGTTGTCACCAGTTCTATATGTGAATCCAAGTGAATTATCATCACCAATAAAAGCAGCATATCCAACAAAATCTTTGCCATTTAGTTGTGACTCGCTGTCTGGGGCTACGCCTGTGTTGAGCTTTGCCCTCCAAATAATAGGTGCCTTTGTGTCTTTTACATTGATTGGAACTGTAACTAATTGGACAACATCATCGCCATTTTTGTCTTTGTATTTTACTGTAACTCTTCTGAAAGTAAGACCTGTTTTGTGTAGGTTAAGGTCTGTGTTGCCTTCTCTGAGTTTCCATTCAAATGTAGTGCCATCTGGCAAGTATCCTTTTTTGTCTACTACATTTTCAAAAGTAGCATCAGTTGTCTTTCTGGCTTCTCTTGCTTTTGCGATTGCTTCTTTTATGGCATTGACGATTGCAGCCCTTTGATTTTCGTTGTCGTGTGTTTTATGGTAGACACCGATTCCATCTTCAGGTTTCAATTTGTTTTCGTAATCTTTTTCGTAGATTTCTGCTTGCAATTCTTTTATAGCCGCTGGAACGTACACTCTGACTTCTATTTTGTTAGTTACAGTTGTAGTGTTACCGCTAGGGTCTTTCGTAGTTACTGTGAACGAATATGTTCCTTCTTTTGCCTTGTCTGTTGCAGTTACCCAGAGTTTCTTGGCTACACAATTTTCATCATTTCCGCCAAATTTTGTTGCTTGTATGATATCATCTACGCCTTTTTTAAATTCTTCGAGTGTAGTTCCTTCAGGAAGACCTTCTGCTTTTAATTCAACAATAGTACCGCTGTTGTCGATGGCTTTGTAAGTGTAGAAGTTCTTGCCTTTGTCGTAATTAATACGTCCATTTTCTTCACCCATAAAAATAGGGCTGAAAGTAGCATCATCTAATTTGCCTTTTTGTCCTCTGCCGGATTCTTTGCCTCCGTTGTGCAATAATGGCGCTTCCTTGTCTAATACTTCCAATGGAACTTGCACTTCTTCTGTTATTTCTTTATTGTCAATGTCTTTGTATTTTACAAGAGCTGTGACATTTGTAGTACCAACTTTATCGAATTTCGGTTTTTCTTTTAGTGTATAAGTTGTTCCTTGTGGTTTGTATTTTTCTATGTTACCATAAACTAAGTCATCTTTTTTGTTGTTTTTTACTTCTTCGATAATAGAATTTCTGGCATTATCATCGTCGTATGCTTTGTAGTAAATACCAAGAGCGGCTTTGATTTGTTCTTCTGTTATATCTTCAGATTGTCCCAATATAGCTACTATTTTCCCAGAAGCTGCTGGAAGGTAAGTTTTGACATTGAGGTAGTTTGTAATAGTCAATTTGTTGCCGTTTTGGTCAATCGAAACTAACTTGATTTCGTTTTTGCCGACAGATGCCTTGTTGTCAGTAATCATATAGAATTTTTTGTTGACACCTTTGCTGTTGTCGTCTTCATATTTAAGTGCTTCTTTAATATCATCTACACCTTTGACAAATTTTTCAAATTCCGAACCAGAAGGTTGTTTTTCAAGGTAAAAGTCTTTGATTTTTCCACTATTATCAATTGTTTTGTAAGTTACAAACCATCCGGATTTGTTCTTGCCTTGTTTTCCGTTAGGGTCTCCCATATAAGAATCGTATGGCAATGTGTAACCATCTAATGCAGTAGGGTCTCCTTTTGGTGAAGTTGAATAGTGACCATTATTCATCATTTTAGGTGGCTCTGTATCAGCTTCTCTGTCTTGTCCATCTGATGTTACTGCTGTTCTGTCGAGTTCAGCCGACACGTCTAATTTACTTGGTTGGTTGTCGTCAACTGCTTTTGTGATTAATGATATTTTTTTGCTCGCAAAATCAGCGTCGTCTTTGATTTTTTCGAGTTCTGCTTTTAGTTTGTTCACCATTGCATCAGTAAACTCGTATCCCTTGTCAGCTGCTTGTTTTTTGATGTTCGAAATCTCACTATCTGTCAACAGTTCACTCACAACGGATTCTTTTTTTGTATCATCCTTTTGTGAAGGTTTTTCTTGTTCTTTATTTGTCGTAACAGTTCTGTCTTGTGTTTTTCCTTCTGTTTTGTTCAATGGCGAGTTGGACACTCCATTGTTTTGTTGTGTCACTTGTTGCTCAACGTGTTGTTTGATATGATTTTCCATATCGTTGTCAACTTGCGTAGCATAGCTCACGCTTGTCAACGCCGGAATGACAAGTGCTGTTGTCAACAGGCATTGGCAAGTTCTTTTTATAATTTTGTTTTTGCTATTGCTGTTAGCGTTTTCGTGTGTCATAATATCTCCTTTGTTAATTATTTTTGAAACCGAATGGTACGGCAAATTCTTACACTAAACATTTTCATATTTTTAAAATTTTATTCATCGTGTCAACAAATTCAAATTATATAAAAATGTTTGTTATTACTTTTTATTTTATAACTTTTTCTATTTAAAATCAAGTCTGTCTCTTATACACATCTGACGCTG
>NZ_CAMXVC010000047.1 GCF_947252345.1 uncultured Finegoldia sp.
CGTGGGCTCGGAGATGTGTATAAGAGACAGATCTATAGCTTTGTCCATATTGATATCATTCTTAAAAAATTTTCTAGTTAATTGCTCATCCAAATGATTCACATTATTCTTAGAATAAAAATCATTAACAAAAATCATAAAATTATTATATGAATCAATATTTGTTTGGAAATTTTTAACCTCATCCTGAATTTTCTCATAATTATTTCTGTCAAAACAAGCAATCGTCATTATCTTTACAGCTGTCATTTTTTCTTGAACATCAGTGTTGCTTTTTTTAACATTTTCTTCAGACTCAACACCAGAATAATTTGTTTTTTTTGTTTGCAATATATTTAATTTTTTATTTATATCTTGCCTTAAACTATTAGGTTCTATTTTTAATTCAGAAGAAAACTTTAAAATATATTCATTTCTGATTACCTCTCTATCTAATTTAGACAAAAGAGTACTCAATTCATCGATTAATTGAATTTTTTCTGAGATATCATCAACGTTGTATTTTTGTAAAATTTTTTTATATTCATAAATTGTACTATCTAATGCGTTATCAATTAATTTATTAAAATTTTCATTTCCGTATTTTTTTATATAATCATCCGGGTCTAAATTATCTGGTATGACAATTATACTAGGACTGATATCTTGCTCTTTAAATATTTCAATAGCTCTGGATGTGGCATTCTGACCTGCAGAATCACCATCATAACAAATATAAATATTTTTACAATATCTTTTTATAAGTTTAGCTTGGTCATGTGTCAAAGAAGTTCCCAATGATGCTATCGCAAAATCAAATCCATAATTCGTAAGTGAAACCACATCCATATAACCTTCAACGAGAATTATTTTGCCAACCTTAGTGGAATTTTTAAGGTTTGAAACTCCATAAATGTGTTTACTTTTGTCATAAGCCAAACTTTGAGGCGAGTTCATATATTTCGCTTTATCATCAATTAGTGTTCTTCCTCCGAATCCTATAATATTGCCTCTGATATCGTCAATAGGAAACATCAATCTGTTTTTAAATTTATCATATAAATTACTCTTTTTATCTTGATTCACAAGTCCAAGTTCTATTATATCATCTTTTTGATGTCCCTTTGAAAGCAAATATCTGTACAGACTGTTTTTTCCATCAGCATATCCTATTACAAATTTATTTATCATAGAATTGTTAAGTTCTCTCTTTTTGATATAATTCTTTGGAATATCATTTATCAATAAATTCTTATAAAAGAAAAGTTTTGCATCATTATTTATTTCATACAATTTTTTTCGATGTTCATATTTTTCTTTATTTACTTCATTAGTTTCTACAATTATACCAAGTTTGTCGGCTAAGAATTTTATTGCTTCTGGATATGTTAGTCCCTCCTTTTGCATTATAAACGATATAACATCTCCACCTATTCCACACCCAAAACAATGGAAAATTCCTTTAGATGGTGAAACGCTAAAAGATGGAGTTTTTTCATTGTGAAAAGGACATAACCCAATATAATTTGAGCCAGACCTTTTTAACTCAACATAATCTCCTATTACAGAAACTATATCAGCAACATTCTTGATTTCATCTATTTTCTCTTGTGGTATAAACCCCATTTTATCATCCAATCTTTAAATATTCCATGATGAAGGAATAAAAATCTCATTAAATGTCCTTCTAGCGAATGAATCTGTCATTCCAGCTATGTAATCACTTACTATATCATCATTTGTTTTATTTTTTAAATACTCATTGTCGTAAATGTTCAAATGTGACATTGGTAATCTAGTAATATCTTCAATATAAAATTGATATAAACTTTTCAAAACATATTCTACCTTTTTATCGTCTTTTCTGACAGTTGAATTAAAATATACTTTTTCAAACATAAATGACCTTAATTGTTCCATTAATTTATAAGTTGATTCGGACATAGTAATACAGTTTTTACCAAAACTTGAATTAACTAAATCATTTACCAAAAAATTAATTCTCACTGAGCCTCTATTTCCTAATCGGTTTGTAATTTCGGCAGGTAAATCAGATTCTTTTAAAATATTAGATCGAATAGAATCATCTATATCGTGATTAATATACGCAATTCTATCAGAATATTTTATTATTTGTCCCTCCAAAGTGCTGGCTATATTTTCTCCAGAATGATTCAATATACCATCCATAGTTTGCAATGTTAGGTTTAATCCTACTCTTCTATCAGTATGTTCTAAATATTTAACTACATTGATTGATTGTTCATAATGTTTGAATCCATTAGGATTTAATTTATTAAGAACTTTTTCACCCAAATGTCCAAATGGTGTATGACCCAAATCATGTCCTAAACCAATAGCCTCTACCAAATCTTCATTTAAATTAAGACATCTGGCAATGGTTCGTGCTATTTGCGTAACTTCTAAAGTATGAGTCAATCGAGTTCTGTAATGGTCCTTTTCCGGATTCAAATAAACTTGAGTCTTGTGTTTCAGCCTTCTAAATGATTTTGAATGAATAATTCTGTCTCTATCAATTTGAAACGGATTTCTTATATTATTTTTTTCTTCAAATACGTATCTTTTTGCATCTTCTGACCTAGTTGCAAACTCATTTAAATTTTTCTCGTAAATTTTAAAATCAATATCCATAATAAATCAATCCTTTAACTTATATGTTTTATATACCCGAAATTACATAAACTAACTCATTATGAAATTTAAAAAAAGCCAAACAATGTTTGGCTTTCCAAGTTATCAAAAATTATTAATTATCTTCTTCGATTTCTTTTAATTTTAGATCCAATAATGCACCTAAATCACTATTAATTAAAGTTTCTTCATTTGATTCAGGTTTTTGCTCTACCTTTTTAGGTTTAACTTTCTTAGGTCTTGGCTTTCTTTCTTCTTTTTCTGGTTTTGGTAAAAGAGCTTTCATGCTAAGAGCAATTCTTTTCTTTTCAGGATTGATTTCTAAAATTTTAACTTTTACTGTATCGCCTATGTTTAATTCATCAGATGGTTTATCTACATGTTCATTAGAAATTTCTGAAACATGGACTAATCCTTCAATTCCTTCAGCTAGTTTAACGAATGCACCAAAATCTACAAGATTAACAACTTCTCCTTCGAGTGTATCACCTTCATGATTGTTTTCAATGAAAGCATCAAATGGTTTTTGTTGTAACTGTTTTAAACCTAATGAAATTCTATTTTTTTCTCTGTTAGCTTTAAGTACAACAGTTTCTATTTCGTCTCCTACTTTAAGAACATCTTGTGGTGATTCGATTCTGTTCCAAGAAACATCTGATATATGAAGTAAACCGTCAACTCCACCTAAATCAATAAAAGCACCAAAATCAGTAATTCTTTGTACTTTACCAGTGATTTTTTCACCTACTACAATATTTTCCCAAGCTTTATCTTCGATTTCCTTCTTTTCAGCTTCTTCAACAGCCCTGCGTGATAAAACAAGACGTCTTTTCTTTTCATCTATATTCAAAACTTTACATACCAAAGTTTCTCCTACAAATTTAGATAAATCTTTTACAAAGTGAGTAGTTACTTGAGAACCCGGTATAAAAGCTCTTACTTCATTTACTGTTGCGATCAATCCGCCTTTTACTACTTGTGTTACTTTTGCTTCAACAGTTGAATCATTATCAAAACTAGATACTAAATTTTTCCAATTTTTAATTCCTTCAACTCGTTTTGTAGAAAGTACAACATTACCTTCGCCGTCATCTAATTTGATAACATAAACTTCGATTTCGTCACCTTGTTTGTATAAATCTTTAGGTAATTTACCTTCTTCTGTTGATAATTCGTCAAGCTTAATAATACCATCAGCTTTGTAACCAATATTAACCATGACTTCATCATCTGTTACATAAATAACTTCGCCCTTTACAATTTCTTTAGGGTAAATCTTATTCATGCTTTCTTCTACTTGTTCCATAAAATCCTTGCTGTAATTATCCATTAAATTTACAACCTCCTCAATAATCCAAGCCGGTGTGGATGCACCAGCTGTAATACCTAATAAATTAGATTTAATAATACTATCATCGACACAAATATCTCTATATGTTTCTACTCTAAGAACTTTTTTACAATTTTTTTTTGCAATTTCATATAATTTATTTGTGTTAGAACTATTCAAACCTCCAATAACTATCATACAATCAACTTTCTTAGAAAGTTCTAAACAAGCTGTTTGTCGGCTTTTTGTAGCTCCACAAATAGTATTATCTATCACAACGTTAGTATTACCTCTTACTATTATATCAGAAATTTCTAAAAATTTCTTCATTAAATTTGTAGTTTGTGAAATTACATATAATTTATCGCCCTTTATAAGCTTTGCTTGTTCAACCGAATTTATAACTTCAACATTATCATCAACTTGTCCCTTCATTGCCTTTATTTCAGGATGGTCTGGGTCACCAATTATAATTATTTTATATCCTTCTTGATGTTTGGCATTAATCTTGCTATAAATCTTCAATAAAGAAGGGCAAGTTAAATCAACTAATTCATATCCATTATTTTTTATTTCTTCTTTTAATTTTTTTGTGGCGCCATGTGACCTTATGAATATTGTTGAATTTTTTTCGGCATCTTTGTATTTATCAATATTTTTAATACCTAATTTCTTTAATCTTTCACATTCATCTTTGTTATGAATCAGTTGGCCTAGAGTGTATTTATTTTTAGATTCATAATTCTCAATTATGTCTACTGCTCTTTTAACTCCATAACAAAATCCAGCATTATGTTGTACAATTATATTCATTAATTCACCTGATAAATATCATTATAGATTGCTTTTGTAATAGCTTTGTTCCTACTTTCTTTTGGAAAATCTTCAAAATCTTGTATTACAACTTGATTCCTAATAAACACATCGATTTTAGAGCCGCACTTATAATCTGATTTTATATATACAGGAATTACATCACAATTAGCTCTCGAAGCTATCATAGCTACACCTGTCTTCATATTATCTTCACTAACGTTTTTTACTCTTGTTCCCTCTGGAAAAATTCCTAAAACTTCATTGTTTTTTAGTAAATTAATGGAATATTTAATCGTTTTAATATTTACATTTTCTCTATCTACTGGAAAAACTCCTGCCTTTTTAAATAAATAAGCTATTATTCTATTTTTAAACAGTTCTTTTTTTCCCATAAAGTTTATCTTTCTATCGAATATTATTGCAAGAACCACAGGGTCCCAAATACTTATATGGTTAGCACAAATAATTAATGGCTTGTTTGGAAGTTTAGTATCGCCATGAACTTCCAATTTGTATATAATATTAAATACTATTTTCAAAATAAACTTACAAAAATTATAAAACATTCTATCTCCTAATAATTGTTAACATTTTTTCGACAACTTCATCAATACCCAAATCATCTGAGTTAATTAAAATAGCATCTTTTGCCTTTTTTAGAGGTGCATATTTTCTATTTTTATCTTGTTCATCTCTGATTTTAATATCTTCAAGAATGACATCGTATGAAGAGTCGTCTTTTTTTTCGTTATATCTTCTTCTAGCTCTAATTTCTGCTGAAGCATCTAAATAAAATTTATAGTCAGCATTTTTTAATATATTTGTTCCAGCGTCTCTACCATCAAGAATAATAGCCTTATCCTCTGCAATTTTTCTTTGAATTTCAACCATTTTTTCTCTTACAGATAAATAAGTTGAAACTTTAGATGCAATCATTGATATCTTGTTAGTTCGTATTTCATCATTTAATAAACATCCATTTACAATAATTTTAGAATTTTCAAAAGTAATATTCATATTATTTAAAACTTGAATAACTTTGTTTTCATTGTTTAAATCTATCTTTGATTGTAAGCAATAATATGCTAATGATCGATACATAGAGCCAGTATCTAAGTACTCTATATTTAAAATTTTAGCCAATAATTTACAAACCGTAGATTTACCAGAACCACTTGGACCATCTACTGTTATAGAATAAATTTTATTATTTAAAAGTTCTACATAAAAATAATTTTCATCGTTTTCACTTAGCATTCTCGATGTAAGAAGAATATTCTTATCTGTGTGTATATTTTTATCATCAAATATTTCATTCATACACTTAGGTGTTGAAATTAAAATTATATCGAATTTCCTATTTTTTATATAATTATTAATGAATTTATAAAATTCGTCAGTATTCTCATATTTTACTTTAATCATATATTTATCCCCGCTAAATAACCTGTTGAAAATGCAAACTGTAAGTTAAAACCACCTGTAAATCCATCTACATCGATTATTTCACCGCAGAAATAAAGATTTTTTACAAGTTTTGACTCCATGGTACTTGGATCAATTTCGTTGACATCAATGCCACCTACACTAATTATCGCATATTCAAGTTTTTCATTTGAAATATAATTGAAATCAAAATTTTTTAACGACTTCAATAATTTTTCTCTTTCAATTTTCGTTATTTCATTTACTTTCTTATCCGGATTAATGTTAGACAATTTTAGAATCGGAAGAATTAACTTTTTTGTAGTTAATTTACTAATTGCATTCTCAATAGTTTTATTTGAATTAGCATTAAAATCCCTTAAAATCCTATCATCAAGTTTTTTTTCTGTCAATGCCGGTTTAAGGTCTATTGATATTTTTGTTTTACCATTTTTGTGGCATAAAATACTTGATAAAGTAAGAACTAAAGGTCCAGAAATGCCTCTTTTCGTAAAAACTAATTCTCCGGTTTCATTATAAATTAATTTATTTTCAACATAACACTTTAAACCAATATTTTTTAGACTAACACCTTCGAGCATACTTACATTTTCTTGTAAAATTATAGGGCACAATCCTGGTTTCGTTGTATTAATGGAATGTCCTAGATTTTTTATTTGATTAAATAATGAGCCGTCTGAACCTGTATTTGGATATGATTTTCCACCACAAGCAATAATTATTTTATCAAATTTATATTCTTTTACCGAACTTGTCAGATAAAAAGAGTCAGATTTGTAGATTTTTTTTATTTTTTCATTCAAGTGAACATTTATATGTTTTTTCTCTATTATTTTCGAAAATACTTTAATGACATCTGATGATTTATCACTATTTGGGAATACCCTCTTTCCTCTTTCTACTTTTGTTTTTAAACCATTTTGATTAAAAAAATTTATGACTTGTTGATTAGTAAAGTCATAAAATGCACTGTAACAAAAATATTTGTTTGTATTTATATTATCTATTAGTTCAGAAACTTCACAATCATTGGTGATGTTACATCTACCTTTACCAGTTATATATAATTTCTTTCCTATTTTTTCATTTTGGTCAAAAATATATATATCATTCTTTTCTTCTATAAAACTTGCTGCCATTAGACCAGCAGCACCCGCTCCTATAATAGCTACTTTCATTTATTTTATCCTTTCAATAAGGCATACAAATGGTGGGTTGTTAATTTGATTTATAAAATCATATCTAATGACATTAAAAACTTTTTGATTTAATGTTTTTAAGTAGTCAACGATTTTTATACTTTCTTCTAACCCTGATTTGTGTCCAGGATAAAAAGTTATAATAACAACTCCATTTATGTTCAATTTTGTTAAAATTTTCTGGATAGTATTTATAACTACAAAATAATTAGTCGTAATTTTTTTATCTCCACCCGGCAAATATCCCAGATTGAAAATAACAAAATCAACATTTGTTTTCACATAAATTTCGAAATTTTCATGAGAATCATTTATAACAGTTAAACCTTGTATTTTTTTAAAATTATCGGTGCACTGTTTTTGAATATCAAAAGCAAAGACTTTGATAGCTCTATTTATGCTAAACATATTGTAAGTATCATTTCCATTGCCAAAAGTCATATCCAAGCAAATTTTTGATTGTGGAACTTTATATTGCATTATCGTATTTACTAATGATTTTGTGCTATTATAAATCATTGCAATGCCCCTTGAAAAGTAAATTCAAATCTATTTTTCCGTTATTAGGAAAAAAAGAATTAACAAGCATATTTTTGTCATAAATTTCTTCAATTC
>NZ_CAMXVC010000048.1 GCF_947252345.1 uncultured Finegoldia sp.
AGGTGGAAGAACAGTAGGAGCAGGCGTTGTTTCTAAAATTATTGAATAATTAATAAAACCTTCGAGAGGTTTTATTTGAAAGCAAGAGCATCCGTTTTTATGGATGCTCTTGTCGTATAAAAGGAGGAAAACAAATGAATGATTTGACGAAAATTTTGGTAGACTACTTCAAAAATAACGACACAAACCCGAACGACGTTGCAAATATAATCGAAGATGCAAAAATAAATGTGCTTGATGAAATGTTTGGAGAAGAAGGAGAATGGGTGCTTAAAAAACTTGGCAGCGTGGAAAGTTTTGACAAGGAAAAAATCTCCCACTCGCTAGCTCAAACATCGGACACTGCACAGGCTGGAATGACGAACTCGGACATCGCAATCATCGTAGAGGACGTGTTGAAGAAGATGAAATCCATCAAGAGAAATGTCTATCCGACAAAGGAAATCAGAGGATACGTCGAAGAAGCATTAAAAGAAGAAGGCTACAACAAAGTATTAGAAGCATACGAAAATAATTAACGAGAGGTTAAAATGAACACGAAAATTTTGAAAAAAGTCTTGGCATCGACGCTTGCACTTGCAATGGTGTTGCCGACGGTGGCGATTGCAGACAAACAAAACGCACAACCACAAAAGAAAACACAACAAGTTACAAGAATATCCGGCAAGGATAGAGTTACAACATCTGTTGAAATATCCAAATCAGCATATACTACATCAGAAAATGTCGTACTTGCAAGTGGATTCAACTTCGCAGACGCACTCTCAGCAGGACAACTCGCATCAGCACTAAATGCGCCACTTTTATTGTCATCACAAGATAAACTTGACTCACAAACAAAAAACGAAATCGAACGATTGAAAGCGAAGAAAGTTTTTGTTGTAGGTGGAGACAATGCTATTAGCAAAACTGGAGTTGACACAGAATTAAAATCAGAAAAGATTGACGTCACAAGACTTGAAGGACAAGACAGATACTCAACATCCCAAAAAGTCATGGAAAAGACAAAACAAATCATCAAACCGGAATATTTGTTGATAGCAAGTGGCAAAAACTTCCCCGACGCACTAGCAGCGACAGGATTTTTTGTAAACCACAAATCAGTAATGGTACTAAGTGACGGAGAAACTTACCCACAATCCAATTTACAAGAAATAGCAATAGGTGGTAAAAACCAACTACCACTAAAAGGCTTCACAGGAAAAAGAGTTTCCGGAAAAGACAGATACGAAACAGCACTAGAAATCGCAAAGCTATCATTTGACAAGAACAACAACGCAATCCTTGCAAGTGGAGAAGTATTCGCAGACAGCTTGTCAGCAGTAAGTTTAACTAAAAAACACAACGCACCAATAATTCTTACGCAATCAGACAACTTGACAGAAAACGCCAAGAAATATTTGAACGACAAGAACGTGTTCATAGTTGGTGGTGAAAAAACTGTTGCTGAAAATATTTTAACTAACATTACAGCTGAACAAAGGGCAAAGATAGCTGAAGAAATTAGACAGCAAGAAAAAGATAACAAAAATCCAAGCAGAAAAAAAGCGAAAGAAAACTTGGATAAAGCCGAAAAGAAATTAAAAGACAGCAAAGAAGAATTAGAAAATCTTAAAGCCGAATTAAAGAAACACCAAGAAGCTCCAGAAACTAAGAAAAAGCTTGAAGAAGATATCAAAAAGCTTGAAGATGAAGAAAAAGAATTTGAAGAAAAGAACAAGAGTGCTATTGAAGAAGCCAACAAGAAAATTGAAGAAATAAACAAAGTTCTTCCGAAAATTGACGCTACAATTAATGAAGGTGCGTTTGCATTTTTTAAATGGGCAGGAGAAAAATACCCAGAATACAAACAAGATACTGAAAATGGACTTGCGATTTTGAACGAGTATTTACAAAAAGGTGATGTGAAAAAAACGTCCGACGATTCAACATCATATGAAAATATGATTATGACTGCGGATTGGCTTGAACAATTAAACAGTCTAAGATTAAAGGATGAACACTTCACGGGCTTGACAAAATTAGATACTAATTTTGAAATTTTGGCAAAGGCTATGGTAAGTTGTAACAGGTCAGTGGATCCATCTCTAGGTCACAGACATACTTTTAGAGTTTGGGAAAATTTGGCTTGGGGTTATGTAAATCCTTACAAAGGATGGTATGACAAAGAAAAATTAATTTATGAAGAATTGATGGATACGATAAATACTAAATATTCTGGAGAAGCCGCAAATGTAGCGATGGAAAAAGCGAAAGCAGATTACAGGGCAAAACACAACGGCAAGGAACCTGTAATTGGTCACTACACGAATATTTTGAGTAAGAGCATCAATGTTGTAGCTGTAACTAAAAATTCTGTTGCATTAAGATACGGAAGCAATACATTCTGCATGAATGGAGATTTTGGGCATGGATATAGCACGTTTATTAAGGAAGAAAAATATCGTGAAATTATCAATGAATACAAGAAAGCTACAGATAAAAAAGCGTTATTAGATGAAAAAGAAAAAACAGAAAAAACTTTGAAGGATATTGAAGAAATTAAAGCTGATAGAAAGAAGAAAATTGAAAACCTTAAAAAAGGCGACGATCAAAAAACTCTTGAACTTAAGGAAAAAATAAATCAAAAAGAATCAGAGTTGCAGTTGGTGCAAAATCAATACGAGAAAGCAAAGCAAACTTACGACAAACTAAAATAACACAAGGGGTGCAGAAAAATCTGCACTCTTTTTTGTTGAACGAATTTATCAAAAAAATCTCAAATGGAGTATAATAATATTGAAGGCAAAATAATGGAGAAATTCCGTTGTTTTATTAAAATATCATAATGAATTATGGAGGATAAAATGCTAAAAAATCAATTGAAAAAATTGACGGTCGCAGCGTTAGCTGTTGCAATGGTGTTGCCGACGGTGGCGATTGCAGACAAACAAAACGCACAACCACAAAAGAAAACACAACAAGTTACAAGAATATCCGGCAAGGATAGAGTTACAACATCTGTTGAAATATCCAAATCAGCATATACTACATCAGAAAATGTCGTACTTGCAAGTGGATTCAACTTCGCAGACGCACTCTCAGCAGGACAACTCGCATCAGCACTAAATGCGCCACTTTTATTGTCATCACAAGATAAACTTGACTCACAAACAAAAAACGAAATCGAACGATTGAAAGCGAAGAAAGTTTTTGTTGTAGGTGGAGACAATGCTATTAGCAAAACTGGAGTTGACACAGAATTAAAATCAGAAAAGATTGACGTCACAAGACTTGAAGGACAAGACAGATACTCAACATCCCAAAAAGTCATGGAAAAGACAAAACAAATCATCAAACCGGAATATTTGTTGATAGCAAGTGGCAAAAACTTCCCCGACGCACTAGCAGCGACAGGATTTTTTGTAAACCACAAATCAGTAATGGTACTAAGTGACGGAGAAACTTACCCACAATCCAATTTACAAGAAATAGCAATAGGTGGTAAAAACCAACTACCACTAAAAGGCTTCACAGGAAAAAGAGTTTCCGGAAAAGACAGATACGAAACAGCACTAGAAATCGCAAAGCTATCATTTGACAAGAACAACAACGCAATCCTTGCAAGTGGAGAAGTATTCGCAGACAGCTTGTCAGCAGTAAGTTTAACTAAAAAACACAACGCACCAATAATTCTTACGCAATCAGACAACTTGACAGAAAACGCCAAGAAATATTTGAACGACAAGAACGTGTTCATAGTTGGTGGTGAAAAAACTGTTGCTGAAAATATTTTAACAAACAAAAAAACTGTTAAAAAACCAGAAGATAAGAATTTGCACACAAAAACTGGTCAATACTATTCTAGTTTGATTAGCAAAAAATTATCAAAAGCAGAAGCAGACGCTAGTAATCAAGCGTACAATGTGAGAATCGAAGACGACCAATTGGTTGTATCGGGATATATGTTGTATTACAAGAAGATTGATTCATTCTTCGGGGGCGACAGCATTGGTCACAGCGTAAATCATTCTTTCAAGCTCACAGACAAGACTGTTTTCGTGGCGAAAAGCGGACTAGCCAAGCCAAGCTATTTTAACAGAGCTGAGTTTTTGAATTACTATAAATTGTGCAAGGACACAGGACTTGGCTTGGTTGTCACTGTGAAAAACGGCGTGGCTGTAAAAGTTGAAATAGCTTCATAAAATTTAGCTACAAGGGTGCGGGTTTTCCTGCACTCTTTTTTGCGTGATTTTATGAAAAATTTTGGATAGGGTATAATAATGGTAAATAGGTGAGGAGGAGTTTATGAACAAAACGAAAAACAAAAGCTTGTGGACACTTATCATTGGCGTTGTGTGTCTTGTGATTAGTTTTATATTGAAGGATTTTCAGCTCGGTTTCTTAGGAAATCTGAGACCTATTGGATTAGTGACGGTATATATTTGCCCGATTTTGGGAATAATTGGAATTGTTTTTTCTCTGATTGAAAAAAGCATTGCGAGAGCCATATCTGTTAAGCCGGATATTTTACTTTTAGATGAACCAACATCTTAATTAGACCCTGAGTTAGTAGCAGGGGTTTTAAGTACAATAAAAAGCTGGCAACTACTGGAGTAACTATGATGATAGTTACACATAAAATTAATTTCGCAAAGGAAACGGCTACAAGAGTTTTATTCATGGAAAATGGAAAAATTGCAGAAGATGGTAGTCCTTAAGAGGCTTTAAATAATCCTAACAGAAATAGACTTAGAGACTTTTTAAATATCAATAACAATTAATATCAACCTTATATAAGGAAAATTTAAGTCATAGGGGTATGTGAAAAGCGATGTGTATAAGATATTTTTTTGAATACATATCGCCTTTTAAATTAAACTCCAAAAACTTCCTCATAATATTCCGTTGTAAATAGGCCCTTAAATACGATTTTGTCAAAATAAAGTTTTTTTAAACGAATAAATTCTTTTGAGTCAGCGATGTCTTTCTTTCTCACATACATAATAAAGTTATACATATAAGTAACATAAATAAATTTTAACATATCTTTTTCTAGCCCCTTTGACGTTTTTCCTTTGTCATATAACAAATCTAATTCATCAAGAACTTTGCTGTTTAATTTATTTGCATAACCATCAAAGTAAAATTTGCTCAATATATAGGTAGGAGCATTTAACCATGTTCTATTAAACTTTATCTCTAGTGGAGAGAGGATAGTGTTTAAATCTATATATGGATTATTTGTAAATAAACTCTTATTATGTTTATATTCTTCGTCTAATATTTTTTCTTCAACCTCACACATATAGTAAAGGTACATATCTTCTTTGCTATTAAAATATTTATAGAAAGAGCCTACAGATATGTTACATTTTTTTGCAAGATCTCTAATTGTGACATCTTCGAAATCTTTAGAAACAAACATTTTTAGGACATTTTCTCTAATCATATCTTGTTTTGATTTATCTAAATTAAAATAAGTTTTTTTTACCATTAAATACCTGTCTCTTATACACATCTGACGCTGCCGACGAAACCTTATGGGTG
>NZ_CAMXVC010000049.1 GCF_947252345.1 uncultured Finegoldia sp.
TGAACAACTGTCAGGATTTCTATTTTTTGCTTTTAAGTGGTACCACCAGGAATCGTATTAAATTCACAAGTAGCTGTATATCATCACTTTTTAGAAACAGCGCAAGAGTAATCTCCTCCTATTGCTCCACCGTTGGACTTCTGCGTTTTACGTGTCGTTGCAGCGGATGATTTCTTGGGGCAAAGGTAGGGAATTAGTTTGAATTATTGTCTTTCAACTTCTTTATTTCTTTATCAAAATCACTTTCCAACAACTCCATTTCACGCTTGCGATAGATGTCAAACTCCTTTTCCGCTTTTTCAATCGCCTGCTTATGTGAAATGTTCCCCTTGCCAATCAGAACTTTCCGTTTATGGGCAATAATTTGATTATCCAATGCTTCAATCCAATCTTTCATCGTCATAGGATTCATTTCCAATGCTTGAAACTCCGCAAAATCCAAGAAACCTGAAACAAGCAGATTCAGCCGTTGGAGCTCAATCTCAGACAAATAGTTCTTGGCTATCTTTACATCGTCTTTGGTCACATAGCTTCCCTTGAAGTTGGTCATTCCGACAAAAGGTTTTTCATTATCCACACGGTTGTATATGATTTCAGCAGCCGTATTCTCGTGAACAGCATAATGCAGCTTGTTCTGCACTGTGGCAAAAAACATTTTTGTCATCTCGTCACGAGGGTCATAGTCTGTCGCAGTGGCATATATATCCGTTACTTGCTGGTAAAAGTTGCGCTCGCTACTGCGAATGTCCCTGATACGCTGCAAAAGCTCACGGAAATAGCGATTACCTCCTTGTTTCAACCGTTCATCATCCATAGCAAACCCTTTTTGGATATATTCGTGAAGTCGTTGGGTTGCCCAGCGACGGAAACGAGTAGCAACCTGCGACTGGACACGATACCCCAAGGCTATAATCATATCAAGATTATAGTGGTCAATGTTACGTTTCACTTGACGATTGCCTTCCTGACGAACTAATAAGAATTTCTTATAAGTTCTATTCTCATCTAATTCTTTGTCTGCATATATATTGCGTATATGCATAGAGATATTCTCTTGTGTCGTACAGTATATATCCGCCAACTGTTTTTGTGTCAGCCACAAGTCCTCATCGGCAAAACGCACGGACACACGGGTTATCTCATTATCGTCCTGATAGAGTATGATTTTATTTTCTTCATTCATAATTAGTGATTATCTTTTTTCTTTGAATTTGAACGATAAAGCCTATCTGTAATTACACCCCTAAATATGTCCTCATTGAGAAACTCTAAAACACGGTTCAAATCCGCAACATTATTTGTTGGTAAAACCAATTCTTGATTTTCATTTATTTGGGCATTAACTCCGTATTTGTTTAATAGGCTTGTTTTTGTTCGAGATGCTTTTCTCATAAAAGTTGAAATATTGTCAGTGTTCGACAACAACTTTATAAGCCGACGCGTCTTTATGTTTGCTATATGCTTTATGCTTTCTGTATTTACATTAATTCCATCTATTGCTCCAAAGAATTCAATTTCAGCATTTGTAGCTTCTGTAACAAAATTTATTAGTGAGAATATTTGATTTGCGACTGTATAACTTTGGAAATACAGTTTTCCCTCCGTGTATAACGCATGAATCTTATCTTCGACAATAAAAGCAGAGTTATTCATTTTTGCAAATACATTTCCATACTCAAACTGCAAGACCATTTTGCGTTGTAACATATTTTTCTTATTAAAGACCTGAAAATAGAACTTTCCATCATCGTAATAAAAGATACTTTTAGGCATATCTTCATTTATATTATATTCGGACATGTCAGCCTGATTATATGGTATACGAGCAAAATCTTCAGGTAAGTCATAATGCACGTACGTTATATTTTCCCCGTTCCGACTAACAATATTGCCATCGAAAACATCTTCTTCTATACCTTCTGGTTTAAATATAGTCCCACCATTTATAAATAGGTTTTTAATCTCCGTAACGATCTCTTCTTGTAGAGGGATATGTTTTACTGTGTTATCAGGCATCAATGCATAAAAATGGCTCATATTATTTTTCATTAATGATTAAACCCGTATAATCTGTCACTTCAATAAATTTTTTAATCTCATTCTTATTTCTTATACATTTTCTAGAAAGCAGGATATAGGTGTTTTCTTCTGTATATACTTCATAATAGCGATACCCCCATATTGAACAAAGTAAATTGTAATTGTTGTTATTATAACTTGCAATCGCTATAAAACAGCATTGAAGTATTATGCAAACAAATAATACCACAAAATCAAGTTTGTCGGCAAATATTGTCAACCAAGGGATTATAGATGAAATCACCTGCTCCGCACTGTTCAGAGATAAATTTGAATAAGATTTCACTTGAATAGTTTTTCCTTCCTTGTGTTTATTAGATTTTTTACAAAGAAAAATTTTGATGCCTATAAGGCATATTAACGTAAATCCAAAACTGATATTGATGCCCCACCATTCAAAACTAGTAGGGAATATCCTATTTTCTAGCGTTTCATCCCAAAATCGAAAATAATTCGAACTATCCTTAATGACACCTATTAATCCTAGTGATAAAAATGTTGGTGCTGTTACCGTGGCGGTGAACAAAAATTTAGAATCAAAACTTACCATCGGAAGATTATTTTAAAGATAAAAATAATTTACTTATCTCCTCTTCTGCCTCAAATATGGGGGTTGCTCCGTACTCGCCATTGAGATAGCTGTTTTGAAGCATTTTATCAAAACGCACATTATATAAATTATCCATTCTTCCAAATGAACTGATACCGTTATTATCTTTTCTCATCAACCATATTTCATCCCTCCTGAATATCGTTTGATCCATTAAAGAACTTTCATGAGTGGTGAAAATCAGTTGACTAGAAATATCTTTTGAATACTTGTAAAATAATAAAATTATTTGCTTAATAAGTGATGGATGCAAGCTACGTTCCATTTCATCAACAACAAAGACTTTCCCTCCTTGAATCAAATCCAAAATAAGTGGAATATAATCAAACAAACGTTTTGTGCCATCACTCTCATCGCCAAGCGAAAAAAGCTCGACATCAGCTTCATCCATCTTTTTATGTACTGTCATCAATTTCTTAGCCTTAATTTCACCATCAATCAAGTTGATTAAATACAAGTTGTCGTCAAATCTTAATGCTCCAAATGCTTCATCTGTGTTAGATTTTGACAGATCTGCTTTTATTGCACGTTGTAAATCTTGTGGAATACCAAGTTTTTCAAATTTCACTTCTATTAATTTTACACCATCAACGCCAGTATTGAAATATCTTAAGAATGCCCCAAAACCACGTTTTAAATCATTATCATCAGCAGCTTTAAGTAATACACCTTGCTTATACGGAGTATCAGGGAATATAATTTTAAGAGAATTTACGAACCAGTCGATAACAGAATCCAAATCTTTAATATTTGATACGTTCTCATGAATGTTACGACTCATGACTTCATGAAGAAACAATTGTTTTTGTGGTGTCGCTTTTGCAAGAAATGACAAGAATTGTGATTCTTCCTCTTTTGGATTGAGCTTAAGAAGATATGAAATATCAAAATCGGATTTTTCTGTATTTCTTTGAAAAATAACACATTCTTTATTTTTGTTTATTTGCTTAAGCCATTCTAAACTTATTTGTTCTGCATTGTAGCTAAAGCCATATTCATATTTTTTGTTTCCACAAAGTATATGATAAATAATGGTTGTATCTTTTTTCTTATTTTCCGAGCTTAAACGAAAGGGGTAGAAATCTATTAAATCATCTGTACGAGTACCTCTTAAAACAAGTTTTTTACCTAACTCTATCGCCTTGACAAAATTACTCTTTCCGCCAGCATTTGCTCCAAATACTGCCGCTGATTTCAGCACCCACTGCCCTTTAGTTGGCTCCGTTTTATGCTCCTTTTTCAAAGAACCTTTGCTTGGCTGAAGGAGTAATATTTCTTTATCCTTAAAGGATAGAAAATTTTCTATTGTGAACTGTTGTAGCATAAGTATTGACTAAATAAGTTGTTTAATGGTGCAAATATAGTGATATATTCTCATTTACACAATACATTTCGGATATATCTATGGTATATAATTGTCAAAATGTGATTTTTTCTCATTTTGATTACTTGATACAGAAAAAGTTTGTATATTTGCACCGTCAATTCGAAATTAAGACCCTGGCTAATGGACCAGAGAGTTGGCTATCTTTATTATGAGTGATTTTTACTATGTAAACAAAATTGCATAACCTACGGGTGAGCATGAAGTCCATGCATCAAGTTGTAGGTATTTGCCATCGGCAGAAAATCGAATTTGTTTGGGTTTCTTTGCAAATGGTAGAGAGGCTGTAAGAAAGGCGAAGAAGCACTACTTTATTTCTCCTATTCTGCCGTTCTGTCAATCGTCAATCATTCCTTTCAAAGTCAGGACTTCCTTTATGTGTTGTTGATTCTTATCATTCATATCGAAAAGCGTATAAAGTTGGGCATTCACATCACCGTTGTAATCAATAATGCCATTGGCATCGGAGTAGTCCAATAAATCCGGAACTTTCTTTGCTAAAGAGGTCAAGGATTCGTCTGTGAGCAGAAAGGCGAAGCGGATAATCTCACTTGTAGCATATTTGAAGAAGTTCTGGGCTTCTTGCTCTGTTGCGAATGTTTTCAGTGCTACACGAGAACGACCAAATGCGCTATGATTATCTACAATAGCGATTTGATTGCTACGTTTTTGTCCTCCGGCATTGGCGCTTGATACAATGACTTTCCACCTGTTCAAATGTTCAAGTCCGGTTGTAATAACGTCTTTACTAGCTACATACCAACGTGCTCTTCCACTCTTGCCAGCTTTATCATTGGTGAAAAGTTTGATTTCTAATTCTGGGTCACAATAATCACCTTCGTTATATTCTCTTACAAGTGTAGGATTTCGTTCCACAAAATCGCTTTCTATAGAAAACAATTTCTGAGACAAGACAGAATCGTGTAAAGTGTTGTATTTTCCTATGATGACATCTAAACAAGAAACTATTTCATTATCAAGAGGATTCAATGGGAATAAATCTTCTTTTGGATTATCAGCATAAACCGTTATATCTTTTCCGTTTTTAGAATAGATGTATTTAAACCCATTACTTTCTTTATGTGTGTCTTTCATCACAATGGATAAGCCATCAGCAATACCAACTTCTTACTCTCTTGGATATCTATCACATCAAAATAATCTGCGAGTATCTCTGAAAAGATACAACGCAACAATTGCTCGGTCTTCATGATGCAAAGATAACAAATACTTATGAAATTATGTGCATGAGGAGAGAGGGGTGCAACAGGGTTTTACGACTGACCCGAAAGAGCTCCACACCCTTATTCTATTAGCACAAAAAAAATCCTGAACAACTGTCAGGATTTCTATTTTTTGCTTTTAAGTGG
>NZ_CAMXVC010000050.1 GCF_947252345.1 uncultured Finegoldia sp.
TGAAATATCAATGATATTTAATATTAAAAATTGGACTAAAAAAATAAAATCTACGACATAATCTTAAAAATGTCGATTTTTCAACAAAAAAACGCTGTACGAATTTATCAACAAAATTATTGAAAAACATACACGGCAATTTATTTTATTTGGAAGTAGACTAGTAGGTTTTCGCAAACGAAACGAGAGTGAATATATATTTAAAATGGGAAAATTTGCGGATTTGCGACTAATTTGCAATAGTGTTACAATAAGAAAATGTAAAAAAATAATATATCTAACTAAAATACTCTACAATCAAAAACCTTTTTGTTTAGAAAAATTACGATTGGAAAATATAAAAGGTTGCGACGCACATGGTCTTATGTGTATTGTGCCGTCGTTTAATTCAAAAAAATTTTGTAGATATTTTTCGATGAAATGAAATTAGATTTAAAAAAATAAGGGGGAAAAATGAAGAAAAAGAAATTAATCGTTGCAGCATTGTCGCTTCCGATAGTTCTTGGCGGACAACAGGTTTTTGCTGACAAAGACACAACATCGAATATAGTAGATGAGCCTACAAAAATAGAGCAAAAAGTTGCCATCGATAGTTCAACGAGGGCTGTCGTTTCAGCTGAGCAAAATTCATCGGTGAAGTCAGCCGATGATGACGCACGAGTATCAGAACAATCAACACAACCAACACAACCGACGAGTACAAAATCACCACAAAAGTCCAACGCTGAATTGAAAGTCGAAACGTTGAGGGTGCACGTGAATGATTCCGTTGACCCAACTACTGCAATCAAAAATCTCCCACAAAACGCAAAAGCTGTGTACGAGGGAGAAAAAATCGACACGAGTAAGCCAGGAGTTCAAACGGTTTTTGTTACAATCAAATTCGCAGATGCTAAATTCCACGATGAAAAAGTTGCGGTGAAAGTCGTTGTCGAAGAAAAAAACGAATCTGCCAACAGCAATTCCGTTGAAAAACCACAAAACAGGTCAGCGCTTGATGCCGATGGACAAACTGAAAATTCGGGTCTGGAGATATCGGACGTGAAAATAGACAAGGCTGTGACTTCGGGACTTACAATGAAACAACCTGTCAATGTAACGTTGGAATTTACGGGCATTAATGGTGGTGACTTTGATATGAGTTTATTGCCCGACACTTTCGACGTTGCCGTGCAATTTTCTAAAACGTCAAATCAAAGAGTCTACAAAAAAACTATTACGATTAAAAAAAGTGACATAGTAGGCAATAAAGTAACAGTTTCAGCAAATGTAGAAATTCCGGTAAATTTAGGGCATGGGAATTGGGGCGCTATTATAGATAACACTCCAAAGACATTGGTAGAAGGTGGCACTAGTACGCCAAATGCAGATTCATCAATATCACTTAACTTTGATAAAGTATATATGCAGATTGCAAACCCCGAAATTAAAGTAAAAGTAGTCAACCCTTATGGCGTGGAGACAACTAGAACAGATGGTGGAACGATTAATGGTAAGTTGACAGTAGCCAGTGGAACTGAAGATGAATTTGATTTGAATTTCGAAATCAACAAAGACAGCAACTCCGCAGATGTTAGCAGTGATGAAAATTTGGGCAGTGACCACGATGTTACGGAATTAAACACACCTGGTAATCCAGTATTAACAGTTGATAAGGTTGAAAATGGGGAAATAAAACTAGACAATACAACCTACAAAATACAATCTGAATACAACTTGAAAACTGGTGGTCTAATCACGCTGACAACAACGCCAGACATCCTCCACCCAAAAGAAGGACAAATAACACCAGATGGTTATGCAAGAGTAACATTCAAAAAAGGTGAAGGCGTTGAATTTACAGAAAAAGTTATAGATATTAAAAAAGGAATCAAACTCCCTGATGGGGAATTTCCAAAATTAACACTAAAAGATGGATATAGAGATGCAAAATGGTCACTAGCATCAGGTAGCATAATAAGTGAAGATACAACAATCAAAGGCTCAGCCACAGAAAATGACAACGAAACAACACTAACAGTGACACCAAAAACACAAACAAAAGTAGAAGGCAAAACCGGAACAACAATAGATACAATCATAGTAGAAACAAACAAAAAAGACGCAACAATAACAGTAGACAATGGACTAAGCTACGACAAAACAACAGGAAAAATCACAGGAAGCCTAGCAAAACAAAAATGGGGAGAAGCTGAAGAACAAAAAGACGTCACAATAACAGTCACTCTAACAAGAGGCGAAGGCGACAAAAAAGAAACCCTAACAGACACAGCAAAAGTAACAGTCCAAAGAGACACCGACGGAGACGGCAAACCAGACAAAACTGATGATGACGATGACAACGACGGCATTCCAGATGATGAGGACACAAATCCAAAAGAAAGAGATGGCCTGGATGCAACGGTAACATCGCCATCAGTAGAAAATGGAAAAGCAGTAGCCGCAAACACAAATGTAGTGACACCAAACAAACCAAACACAACAATCACATCAGAAACAAAAGATGGATTAAGCGTAGACACAAATGGAAACCTAACAGGAACACCAAACGTAACATTTGGCGAAGGTGAAACAAGCAAAGAAGTTACAATCAAAGTAACAATCAAATCAAAAAGAACAGGTGCCACAGGAGAAGACGGCAACCCAACAGACGAAACAATTACAAAAGACGTAAAAGTAACAGTCACAAAGGGCAAAGTAAACGACACAACAAAACCTTCAACAGAAATATACCAAGTAGTATTTAATGCAAATGGTGGTACACCAACAACTCAAACAGCTAATGTCAAAGACGGCGAAAAAGTAACAGGCGTACAAGTACCTACTAGAGAAGGATACAAGTTTGTCAAATGGGTAGTGCTTGGAACGGACAAGACATTTAATCTAAATTCTAACTTCAGCAAAAGCATAATTACTGATGGTAGCAAGAGTATAATGATTGTGGCTGTTTGGGAAAAAGTTGATGACAAGACTTATGCCGACAAGATTACTCCGACTATTCCTGAAAAAACTGGCGTTAAAGAACCTAAGAAATTAACCGATAAAGAAAAAGAGAAAGTTAAGCACAAGATTGAAAAAATCAACGAGGATAAATTCCCTGAAGGAACAAAAGTAGACGTTGATGACAAGGGCAATGCGACAATAACATATCCAGATAAATCAAAGGATACAATCCCTGCAGAAGACCTTGTATTCAAATACAAACACGGAGAAGCAGCAACTGAAGAAAAACCCGAACTTAAGATTGCTGATATCATCGACCCAACTATTCCTGAAAAAACTGATGTAGCTGACAAAGACAAGCTTACTGATGACGAAAAGCAGGAAGTCAAGGGCAAGATTGAAAAAGTCAACGAGGATAAATTCCCTGAAGGAACAAAAGTAAAGCTTGATGACAAGGGCAATGCGACAATAACATATCCGGATAATTCAGAAGATAAAATTCCGGCTGACAAATTGGTGAATGAAAAACCTAAGAGCGATGGTGGAACAACGCCAACAACACCAACAACGCCAACAACACCATCAACGCCAACAACGCCATCAAAACCATCAACACCATCATCCGACCACGACGGCGACAAACCATCAGATGACCACAAACCATCTGACAATGATGGCGACCATGACGGAGGCAAACCTTCTGAAGGAACTATCGCGGACAAGGTAGACCCAACAGTTCCGGAAAAGACCGAGGTAAAAAATCCTTCTAATTTAACCGAAGATGAAAAATCGAAAGTTAAAGAGAAGATTGAAGATGCCAACAAGGACAAATTCCCACGAGGAACTAAGGTCGATATCGGAAACGACGCAACGGCTACTATCACTTATCCAGATAATTCCAGGGACACTATCAAAGGCAGTGATTTGGTTGTAGCGAAGGTCGATGGCAACAAGCAAAAAATCAACAGACAACTAAGACTTGTCTACAGGGAAGTTAGCGTCGCTGAAGGCTCTGTTGTTAAGATGAAACCTGTATTCGTAAATCAAGATGGAAAAGTGGTTGAAACACCAGTTGGAACGAGATTTTCGTTGGTAAGGATGCCAAATGTAAATGCAACGATTGATTCCAACACGGGGCTCATCACGGTCGACACTAAAGGCTACAAATATGGCGACAGAATAAATTTGACAGTTGTGGCAAAAATAAACGGAAGTTCGACTGAGATTTTTGCTTTGTACACAGACCCTGTGACGGGCAAAACTTACTATCCGGACAAGCTCACGACAATTACCAAAGACGGAGCTATATTGGTAGCGGATGCTGTGATTAATATTGTCAGACCACAATCTCAAAATAGCGGCAAACAATCCAATAAATTGCCAAAAGCAGGGGTTGAAACCGAAGCGTTGTCGATGGCGATTGCAGCATTGTCGACAATTGGTGGATTGTACTTGTCAAAGAAAAGAAAATAATAAAATTAATTCCAAAATTTTGCGAAATTAATCGAGCTTTAAATACCCAATCGTGTGTTGGGTATTTTTTGTTAAAAAAATGTTTGACGAGGCGAAATAGCGAAACGAATATTTCTGTTAGAAAATTTTTACAAAAAAATATTTAAAAAATTGTGTGAATTTGTTAAATAAAAAATAAAAAAATAAAAAAATATTGTGAAATTATTTTTA
>NZ_CAMXVC010000051.1 GCF_947252345.1 uncultured Finegoldia sp.
GGATTACTTAACTCAAAACTAATAAATTATGTTTTTATAAGTAAAAGCGGTAATACGCAAGTATCGGCAAACGAATTGAATCTACTGCCATTTTCTAAAAATAATGTAAAAGATATTTCGGCATTTGTATCAAAATATTTGTCAGAGTTAAGAGAACATCAAGAAGAATTGGATAGGCTTGTATGCGAAGCATATGATTTATCCGTTAATGAAATAAATATGATTCTAGATTATTGAGGTGAGGCATTTATGAAAAAACTACAGTTTAAAACAAATTCCCGACATATTAGCCAATTAGGGCGTGAGCTTGTTACAGATTTTGTTACAGCATTAGTGGAACTTATTAAAAACTCTTACGATGCGGATGCCTATGGTGTGAAAATCATTTTGGATAAACCCAATACCCCACAAAGCAGGATTGTTCTAATTGACACTGGTACAGGAATGACACAATCGGACTTCGAAAATAAGTGGATGGTAATTGGTACAAACAATAAAATTACTGAACCTTATACCCCTAAAGGTAGAAAAAAGGCAGGAAAAAAAGGTATTGGTAGATTTTCAGTTGAACGTTTAGCAGAAAAAGTTCAAATTTACTCATTTCCAGAATTTGAACCACCATATAGAGTAGATATTAACTGGAATAGTTTTGAGGAAATAAATATTCCTGCATTGACCCAAAGAATTGGTATACTAAAAGACCATCAAGAATCTACAGCTGCAAAATTCATTTGTAATCAGCTTGAGTATTTTATGCTTACTGATAAGATTCTTCAAGAAGATAAAGATACTGTGGAATCGATACTTGGAACAAAAAGTTTTGAATACCCTATGTTTTATAAAAACGAAACACTCAGGCTGCTTGAAGATAAAGTCGTACCGATAATAAAGAAATATGAAGACATTGAATTACTGATTGGCGATGTTTCAAGTTCATTGGATACTATAGATTCACAAAGCGAATCAGAAGTATTTACTATGCTTGAAGAGTTATATATTAAATTTAACTTATCTAAATCTCAAACTGGTATGATTTTAATCATGGAAGGTTTGAGAGATGAATGGAAACAAAGAGATATCGACAAACTACAAAAAGAATTACGCTTATTAGTAGCTCCAGATTTTATCGAAAGTGACCCATTCAAAATTGAACTAGTTGCTCCCGAATTTAAAGTAGAGGATATTGTTTTAGTCAATGAAATTCTTGACTTAAGATATGCAAAAATTGATGCTGAGATTTTTGATAATGCTCAAAAATCACGTATAACTTATAGTGATAAGGAAGGGAAAAATGACATCGTTGAGGAGAACTATGAAAAGCCTTTGTTATGTGGAAATCTGAAAGCGGAGATATACTTCTTCCTAAGAGACAGTGCAAATTTATCTGATGCAGAGTCTGGATATAATTTTAGATTTGCTCAAAGAATTCTAGACACGTATTGTGGCATTAAGATTTATCGAGATAATTTTAGAGTTAAGCCATACGGAGATATTGGGAATGATTGGCTCTTGCTTGACAAGAAAAAGGTAAAAGATACACACGGATATCTTGTGGGTAATAATCAGGTTATAGGTGTGGTTAAGATTGGGGATGAGACCAATCCTCTATTGATTGATGCGACCAACAGAGAAGGAATTATAGAAAATGAAGCTTACTCGCAGCTTGTCAGCTTTTTATCTAAATGTACAAATCTTATTAGTGATGCCAGAAGAAAGGCGTATTTGGCTGAGCAGGAAGAAATTCAAAAGCTTGCGGACGAAAAAAAGAAGATTGATTCCCAATTCGAAAACTTAAAAGAGCTATATAAGGAAGATGATTTTGTAAAACAAATCGGGAAATTATTTTCTAATGATGAAGAAGTTTCAGCTCAAAAAATTGATGAACTTCTGGAAACATATATTGCACATACTGAAAAGAAGAAGCAAGGAATTGAAAAAATCCAAAATGATTATAATAGACACTATTCAGAAACGCAAAAAGCATATCAAGCAAAAATTGATTTTCAAGAAAGTGAATTGAATCTTTATAAAAATTTGGCGTCATTGGGCATGCTAACGGGATCATTTGGACATGAAACAAGTGACATTGTTAGCAGAATACAAACGAGTTTGCTTCTTGTTAACCTTTATTTGGATAATGGTATGGATATAAACCAAATTAAAGATGTTGTATCTATTGTTAGTGGAGATTTTGACCGTATATATGCATACAGTAATTTAATTGTTAATTTTTTGCGCAAACGAAAGAGAACTATTGATTCAGAAATTAATCTCAGTAGTGCATTAAAAGAAGTTGGCGGTTTTTATCAAACCATAGTTAAGTCTTTTGATATCACTTTGAATTTTGTGTGTGAAGATACGATAGAATATAAAATTAAACAAATTGACTTTGAGTCCATTGTCATCAACATGATAACAAACGCTTTTGAGCAAGTTAAGGGACGAGAAAACCGTAAAATTACTGTTACTATTTCCCAGAGTGCTTCACATTTAATAATCTATTTTGAAGATTCGGGGGCGGGGATTCCAGAAGGAAAAGAAAAAGAGATTTTTAGACCTTTTGAAACTACAAAAGAAAACGGAATTGGATTAGGATTGAATATTGTTAAAGATATTGTAGAAAAATATCATGGGGATATATCTGTTAAGCGTTCTGAAACTATGCTTGGAGCGAAATTTATCGTAACATTACCAAAAGGAGATGAGTAAGATGGATGAATTGATTGGTTTGTTTATTGAAGACGAAGCTGCAAATGTTGACATATACACTCGACTTTTTGCTCTTGAAGGATTGAAACTTGATTGTCTAGATAAACTTCCATTAACAGTTGACAGCTATTATGATATTATTTTGGAGAAGAATGTAGATTTCTTAATTATTGACTTTCATTTAGAGAAACAGGTCACATATAAAGGGATAGATGTGCTAAGAGAAATACGAAAACATGATAGTACAATCTATGCTGTTCTTTTAACCAACTATGAACTTGATGACTTTGCAGACCAGTTTGGTGATTATGACTATGAGTTGCAAAAATCAGAAATTACTTCTCGATATAAAGATGTTGCAGAAAAGATAAAGAGAGCTTGCGGTTTAAGAAAAGAAAATTTGATGTATAGAGCTGTTGAAATCAAGCAACAACAAGATACCGAAACTATTCGATTATTACAAGAAATTAGCTCAAAGTTGGATGAAAAAAAATAACAGAGGATGTCATTATGGAATATATAAGAAAACAACGTTGGGCAAATTACTTAAGCCCTAAGTGCAAAGAATACTTAAGAAATGACTTTTCTCATGAATGTGCATATTGCAAATTGCAAGAACAAGAAGTAGGAATAGTTGGTTTGGACTTTTTTGAAATAGACCATTTTAAGCCGCAGTCCTTGAATTTGCCTGACACACATAAATATCATAATTTATATTATTCTTGCGAAAAGTGTAATAACGAGAAAAGTGATATTTGGGATACAAAACTACTCGACCCTTGTACTGATGATATCTTTTCTGGGATTAACCCTGCAATTATAGGAGGAAAAAAAGAGAATCATTATAAATATATTGCCAAAAACGATAGAGGAACATTTTATATTAATACCTTTAAACTTAATTCCAGAACACAAATCCGTTTCAGGAAAGCAAGAGAAAATCATGAAAACAGCTTACACACGATTAATACTCTGATTGATGAAATACTATTAAAATTTCAACACAATACCGAATTACACGATTTGAAGGATTTGATATTTCAATTAGACAACCTTAGACATTTAAAGCAACAAGAGCTTGACAAGCTGCTTAAAGATGAAATGTTCGAAAAAGCAGAAGAATATCTAAATGATAAGGGAATTGAAAACAGTCTGGTATTTGAAGAGTATAATATGGATTTTAAGATGAAATTCAATGGTAGTACATATTATTGCGAACTTTTGGTAGATAACTCACTGGAAGAAAAAACAGAATATAGAAAAAACATAAGTGTAGAAAAGTTGACTACTTGGTTTGAAAAATTAAATTCTAATTTTGGCATTTTGTTTTATTATCCCAGAATAAACCGCATGTATTTTTATCCTGTTTCAAATAACATGACACTTCCAGAAATTACTGATGGTAAAAAAATAAGACAAATAAAAATCAATGACAAGTGTTTATTATAGAAGGTTAGACTGAAGGACATTATTTCCTTAACTTGAGGTAATGAAAAGGTGGAGTCTGGGATGGGCTTATTGAAAGAATTATCAAAGCAAATGACTTGAGATTTTGTAAAAGGATTTACTGTTGCTAATTTAAAAATATGTGGCAGTTTTATTTAACATTTTATTTGTGGGAGAAGGGTTGCGTAATCGATATTAGTACTGCAAAAAATACTGATATTTCCGTGATTTTTGTGGGGACATGTTTTAATTTGATACTCACGTCGAGACTATAGCGTTGATACAAAAGATGTAAACTTAGAAATCCTTCATTTTAAGCAGTTTTATAAGAATTTTGTCTTCGATAAAGATGAAGAAGGATACGTCAAAAAGACTCAAAAAAACTA
>NZ_CAMXVC010000052.1 GCF_947252345.1 uncultured Finegoldia sp.
GAGCACCTGACTTTTAATCAGGGTGTCCCGGGTTCGAGTCCCGGATGAGCCACCAATAGCCGAGCTTTTGTAGCTCGGTTTTTTTAATTTGAGGTGTAAAATGTACTTAATTGTATCCGCATTGATATTAATATTTTTGTTAACATCAATTTCGTACAAAATAAACATAGTTCAATACGAAATAAAATCTGAAAAGATTGACCGTGATATTGACATATTATTCTTATCTGATTTACATTCATGCGATTATGGAATAAATCAAAAGAAATTAATGGATAAAATAAAATCCGTCGATTGTGATGTGATTTTGTTGGGTGGAGATATTGTAGATGACAAATTAAAACCCAAAAAAGCATTTGAATTACTTGAACAATTACAGCAATTATGCAAGCAAATCTACTACGTTCATGGAAATCACGAAAAAAGAATAGAAAATCTGGTAGAAATAGATGAGACAATCAGAAAATATAATGTGCAAATTCTCAATAATGAAGAAGTGTTCTTATCAAACAACATTAAACTTATCGGAGTGGACGATTCATCTGGAAAAAACTTGGATGATTATGAAAACAAATTAGATGATTTAGATGAAAAATTAAAATCAGAAAATTATAATATATGTTTGATTCACAAACCGGATTATTATTTCAAGAAAAATCTTAAAAACTTTGATTTGATGATATCTGGACACACTCACGGTGGACAATGGAGGATTCCTTATATCTTAAATGGAGTTATATCGCCGGGACAAGGTTTGCTTCCGAAGTATGCTGGTGGGATGTACGACGACAATTATACGCTGATAGTATCACGTGGGCTATGCAAGGAAAAGACCGTAATTCCAAGGATATTTAATCGACCAGAAATCAATTTAATAAAATTAACGAAAAATTATCATCTGTTTTAGAAAAAAATGGTTTTAATATGGACAAAAATATGATAAACTTAAACAACAGCAGTATTAATAATATTTTGTCTATTATTATAGAAAATCATATCGAGATTTTGGACATAAAAAGCCGCTATAAAACTTCTCGAGAAAGATACAAAGAAATTTTTAAAATTTAAAATAAAATATGCAAAAAATCAAGAATTTGTTTGACATATTGCTATGTTGATGATAGAATATACAAGGATAAATAAGAATATCTTGTATATTCTTTTTTTATGCACAAAAAAATCACAGGAGGTGGAAAATTTGCCAACTATTAATCAATTAGTAAGACAAAGAAGACAATCTAAAACTTACAAATCTGATTCACCAGCTTTGAGTCGTAACTTCAACAGCATTAAAAAAAGCTATACAGAAGCTAACTCACCTCAAAAAAGAGGCGTTTGTACTTCAGTAAGAACTATGACTCCTAAAAAGCCTAACTCAGCACTTCGTAAGGTAGCCAGAGTTCGTTTAACAAATGGAATGGAAGTATTATCATACATCCCAGGTATCGGACACAACCTACAAGAACACAGTGTTGTACTAATCAGAGGTGGTAGAGTAAAAGACTTACCAGGGGTAAGATACCACATTATCAGAGGTGCTTTGGATACTGCAGCTGTTCAAAACAGAATGCAAGGTCGTTCAAAGTACGGTGCTAAAAAACCAAAGAAATAAGACAAAACAAAAGGTATTAGTGTGATTATAAGATTTTAAAATATATTTATAGCACAGCGATATTATTCGAGTACCTGAGAAATACTAAATAGTAAGGAGGGAAGCGAAGTGCCAAGAAAAGGACATGTACAAAAAAGAGAGGTAATGCCAGATCCAGTTTACGATGATAAGACAGTTACTAAGCTTATCAACAACATTATGTTGGATGGAAAAAAAGGTACTGCCCAAAAAATTGTTTATGGTGCTTTTGACATTATCAAAGAAACAACAGGAGAAGATGCTCTTGAAGTATTCTACAAAGCGATGAACAATATTATGCCTATCTTAGAAGTTAAAACTAGAAGAATAGGTGGAGCTAACTACCAAGTTCCTATCGAAGTTAGACCAGAAAGAAGACAAACATTAGGTTTGAGATGGTTGACAACTTATACAAGAGCTCGTGGTGAAAAAACTATGGTTGAAAAGTTAGCTAAAGAAATTATGGATGCAGCTAATAATACTGGTGCATCAGTTAAGAAGAGAGAAGACGTACACAAGATGGCTGAAGCTAATAAAGCTTTTGCACATTATAGATACTAATCTATCGGAAAGTAAGGAGAAAAAATGGCTAGACAAGTTTCATTAAAAGATACAAGAAACATTGGTATAATGGCCCATATTGATGCCGGTAAAACGACAGTAACTGAACGTATTTTGTACTATTCAGGAAAAATCCATAAAATCGGGGACACTCACGACGGAGCTGCTCAAATGGACTGGATGGTTCAAGAACAAGAAAGAGGTATTACAATTACTTCTGCCGCTACAACTTGTTTCTGGAAAGGTAACAGAATCAATATTATCGATACACCGGGTCACGTTGACTTTACAGTTGAAGTTGAGAGGTCTCTAAGAGTTCTTGATGGTTCTGTAGCGTTGTTCGATGCGAAAAGCGGTGTAGAACCACAATCTGAAACTGTATGGAGACAAGCTGATAAATATGGCGTACCAAGAATTTGCTTTATCAATAAAATGGATGCAACAGGCGCTGATTATTTTATGTCTGTTGATACAATAAGAGAAAGATTGAGAGCAAATGCTGTACCTATCGAAATTCCTATCGGAGCAGAAGATAAATTCATAGGTGTAGTGGATCTTATTACAATGAAAGCTAACATCTACAAAAACGAATTGGGAACTGAGTTTTCAGTTGAAGATATCCCTAGTGATTTAGTAGAAGTAGCTGAAAAATATAGAGCAGATTTATTAGAAAACATAGCAGAACATGATGAAGAGTTAATGGAAAAATACCTTGAAGGTGAAGAATTAACTGAACAAGAAATCAAAAGAGCTATCAGAACTGCAACAATTGCTAATGCAATGAACCCAGTTCTTTGTGGTTCTGCATACAAAAACAAGGGTGTTCAACCATTATTGGACGCTATTGTTGATTATATGCCTTCGCCAGTTGACGTTCCAGATATCAAAGGGGTTGACCCACAAACTGATGAACCTACAACAAGAAAATCATCTGATGATGAACCATTCTCTGCATTGGCATTCAAAATTGCAACTGACCCTTATGTAGGTAAGCTTGCATTTACAAGAGTTTATTCAGGAACTATTGAATCAGGAAGCTATGTATACAACTCTACAAAAGGTAAGAGAGAAAGAATTGGTCGTATTTTGATGATGCACGCAAACAAGCGTGAAGAAATTGATAAGGCATATGCTGGAGACATCATTGCCATTATTGGTTTGAAAGATACAACAACAGGAGATACTTTGTGTGATATGGATAATGAAGTTATCCTTGAAAACATGGAATTTCCAGACCCAGTAATTTCTGTAGCAATCGAACCTAAAACAAAAGCAAGTCAAGAAAAAATGGGTATCGCTCTTGCAAAATTAGCAGAAGAAGACCCAACATTCAAAACATATACTGACGAAGAAACTGGAGATACTATTATATCTGGTATGGGTGAGCTTCACCTTGAAATCATCGTAGATAGACTTTTACGTGAATTTAAAGTAGAAGCTAACATTGGTAATCCACAAGTTGCTTACAGAGAATCTATCACTCAAGCAGCTGAAGCTCAAGGAAAATACGTTAAGCAATCAGGTGGTCGTGGTCAATATGGTGATTGTACTCTTAGAGTTGAACCACTTGATAATCCAGAAGAATCAAATGGTATCGAATTTGTTAATGCAATTGTCGGAGGTGCTATTCCAAAAGAATACATCCCATCAGTTCAAGCAGGTGCTGAAGAAGCAGCTCAAACTGGTATCTTAGGTGGATATCCAATGCTTGATATGAAGATTACTCTTTTAGATGGTTCTTACCACGATGTAGACTCATCAGAAATGGCATACAAGATTGCCGGTTCAATGGGCTTCAGAGCAGCAGTTGCAAAAGCAAAACCAATTTTATTGGAACCTACTATGAAAGTTGAAATAACAACTCCAGATGAATATTTGGGAGATGTAATGGGAGACGTTTCATCGAGAAGAGGTAAGATTGATGGTATGAATCCTAAAAATGGTGTACACATCTTAGATGCTTACATCCCATTAGCAGAAATGTTTGGATATGCAACAGATTTGAGATCAAAAACTCAAGGTCGTGCAACATATTCAATGCAATTTGACCATTATGAACAAGTTCCTAACTCGATTTCAGAAGAAGTTATAGGTAAAAAGAATAAAAAATAGGAGGCTTATATAAATGAGTAAAGCTAAATTTGAAAGAAACAAACCACACGTAAACATTGGTACAATA
>NZ_CAMXVC010000053.1 GCF_947252345.1 uncultured Finegoldia sp.
AACCTGAAATTAATTTCAGGTTATGCTTGACTTTTGTTAGCAGGTTTTTGTGGGAAAAAATTCATTTATTGAAAAAATAAATAAATTAATAACAAAGAACAATGACTAAAAATCAATCATCTTAACGACGCATATCATAATAAAAAAAACAAAAACTCATTTTTTGCACGGATTTATAAAAAATCACAATATATAATTTCATCGAGATGATAAACAGGAATGGTATAATATTCAGGAATATTTTTGATTATATTAATTATATATTTATAGAAAATATTGAATCGCATTAATAAACCCACGAGAAGTAAAAATTTAGTGGTTTATAATAAAAAATGAAGGAGAAAATATGAGAAAAATTTTATCTATTATTATTGCTTTTCTGATGGTTTTTAATACATCTGTAATGGCAATAGCAGCAGAAGAAGGATATAACGATTGGAATGCAAAGCTACCAACTAAACTATTAAATGTTGACCAATCTTATATTGATTCTCACAATGATGAATTATTTAATGGCAAAAATGTAGTTGAAGACCCTAATTTAAGGGAAGCTATCAATTATATGTACAAGAGAAAGGGAGATTTAAAAAGTTTAGATGTTACAGCAGAAATGGTGAAGCATATAATTGAACTTTCTCCAGAAAAATGTGTAGCACACAATCCTGGTGAAAAGAATTTTCAAGTAAAATCATTAAAGGGAATAGAGTATGCGACAAACTTGGAATGGGCATCGTTGGTAAATCAACCAATCGAAGATTTGAGTCCATTAAAAGACTTAACTAAAATCAGACTTCTCGATATAAGAAACAATGAGAAAGTAAAAGATTTTGATTTTCTAAAAAAATTAAATAACTTGGAACAAGTCGATATGCACGGGGTATATCACGCAGACTTATCTAATTTTGTTGGAAAGTCTAAATTGAGGAGTTTAAATTTGCAATCTTGTAAAATTTCGGATTTGAAACCTCTCAAAGACTTAAAAGAACTTAGATATTTGAACTTGGCATTCAACAAAATTGACAATATTGAAGCGCTAAAAGATTTGACTAATCTAAGATTCTTAGATATAAGCAATCAAAATAGATTTGATTATATTGCGGGCGTTGAAAGACCAATGATAGATTCAATAAAACCATTGGAAGGATTAGCAGAACTTAGCGAGTTGGCATTTTCAAGTCACAATGTATCAGACCTCACACCATTGACAAAGTTAACTAAATTAAAAAAAGTGACATTGACAAACAATAAAATCAAAGACTCTGAATTTAAAAAACTAAATTCAAATATAGAAATATTAGGTAAGCAACCTCAAGAAGTTAAAAAAACTACAGAACCAGAAAGTAATCCAGAAGATTCAATGTTAAAAATCATAAGTCTAAATGATAAACCAGAATCAACTCAACAAATTTTTGAAAAAAGTTATGAACACAAAGATGCGCCAAAATTGGAGGAATTAAAGAACGCCTTACCAAAAACAATAAAAGCGAAAATCCAATCAAATTCAAAAGAAGATAACTCGCTAGAAAATCTTGGATTCAAAGATGGGGAATTGAAACTGTTGATACTCGATGACAAAAATAAGCCAGTTGTTGACGGAACTGAAGTAAAATTAACGACAGCTTTTCAAGCTATTTACCCATTTTTAACTGCAAAGACTGAAAAAGGAATTGCCGTATTTAAAAAATTAGTTGATGGAACAACATACACTTTAAAACCAGCTGCAAAAGAAATCAATGAAAAGCTACAATTTACTGTAAAAGAAGGCAAATTAAAAGAAAGTTATTCATTAAATAATGCTGGTAATATTACAGAAAAAAACTTTGATTATGGAGATAAAATTGACAGCAAATATTTTGTTGGAAGGATAATTGACCCTTCAGCTAAGAGATTAGAACCATACGAAGTCAAAGAAGATGCAAACAAATCTAAGGAAATTACTGAAAATCTTAATATTGAATGGAACAATTCCACACCAGCATACGAACAAAAAGAAGGAACTTACGTCTTTGAAGGAACTTTAAAATCTGACAAAAAAATTGGAAATATCAATGACTTCAAGGTAACCGCAAAAGTGACCATAAAACAAGAAAAGAAAAAAGATGAATCTTATAATGACTGGAGCGCAGTTATGCCAGAACATTCATTAGATATTGACAATGAGTATATCAAAAACAATGAAGAAAAATTGTTTAAAGGAGAAAATGTCGTAGAAGATGCAAATGTAAGAAAAACAATAAATGCACTTTACAATAGAAAAGGAGATGCTACACAAGCCGTTACAGCGGAAATGATGAAACATCTTATTTATCTTTCTCCTGAAGAATGCACTTGCCATAATACTAGTGAAATAAAGGTACAAATCAAATCAATTAAGGGACTAGAATACGCAACTAACTTAGAGTGGGTTTCGTTGGTAAATCAACCTATTAAAGATCTGAGCCCATTAAAAGACTTAACAAAAATCAGATACTTAGATATAAGAAATAACCATGAAGTTAAAAATTTTGATTTCTTAAAGAACTTGAAAAATCTTGAACAAGCTGATGTACACGGAACTTCATTGGGAAGTTTGGCTAATTTCGAAGATAAAACTAAACTAAGGTCGCTACACGCTAATTCAACTAACGTTTCAGATTTGAGTCCTTTAAAATCGTTAAAAGAATTAAGATATTTGAGCGTTGCATACAACAATATTGACAATATTGAAGCGTTAAAAGATTTGACTAATCTAAGATTCTTAGATATTAGCAATCAATTTAGATATAATTATGTTACGGATAAAGAAACACCAAAAATCGATTCATTAAGACCAATAGAAAATATGGTAGAATTAAAAGAATTGAGTTTTTCAAGCCATAATATAAGCGATTTGACACCTTTAACTAAATTGAAAAAATTAGAAAAAATTACATTAACTAACAATAAAATTCCACAATCAGAGTTTAAAAAGTTAAATCCAAATATTGTTGTATTTGGCAATGATAACCAAGAAAATAATGAAAAAGAGCAACAAGTTCCACAAAAAGAACAGGATGATGCAAAATACACAATAGTTCAACAACCATGGGGAAATACTAGAGTAAAATTGCTTCTAACAAAAGAGTATAAATTAAAAGACGCTCCTAAATATGAAGATGTAATAAAAGAATTGCCGAAAAAAACGAGTGTATTGGTTAAAAAGGAAGTTGCCAATAAAAAAGAAACAAGCAATCTAGGATATAAGGATAAAAAATTAAAATTCAAGATATTGGATAATAGCAATAAACCAGTTGTTGACGGAACAGTAGTAAAACTTAAACCATCACTAATATGGAACCAAGAGCTTTCAGCCAATACAAAAGATGGCATAGCTGAGTTTTCGGGACTAGAAAATGCAAGCACTTACACATTAAAACCTTCAGTTAGTGGAAAAATAATCAACGAAACAATAAAAGTAACGATAAAAGACGATAAATTAAAGTTAGAATATAGCTTGAACAAAGAAGGAAATGTAACTGAAAAGACATTTGATTATGGAAAATCCATAGAAGAAAAATATTTTGTGGGAAGAATAATCAATGAAACAGATAAAAGATTAGATATGTACGCACCTTCTGTTGACAAACCAGTTGTTCAAGAAGTAGAAAATGAAATTGGAATTAAATGGACAAAATCTACACCAGCATACGAACAAAAAGAAGGAGATTATATTATTGAAGGTGTATTAGAATCTGACAAAAAAATTGAAAATATTAGCGATTTCAAAGTAACAGCAAAAATAACAATAAAGAAAGATGATTCTAAAAAACCAGAAGGAACAAAACCGGGTGAAGGCACAAAACCGGGTGAAGGAACAAAACCAGGTGAAGAAACAAAACCGGGCGAAGGAACAAAACCAGGTGAAGGAACAAAACCAGGCGAAGGCACAAAACCAGGTGAAGGAACAAAACCAGGAACAACAAAACCAGGAACAACAAAACCAGGAACAACAACACCAAGCGTACCAAACTTGCCAAACC
>NZ_CAMXVC010000054.1 GCF_947252345.1 uncultured Finegoldia sp.
ATATACCCAAAAATGTTTTAATTTATTCTATTGTAACTAAAATTTTTGTTATTTTTACTTTAAATAAATTTAATAAAAAAGCAGGATATTAATTATCAATACCCTGCTGTTAATTTATTTATTGTATTTTTTCGATTTATATCTCAATTGAGTGTCCAAAATTTTCTTTCTTACTCTCAAATGGTTCGGTGTAATTTCTATCAATTCATCCTCTTCTACAAACTCCATCATTTCTTCAAGACTCATAATTTTTGGTGGAGATAATTTTAAAGCCTCATCTGCAGCAGAAGATCTGATATTTGTTTGAGCTTTCTTTTTGCAAATATTTACTTCAATGTCTAATCCCTTTGCATTTGAACCTACAACCATTCCTTCGTATACCTCATCTTGTGGCTTTACAAACAAGATTCCCCTCTCTTGTGCTGCGTTTAGTCCATATGCAGTTGCAACTCCAGTGTCGTATGAAATCAATGAACCCAATTGACGTTTAGGAATTTCTCCTTTAAATGGCTCATATCCCTTCAATTCTGTATTGATTACGCCATTTCCCTTTGTATCGCTCAAAAATTCTTGACGATATCCTATTAATCCTCTTGATGGTATTTCAAAAGTAAGTCTCGTGTAACCACTTGAAGTATTTGAAATATCTTGTAGTTCGCCTTTTCTTGTTCCTAATTTTTCAATTACTGTCCCTACAAAACTTTCTTCTATATCTATCGTGACTATTTCTATCGGCTCTAGGATTTTCCCATTTTCATCTTTTTGGAACAAAACTTCTGGCTTGGAAACTTGAAATTCGTATCCTTCACGTCTCATATTTTCTATCAAAACGGATAAATGAAGTTCTCCTCTTCCGCTGACTCTAAAAGTATCAGTAGAATCTGTATCCTCAACTTTAAGACTTACATCTGTTTCCAATTCCTTGTACAATCTTGCACGAACTTGTCTACTCGTTACAAATTTTCCATCACGACCTGCAAATGGAGAATTGTTTACTGAAAAATTCATAGCTAATGTTGGATTGGAAATACTTACAAATTCTATAGGCTCAGTGTCTTCTTCATTAGCCAATGTGTCTCCTATTTCAATGCCTTCAACACCTGTCAACGCAACTATTGAACCAAATTTAGATTCTTCAACCTCGACTCTATTAAGTCCGTCAAACTCGTAAATTTTAGTAACTTTTATTCTCTTACGTTTTTCAGGATTGTTGTAGTTCACAATTAAGCAACTGTCATTTACCTTAACTTTACCTTGTTCAATTTTACCTATTCCGATTCTACCAACGTAATCGTTGAAATCTGTAGTTGAAATCAACAACTTAAATGGTGCATCTTCTTCTCCCTCAGGAGCAGGAATGTATTCTATGATTTTATCCAATAATGCAGTCATATCATTAGGTCTCTTGTTGATATCATCTGTTGCAAATCCTTCTCTGGCAGAAGCAAAAACAAATGGTGAATCCAAATAAGATTCATCTGCATTTAATTGGATGAATAAGTCTAAAATTTCATCTACAACTTCTTCAACTCTTGCTTCTTTTCTATCAATTTTGTTGATGCAGATAATTGTAGGTAAATTCAATTCAAAAGCTTTTTTCAATACAAATTTTGTCTGTGGCATCGGTCCTTCAAACGCATCTACAACTAATACAACGCCATTTGTCATTTTCAATACACGTTCAACTTCTCCTCCAAAATCCGCATGACCTGGAGTATCTATAATATTAATTTTATGATTTTTGTAGTTAATTGCAGTATTTTTAGATAAAATAGTAATTCCTCTTTCGCGTTCAATGTCGTTACTATCCATTACACGCTCTTGAACTTCTTGGTTTTCTCTGAAAATACCACTGGTTTTCAACAAACCATCAACCAAAGTAGTCTTACCGTGGTCAACGTGTGCAATTATCGCTACATTTCTAATATCTTCTCTTTTCAAAAATTTCACTTCCCTCTAATTTGTGACAATTCATTATATCACAAATCACAAAAAATAAAAGAAAAATTTCTGTAAAAACAAAAATTTTCCATAAAATAAAAAAGCTACTAGTTAACACTCTTAATTAGATTTAACTAATAGCTTTGCTTCTACACTATTGTCTTTAATTTTCAATTCATCGCAAAGTTTGCTGACAATAAATAATCCTCTACCTCTGACGTAAATATCATTGTTAAAATAACTATTTGAACAGTAATTAATTCCTGTCCCCTCATCCTTCACGCAAATTCTTATGTATTCATCTGTAAGCTCTATTTTGAAAGTTATTTTTTTATTGACATCGTATTGGTTGCCATGCTCAAGTCCATTAAAAATCAATTCATTTACGATTAATTTTATGTCATAAAAAAGCATCTCATCGGAAATAACTTTTTGCAAAAATCCGAGCATAGTTTGGATATTTTTCGTAGCGATTTTTTTGTCACTGCAAAACTGCCTTTTAAACATATACATAATATCACCCACAAATATTATACCCATTTTATTAGACTTGTTAACATTTTTGTTAAAAAAAATCAAAATAACAATTTTTTTCAAAAACGTTTAAAAAATTTCTCATTGGGTATATATAATTTATACCTGAAAACAGGTTATTATCTTAAAGGGGGAAATTAAATTATGAAAAAATATGTATGTGACGTATGTGGATATATCTACGATCCAGCTGAAGGAGACCCAGATGCAGGAGTACAACCACAAACAGCATTTGAAGATTTAGCTGAAGATTGGGTTTGCCCAATTTGTGGTGCTGGAAAAGAAGATTTTTCGGAAGTAGAATAATATTCATCAAATGCACAGTTGCAGAAATTTATCGGCGTTTTGTTGTTAAATTAATGTAATTGTGCAGCATTCTATTTTTATTAAACATATGGCAATAATAGATAACAGATGACATATTTCGTTATTGCCACGAATTAAAATTAGCATTAAAAGACCCCAAAATTTTGTTTTGGGGTTATTTTTTAATCTTCCATTCCGTTTCCGTATTTCAATATCAACTCTAACTGTTCCATAATTGATGTTTTATTTTGCTTTGATGTGGAGCTGTATTCATATATAAGATTGTCGTCGTTTATTTGTAATTCTTTTTTTATAATATTCAAATTCTTTTTTATCATTGTTTTTCCTATTTTATCTAGTTTTGTGGCAATTACAAATCCACAAAATCCGCTTTCTAAAACCCAATTATACATTTGTTTGTCTTGTAGCGTTGGTTTGTGCCTGATGTCAACAATCAAGAAAACTTCGTACAAGTTTTTCCTGTTATTCAAATATGTTTCGATGACCTTTGCCCATTTTTTCTTTTCTGATTTTGATGTCTGTGCGTATCCGTATCCCGGCAAATCTACCAAACGAAATTCTCCATTTGCAATGTAGAAATTAACAGTTCTTGTTTTCCCAGGTTTAGATGATGTTCTCGCCAAGTTTTTTCTATCCAAAATAGAATTAATAAATGAGGATTTTCCAACATTACTTCTTCCACAAAAAGCAATTTCTGGAAGAGATTCATCCGGATATTGTTCTTTTAAGAATGCAATTTTTTCCAAGTCAGAATATTTTATTTTCATATTCACCTCCACGATAATTTATTTGTTCTAATACTTAAAATTATAACAAAACAAATTAAATTTTTCATTAATCATAACCACCAGCTTAGCTGGTGGTTTGCTCTGCCCCTATAAGGGGCT
>NZ_CAMXVC010000055.1 GCF_947252345.1 uncultured Finegoldia sp.
CCCGGGACACCCTGATTAAAAGTCAGGTGCTCTACCATCTGAGCTAATGAACCACGACTACCTTTCTATGATAGCACAATTAAAAAAATTTGTAAAGTGTTTTTCAAAATATTTCAATTTTTCTGAAATTTTAAAAAAAGCAGAATTTTACAAACTCTGCTCTTGATTTTAAATTTGCACTATATCCTCTTTGTCAAAAGCAAAATACTGTGCTATTCCATTTTTGTATTCTATGTTAACTTCTCCTTCGATTAACGGAAGGATGTAGTCCATAAATTCATCGTCAATTTGGAAATGGCTGTCTGTGTATTTAGGAATTATCATTTTGGTTTTGTTGGCAACTTTTTCTATATCCACAAGTTCAAATTCCGTCTTGTAGGGTTTGTTGGAAATTCTTTTGATTCCAACCATTTTGCCGGAATGATTTTCTACACATTCTACAGAAAATTCTCCAACTTCGAATGATTCTTCGATGTCTGTCTTGGATGCAAATGACATATCACATCTTTGTAGTATGTTAAGCTCGATACTTCTTATTGGCATATCGTAGATTTCTTTTAATTTATCTCTGATTATGTGAGATGGTCCTTGCAATTGCACATGGCCGAACTTGTCTTTTTTGCCTGATGATTTGGATATGAAGTTATTGGAAGAGTCTTTGATGCCTTCACTTACTAAGATTAAAATGTTATCTGTTCGTTTGAAATTTTCGTTGATTTCCTTTACCAAATTGTCGAACTCAAACGTGTCTTCACTTATATACACCAAATCCGCTCCGAGGTTGCAAAGTTTCTTAGAGATTGCTCCTGCCGCTGTCAACCATCCAGCGTATCGTCCCATAATTTCCACAATTGTTATCGTCCTGTAGTCGTAGATTTCGACGTCTTTGGCTATTTCATAGACAGAATTTGCCACAAACTTCGCTGCAGAGCCAAATCCTGGCGTGTGGTCTGTTCCGAACAAATCATTGTCGATTGTCTTAGGAGAGCCCATCACGTGTATATCTTCTCCGATTTTTTCGATGTATTTGGATAATTGGTACACTGTGTCCATGGAGTCATTTCCGCCAATGTAGATAAAGTAATTTATCTTGAATGATTTCAAAATTTCTACAATCTTCGCAAGTTTTTCTTCGCTATCCACTTTGTATCTGCAACTACCCAACGCACTTGCCGGTGTGATTTTTAGTCTGTTCAAATCTTCATCTGTTTTTATTTGAGATTTCAAGTCGATTATTTTCGAATCCAACAATCCTTGTACGCCGTACAACGCACCATAAACATTGTCAAATCCCAACTCCAAAGCTTTTTTGTAACATCCAGCCAATGTGGCATTAATTGCACAAGTAGGTCCACCTGATTGTGCTATCAACAAATTTTTAATGTGAATCACTCCCTAGTATTCTTCTCTTTCAAATCCTTTGCCCAACACTTCGTATGCGTCATTTACCGTGATAAATGCACGAGGATCGATTTTTTTCAATTTTTTCTTCAAATAAGCTACTTGTGGCCTTTTCAAAACGCAAAAAATAACATCTTGTTCGTTGCTAAGGAAAGCTCCTTCCCCGTGTAGGAATGTAACTCCTCTGTTCATATCTTCCATAATAATAGATGCCACTTCTTCGTTGTGGGATGTGATGACGAAAACTTGTTTCGTCTCCCCTAATCCAAGTTCAATTCTATCTAGCACTCTGTAAGCTACAAACATCGAAATAATCGTGTAAAATCCCTTGTCAACTCCGTACAAAATACTTCCAATCGCAATTATGACAGCGTTGCAACCCATGAGGACATTGCCTATCGAAATATCTTTTTCGTTTTTCATTATCGCAGCTACAATATCCAATCCGCCGCTGCACGTTCCACACCTAAACAAAGTTCCCATCGAGGTTCCATTAATCGCCCCACCAACTACTGCTACTAGCATATCATCCTTCAAAATAAACGGATTGGGAAGATAATGAAACAGCGTCAAGTACACTGACAACACAATAGTCGAAATCGCTGCGTAGTTTACAAACTGTCTTGTCAAAAATTTGTAACCTACAATCATAATCGGAATATTCAACAAAAATACCGTGATACCTGTAGGAACTCCAATAATGTATTGCACCAAAAGTCCAATGCCTGTTGAACCGCCACTTAAAAAGTTTTTCTGACTAAAAAAGAAATCAATAGCAACAGCTGCCAACAAATTAGCGAGCAATATTGATATGATTTTCTTTCTAGCTTCTCGTTTACTTCCAAAATTTTTAACAAAAAAATCCGTCTTGTCCATTATTTTATAAATCCTAATCTTTCTTTAATAAAAACATCCCAAATAAACAAACTTACAGCAATCACATAAAATAGATTGTCTTTGTCATCCACTTCAAGAGTAAACTTCTCATAAATGCTGAAATTCTTTTTATTCAACTTTATACTTCCAAATCCAAGCACATTTACTTCTTTGAAATCCGAAATGTCAATATCTAGTTCGTTGTTGTATTTTATCGAATTGGACATATCCGATTCCAAAGTAAAGCTTTTTTTGTCGGTATTAACTATGTATTTTTTATTTTTTTCATAAAAAATACGCTCTACTTTCATGACAGCATTTTCGTCATTGTCATAAAAAACAAAATTACATCCTTTGTCGAAGCTAGAACCTATAAAAGCATCAAAAAAAGATGTACTGTTACCTTCTTTGTAGCCCGAAAAGATTAACTTGTCATCAGAAAAAATCTTAAATCTGTCTTTAATATCCTTATTTATATAAAAATCGTAAATCATATTGTTTTCTTTCTTTTCGTTTATTGTAAATGTAAATAATAAAAAATCAGGCACAAAGCCTGATTTATAAACTATTTACTCTTTTTTTGATTAACTGCTTCTTTTAAAGATTTACCAGCTTTGAATACAGGCGCATTTGATGCAGGAATTTTGATTTTTTCTTCAGGATTTCTTGGATTTCTTCCTTCACGAGCTTTTCTTTCTCTTGATTCAAATGTACCAAATCCAACTAATTGAACTTTTTCACCTTTTGCTAATGTTTCTTCTACAGTTTTAATAAATGCGTTTAAAGCTCTTTCGCTTTCTACTTTTGATAGCTCACTTTTTTTAGCTATGCTTGATAATAATTCAGATTTATTCATCTTGTCCTCCTTAAATTTTCAAAATA
>NZ_CAMXVC010000056.1 GCF_947252345.1 uncultured Finegoldia sp.
GTTACAAAAATAGCAAAAGGCAGAGAAGCTATCCCTGCCTTTGTGCATAATTATTTAGAACAAAATTGATTATCAGGCAGTTATTCTGACAACTCCCAATCTGGAGCATTACCGGATTTTATCACAACTTAAGTAGTAATCCAATTGCATTATTGCGATCATCTATATTAAAAGTCTTTGTTGCATCTATATCTGGGAAAACACCTTTTTTGGTATATACAAAAGGCGTAACAATAATTTTTTTTTCAGCCAAAGAAAAACTAATTATTCTGTGCGATTTATATAATATATTCCAACTCTTAATACGCATTTCTTTTAGCACATTCTTTGCTGTTTCTTCAGTTACAGATACTCCAGAATTACTATATTGCAAAGCTATATTTATCACACTTTCCATATTACGAACATCATTTATAGAGACTACAAAACATGGTGGATGTGCAATCCATAACCCTAATTCATTTTTTGATTCAGGATAAATTTTAATCTCTGTATCCGTTTTGCATATAGTTATTTGTTTTTTTATATTCATAGTTTTATCTATTTATAACCAAGGAACATTTTCTTTTTGAGAGAAGATTTATAATTACCATATATTATAATGACAACTCCCAATCTAGGGCATTACTAAAACTTTAAATATCGTTATTCAAAGTATTTTGCAACATTCTGAAAGTTTTGCTTTTTTTGTCTATTTTGTATAATTTATAGATACTATCATAACTGCTTATAACAATTACTGAATCACTGATGCTTTTTATATTATATTTATCACTTCCTAAAATTAATAGACTATCTTTATATAGCGACCACTTCTCGCTCCATAATTGATCGCGTAGATAATATTTTTGTATTTTATTTCTATCAATATGCTCGTAAATAAACCATTGCCCATCTTTGTTAAAATAATAATAAATAAAATGATTGTCATCTTCATGTTCCTTTGTTTTCCAAAAGCAATAAGAACCCTCGCAAATAATTTCAGCACCATTTTTTTTATGAGGTTTACATGATATTATCCAAAATAAGAGAACAATAAAACCTATAAAATAAAAATAATGTATTTTGCAGTCCATTAACTTCTTGCCAGTGGACTGCACTTTATATTTAAAATTGTATTTCATTGCCACCATTTAAATAAATAGGAACACTATTTACACCATTTGCTTTTAAAAGTTCGGATGCGTAGAGTCAACCAGCAAGTGCAAAATATCAATAAAGGATATTAAAGGCTTAGCTTGCTTTATTATAAATTCGTTGAGTTTACGTTAAAACATTTACTCGATAGCAATAACCTATTAAAATGCTATATATATATTTGTCGCATACAATCTCCTCTCTTTATATTGCCAAAAATAAGTTTTTTTATGTAGAATAGAAGTAAGTTTATCGGCTACAGAATAATTTTTGAATTCGTCCATTTGGAGTTTTGACAATATTATAAAAGGAGGTGTCCATTTTTCTAAAAGCCTCAATGTCAATTCTTCAGGAATAAATTCTTTTCGTTTCTCTCTTAATGATATGCCTAAATAAACACGAATTGGATATCCATGAGAATCTATATAGTCCTGACAATCTTCTGAAAGCAGAAAGCCTTTTTTAAGCCATTCTTTTCTTTCTAAGTCTGGTGATAAAAAATCGGTTATATGCCTGTCCGTTTCTGTATTATTAGATAATTGAAAACTTTTAATCCATTTTTTCATTTTATAATTATTGATATTTTTCATCTTGGTTTTCTAGTAATGTGGTAATCTTGAATCTAAACATCATATCCTCCTGTTCTAAGCCATTTCTTCGTTTTCTCATTTAATCTAGGTTTTCCGTCTTTGAAACTTCCATCTTTATTTACAGCACACCATCTTTTAAATGTACATGTTCTTGTCCTGATTTATTATGAGCTTTGTCGGCATAGAGTCAACCAGCAAGTGCAAAATTAGTCAATCATTTTATAAAACTCTTGTTTGGTGTTGAAAACTTGAGTTTTTCACTTCCAGTCTGGAGTACAAAGTGCCGAAGCGTTCTCGTATATTCATTTTTCCTTGTTCTGGGTTACAAAAATAGCAAAAGGCAGAGAATCTATCCCTGCCTTTACGCTTAATCTTTTAAAAATCATATTGATAATCAGATGATTATTTTGATAATTCCCGATTTGAAACATTACCCATACCAACTACCATTTCGCATCTTTTGAAAGTAAAAAATCTATAGATGTATTTAAATCGTAAAGCCACTGAAAGCCTTCTAATTTATTTTTCAAAAGTTCTTTTACTATATATTCCATTTCACGATATGCTCCACGAGTTAATTGACATGAAAAATTCTTTTTACCTAGCTGTATAATCCCATTGTTATTAGTACTTATAACGAAATCTAGGACAACGTCTGTCTTTTGAATGAATTTCTCCTCAGAGACCCTACAAAAATTTCTTTGCTGCATATTCTCTAAAACATTCTCGAAAAGCAACAAATCTTCTTTTGTAAAATGTGACAAGCATATTATCTTGTCACATTTGTACAAAAAAGAATAATTACTAAATATAATTATTTCCATTAGCTTATGGATTGATGTTCTTTGACTTGTTGTTCATAACGATGCATTTCCTTCTGGTAATTATCCCGTAGAGTCAACCAGCAAATGCAAAATTAGTCAATCCTTTTATAAAACTCTTGTTTGGTGTTGAAAACTTGAGTTTTTCACTTCCAACCTGGA
>NZ_CAMXVC010000057.1 GCF_947252345.1 uncultured Finegoldia sp.
ATTTAAACTATGGTAAAATTATCGAAGAAACAAAAAATTAAAACAAAATTAAAAATAAAAGGAGAAATTTATGAAAAAAATTTTGAAAATTTTACAGCTAATTGTGGCGGTTATTTTCGCACTTGTTCCAAAATTCATCGCCAAGCCTTGCAAAGTTATGCCGGGCAAAATGCCTATGAAGTGTTTTCATATGTCAAACGCGGTCACAGTTATTGCAGTTACGATTGTGATTTTACTTATTATTGCCTACATCATAAAGGAAGAAAAAATCCAGCTAGGAATCAACATTGCTGTTCCAATCTTGGCTATTGATTCATTCTTGCTCGCAAAAGTAATCATTGGTGGATGCAAACACGCAGGAGCTTGTTGTCAAATGAAGACAATTCCGGCAATTTGCATCTGCTCGATAGTTTTGGCAGTGATATCCATAGCTTATATCATTTGTTTGAAGAAGAGCGTTGATGAAAGATAAACTGTATCTGAAAAACTGGATTTCTCAAAATCCCGCACGAACTTTTGTAATTGTGATGATAATGGCGATTGTGTCCGGTCTGTTGTTTGTGAGTATGTATTTCGCAATTGGGCTTAACAATTCGATAACGAATATGAAACAGAGACTCGGTGCGGATATGATGATTATTCCAGAAAAAAGTGGCACACAACAGGAAACGCTATTTGTGTCGGGGAAACCGTCTGAATTTTATATGAAAAACAGCGTACTGGACAAAGTAAAAACCATCGACGGCATCGAAAAATTCGCACCACAGTTGTACATCGCAACGCTCCAAGAATCTTGCTGTTCATTTCCGGTTCAGGCGATTGGAATTGATTTCGACAGGGATTTTACCATTAAACCTTGGATGAAAAAAGATGTAAAGGAATTGAAAGATGGCGACGTTTTGATTGGAAACAATGTGAGTGCTCTCAACGCAGATAAATTGAGCTTTTTTGGAAGAACATATACTGTAAAATCAAAACTTATGAAGACAGGACTAGGATTTGACAACGCGATTTTTATGAATTTCAACACGGCGAAAAGAATGTTACACGATTCTGTGAAAAAAAATCCTCAAAAATATGTTCCAAATTCAGAAATCTCGTCGATTTTGATAAAAAAACAGGACAACTATGACACCGAAAAACTTACAGAAGATTTGATAGTGGCGCTTCGACACACTTCGACGATGGTGGTGAAGAACAAAAATTTTGTAAACAACCTGTCAAAAGAAATGTTCTCGTTGATGAGATATTTGAAAATACTGCTCACATTTACACTTTTAATGTCGTTGATTGTCTTGGTGTCGATATTCACAGTAGACTTCAAAGACAAGGAAAAACAAATGGCTACACTCAGAATACTGGGATTAACGAAGAAAAAACTACAAAAAATCATTCTGAAATACTCGGTTGCTTTGTCGTCAATCGGCGCTGTAATTGGAATCTCATTTTCAATTCTGACTGTCAAGTTGTTTTCCACTCAAATTGAAAAATCGCTCGACATCGCATTTATGAGCGTAAATGCAAAGGAAATTTTTCTCATCTCGCTTGTGACATTGGCGGTGATAGTTGTAATTTCTGTGATTACACAAATTTACAATCTAATCAAAATATCGAACAGCGAATTGGCACTGGAATTGCGAGGTAATTAAATGGAAATCATAAAAATAGACAACCTATCAAAAAAATACCTCATCAACGACAAAAGATACAACGAAGTACTAAAAAATCTTGATTTGTCGGTAGAAGAAAAAGATTATCTGGCAATAGTTGGGGCGAGCGGAGCTGGCAAAAGCACGTTGTTGAACATAATTCTCGGATTTTTGAATTACGACGAAGGAGAAGTCAAAATATTTTCCAAGGAAATTAAAGACCTATCAGACGAGGAAATATCTCAACTTCGCTCAAATAAAATCTCGTTTGTCCCTCAAGAGCTTATCGTATTTCCAGCACTCACAATCAGAGAAAATCTGCAAATGAAGGCTGAAATATCGAACGTAAAAGATTTTGATTGCGAAAAAATCCTCGAAAAATACAAAATGCCAGAACTTCTGAAACTAAACAGTGCGAAGAATTTGTCCGGAGGAGAAATAAAAAAACTGATGATTGTTCGAGCGTTGATTAGCGAGCCGGAAATTTTGATATTGGATGAGCCGACGGCAAATTTGGACGAAGAATACGTCGACCAATTTTTGGATTTGTTGGACGAATTGAACAAAAAAATTACGATAATTGCAGTTACACACGATTTGAGACTGAAAAATAGAGCGAAAAAAGTGTACAAGTTGACTGGCAAGAAATTAATACAAGAATAGAAAAAAATTGCACCTCTAAGCAAACTTTGAAAAGCTTAGAGGTATTTTTTGTGAAAATATTTCAACAATGAAATAAATCGAAAAATATTCAATAAAAAAACTAACAATATTAGAAATAAAAGCTGTTAAGCCACAAAAATCAAGCTGAAAAATCAAGAACAACAAAAATCAAGAAAAATTTCACGAGAATAAAAATACAGAAAAATATTTGATTTGAGAATAAATTTATGACGAATTTTGCGAAAAAATTTAAAGAATAAAAATACAAAATAAGGATAAAAAACAAAATGGGAAATAATTGAC